>JAILMZ010000008.1 GCA_024692105.1 Saccharofermentans sp.
GTTACCGTAGGCTGCGTCGTTGAATAGTTGTTCGTGACAGCTACACTTGCGACAGAACCGGAATTCACTGTTACATCTTTTGAAGTCTGCTCACTGCCATCTATCTTTGTTGTAATTGCATTTGCAGTCTCTGTCTCCTCAACAGTGTATGTTCCTGCAGGAAGATTGCTAATGGTACATACATAAGCACCATTCTCATACTTCCAATCCGTTGTGTTGTCTGCAGACAGATATACTGTCTTAACTGCAGTATCGGAACTATCTTTGATCGTAATCTGGATGCTTCCTGTAATACTGTCAAGTTCTGCACCCACAAATGACTTGGTGATCTTCAGAGATCCCGGAATCATACTATAAGTATTAGTAAATCCTACGGTAGCTTCAGTTGAAGAATTAACGTCAGCTGCAGTTACTTTTCCTGTGGCAGGATTAACCGTAGATGCAGTCAATTCATATTTTGAGTTAGAACCATTATTAGACTCAATTACTGTGTAATCTGCACCTGCAACGATTCCATCAGTAAGTGTGTACGTGTATGTATTACCGTTTTCATCCCAAGAAGCAGCATCAACTGTGATTACCCTATTGTAATCATCAGGACCGTTAACAGTAAATGTTATTGAACCAAGATCGGATAATCCCGCACCATCAATCGTTTTATTTATAACGATCTTACCTGCATTTGAAGCATCTGCATCCTTCATTGTGATGCGCGGAGAGCTTATCCATACATAATTACCACCATTAAATCCGTTGGGTTCAACGCCTTCGCTCTGAGTATTCTCTTTGAATGTAACACTCGTAGCCGTAAGATAATTTGCCGGTGTATTGGTTTCTACGAATGTATAAACAGCACCTTGAGGCAAATTGTTAATATATACATAATCATTACCTGTTTCAAATGTAACCGAATCAACAGTTGAACTAGATTTAACAGCTCCTGTAACAGTTACCCCGCTAAGGTTAACAGAAGCACCGGTAGAATACTTGCCGGTAATAGTAATAGTAGCTCCGCTTACAAACGCTCCGGAAGTATTTAACTTTCTGAAATATACCTGTGAGATCGTTCCGGTACTATTTGACTCATCGTACATGACAAGATTCGAACCGGAAGCAGACAGAATACCGCTTTGTGTGGTGATTACGCCGTCAGCCACAACAAATGATACAGGCGAAGAAGCAATCTTATAGTTTCCAGGGCATGATGTCTCGGTTAATGTATATGTACCATTGGGCAGGTCGGCAATCGAGATGTCCTGAGTATCTGTAACAAACTTCAGAACAGAAGTATCAGATGTATCTGAAGACTTAGCACCGGTAACACTTACACCGGTAAAATTGATGGGTGTGGTACCATCTGTCGAAAGACCTGTAAGTTCTAACGAAACATCAGCAATCCTTACACTGTTATTGGTCGCGTCCTTTTTGGCAAACTTAATAGTATTGAGATATACATCATCCTCCATTACCACTTTACGGGCAGCTACAGTGGACGTTTTAACAGTAGTTCCAGAGACAACTCCGTCTGTAATAGTAAAAGTAATATCCGTAGCTACAGCATAACCGGAAGGAGCAACCTCTTCATGTAGTGTATATGTACCATCCGGAAGATCCATAATTATTGAGGTATCAGAACCGGAGATAAATGTCAGTGAATCACCGTCTGATACGTATTGTGCGTCAGATGCACCACTGAACTGATCCTTTTTGAAAACAACATCATTACCATTATCAAGTTTTCCAGTAAGAGTCAGTTTTGCACCCTTAAGTTCCGTTCCGGTACCGGTTATAACTTTGCTTATCTCCACACTTGTATACTTGACTGTAGACGAATCTTTCTTATCAACCAAAGTAAACTTGGCATTATCAGAGCCTGCAGCTGAAGTAAAAGAAGAACCGTCAGCTTCAGTCGTGCCATTAGAAGGGCTTATCAGCGTTACGACGCCACTTTCAACTTTAAAGGTATAAACAGGCGCAACTGTATAACCATATGGCGCACCTACTTCTTCTAAAGTATATGTTCCGTCATCAAGATGTTTAATGGTTGTAAGCTCATTACCTGTAACAAACTCTATACTTGTGCTTGTTGATATGCACTTTGCACCTTCACCCAAAACGATCTGACTAGGATTAAAGATGATATCATCGTTAGAATCGGTCTTGCCGGTCAGCACAAAACGAGCACCGGGAAGAGCCGTGCCTGTTTCATCCTGCTTTACGATATCAATCGCAGTCTTATTCTGATCTTCGATTAAATTGAAGAATGCACCGAGATTGAACTCGACGCCTGACATTCCGACGTTCGAATTCTTCTTGTAAATTGAATTATCTCCAAGCCTTGTCTCAGATGAAACTGTATAAGACAGGAAGCCGCCAATGTTCGTGACTGTAAGATGAATATTGATACATCCGCTAGATACTGATACCGGCTTACCATTGATAGACGATATCTCAGATGATGTCTCAATTACCTTATAATAGAAATCCTTTGATTGACCTTCCAATACTAAATGATCAGTATCTCCATTTGCTTTGGTGGCATCAGTATAGAATGTAAGAGTCGGGAATTTAATTGTATTCGTTGCCTGATTCTTTGGATTATCGATCGGACTTAATCCGGTTATAGAATAACTGCTGTCAGTCTCATACCATGCAAAAGTAAAGTCATCTTTGCTGCAGAATACTGTCTTATCTTCAAGAGTATTCTTGCCGTCATAATCATGTGTAAAAGCTTTACGTGCAGCAAAGTGGATCTGACCCACTCCATCCTTCATGCTTTCCTGGCTGACAGCTTTATAGATATAGTGCCACTCAGCATGGTTGACCATGGAACCTGCAGTAACGATCCAACCGGTGCTAGAACCGACAACTTCCGTATTGCTTGATGCTTTAGGTACAAGGAAAGTGCCGCCGGCAGCATCAAGTGTTACTTTACCAGTAGTTTGAAGATTAAATACTATCTTCTGATTAATAAGTTCATCAGTTTGGTCATTGGTATGTCCTTCAGCAGTTGTTTCACCACTGCTTCCGGTTACAGATGAGACCCACATATTCTCTTGATTATCCCACACATATATCCTACCGACTTTAATCTCTGCTCCGGTCTCAGGATAATTGAAGCAGATGACTGTTGAAGCATCTTTTTTGATATGAAGCTTTCCTTCGCCAATCTGAGAAGCCAGATTGCTATCCACATTTATATAGATAACTTTATTAGCGAATACATTACCGTTTTGGATAAAGTCTAAAACGAATTCAGAATCAGCCGTCTTATAATCCTGATAATTAACTGCATATCCGGGATCATTCGCCTTCATGTCGATCTCGGCAGATTTTTCCTGCATATTCTCGATAATCCTGTTAACGTTATTCTCAACAGTTGATGTAGCAACAGGATAGACATCCAATGTCTTTGTATTATCTGATTTAAAATCATAATCAATCCAGAAAAAGCCTACATAGCCTTTTCCTTTCGTTGAATTATTGTTTTCGGGAATAGGATAAACGAATGTCGGGCTGTCAGCTGCATTCTCATTAACTGCATAATACAGTTCTTCAGAAGCTTCTATGTTATAAGTTGTAGCAGCCTGTTTTGAACCAAGAGCAAAATAGCCTTCTTTAACATGAGCGACTATGAACTGGGCTGTACCCGATACAAAGTCAACATCAGTAACATTACTGTTGATCTGATAATAATCATTTACGGCAATCGTAGTCTCCATATGATTCTCATGATGGAATTCATTGGCGACAATACCAAAGTCAGTAGCTCTTCCAAGGATGGTTGCATAGTTCACGGCACTGGCAGAATCCTGAACAGGCGGTACAGTAGCTGCCATTACGGTCTGACTGTAAAAAATGTTGGGCAATGCCGAAGACAGCGCGACTACAACAGCTATAACAAAGCTCATGCAACCGGAGATAAACCTATCCTTGAATGTATAATGCATACTCCACACCTCTCAGAAGATACTAGTTGTACATATTAAAATATTTTAACACGTTAAATTCCATTGTAAATACTTATTATTTTTGGGTATACAATTGCATAACAAAAATCCCCCGGACTTAATAAGTTCGGGGGATTCAAAGTTTTTAAGTAACTGAAGAATTACTCTTCTGTCTTCTCCTCAGCGGGAGCTGCTTCCTCAGCAGATGCCTCAGCAGGAGCTTCTTCTGCAGGTGCTGCTTCCTCTACGCCCTCAGGATCGATGGGAGCAACAGCCTTGATGGAGATGGAGATCCTTCTCTTCTCTGTATCGATCTCAGTAACCTGAGCCATGACTTCCTGACCGATGGAAAGAACGTCATCTGGCTTCTCCAATCTTACTGAAGAAATCTGAGATACGTGGCAGAGTGCATCAAGATCGGGCTCGAGCTGAACAAATGCACCAAACTTAGTAAGGCGGACAACTGTACCCTTAACGACAGCACCGATCGGGATCCTTTCCTCGATGTTGTAATAAGGATCGTCCTCAAGTTTCTTATAACCGAGAGAGATCTTCTTTGTTTCCTTATCGAAGGACTTAACATAAACATCGATCTCGTCGCCAACCTTGAGGATATCTGCAGGCTTAGCGTTACGGCTCCAGGAGAGCTCAGATACGTGAACGAGTCCGTCCACACCGCCGATATCAACGAATACGCCGAAATCAACGAGGCTTCTTACGATACCTTTATAGTGCTTGCCCTCTTCGATCTCAGACCAGATCTCATCAGACTTCTTCTTGTTCTCGTCAGCAACGAAAGTACGGTGAGAACCTGAGATTCTGAGTCTGCCCTTCTCTGTGTCATACTTTGTAACGACAACTGTCATAGTCTGTCCGACATAGGGAGCAAGATCCTTGACTTCGCCGCGCTTGATCTGTGTTCTGTGGATATAGATATCAACACCCTTGTAAGTACCGATAAGGCCGTCCTTAACTGTACGTGTGATTACTACATCAATAGGTGTCTTATTATTAAAAGCTTCCTCGATCTCGGCTCTGCCCTTCTCGGCCTCAACATCATTCTTGGAAAGGATGATCTCTTTGCCCTGATCGGAATTCTTGATGCTTCTTACCTTGACTGTTACTTCGGCATGCTCTGCGATAGCCGCATCGAGGTCAAAATCCGGATCGGACTCGAACTCCTTGCGAGAAATCTTGCCTTCGGATTTGTCATGGACGTCTACATAAACATAATCGGCATCAGCTGAAGTGATGTTGCCTTTAACAACGGCGCCCCTCCTTACCTGCGAAAGTGCCTCAACAGCATTCGCAAAATCCAGGTCCAGCTGCTCCTGATTTGTCATCTTCTCGTCTTCGTTCATTTCTTGAACAACCTCCAATATAATAGCTTCCGGTGTCGACGCACCTGCTATGACCCCTACTCTGTCATCCGGAAGGATATTGCCTTTGGCAATAAGTTCCCGCACTTCAGAAGCGGAATTAATCAGATACGTTCTGACACAGCGACCTTTGCAGATTTCAAAAAGCTTATTGGTGTTCGAACTGTGAGACGAACCGATTACCAGAACGGAATCGGAAGCCTCGGACAGAGAAGCTGCTTCCTTTTGCCTACTTTCAGTCGTAATACATATTGTATCAAAAACATTATTATTTTCAATTTTATTTTCTACTTTATCGCAAATTTTTTTGAAAACATTGCTCGAGAAAGTAGTTTGAGACACCAAAATGGCTGTAGACAGCGGAAAAGAGAGAGTTTCGAGTTCTTCCGGAGAGCTGATTACAGCCACCTGAACGCCCGTGCCGTCTGCTTCTGCGCAGATTCCTACGACCTCAGGATGTCCCTTACCACCGGTAACGATGATGTTCTTGCCGTTTTCGGCTGCCTCGCGGACTATCTTGTGAATCTTATCCACAAATGGACATGTGCAGTCTTTGACTTCGCAGTTCTTATCCTGAAGGATCCTCTTCTCTTCCGGTGTTACGCCGTGAGCTCTTATGATAACAAGGGAACCTTCCGGTATGTCCGAAGCATTGTCGATTATCTCAAACCCGGCATCCGTCAGGTTCTTAACTACAAGCGAGTTGTGAACGATCTCTCCTAAAAGGACCTTCTTTCTCTTCTCAGACTTATCACCTGCTATAGAGACAGCAGTATCGACGGCATTCTTGACACCGAAACAAAAACCTGACGATTTGGCTACGGTTACCTTCACTTTAGTCCTCTTTGATGTGGCTGAGCAGGAAATCCCTGGTGCCTTCAATCGTATAATCTTCTGTATTGATAACGATAGCCTCGGGAACCTGAGTAAGAGGAGCAAACTCTCTGTTGGTATCCTGCTCATCTCTGTATTCGATATCCCTTAAGACTTCTTCGTAAGTCTGTGAGAAATCACCGCGCTCGTTGAGTTCCTTAAGTCTTCTCTCGGCTCTTGTCTCAGCCTTGGCGGTTACGTAGAACTTGTATTTCGCGTTGGGAAGAACGTTGGATGCGATGTCCCTGCCGTCAAGAACGAAGCTCTGGGATTTCGCGATTTCGCGCTGCATTGATACCATGCTCTGCCTTACGACAGGAAGAGCGCTTATGTCTGATGCAGCGACGGACACTTCGGGGGTGCGGATCATTCCCGTTACGTCCTCTCCGTCCAGGATCATGTGCTGGATGCCGTCTTCGAACTTAACTTCAAGCTTCATCTCGGACATCATCTCGGTTACCTTGTCGTTGTCCTTGGGAGAGATACCGCGCTTGATCGCAGCAAGACCGCAGGTCCTGTACATTGCGCCGGTATCGAGATACATGATACCGAGTTCTTTTGCCACTCCTTTTGCAAGTGTGCTCTTGCCGCTGCCTGAAGGACCGTCTACTGCAATCTGAAAAATACCCATAGTGTTCTCCTTATAATATTTCTTCGCCGGATTTTCTGTCTCTTCCGGTCTCATAAACCCTGTACTGGTCCCACAGAGTCTCAAGCGACTCGAAGGAACTCTTGATGTGTTCTTTTCTGTGCATGCCGAGCGTTACGAGCAGCGCATTGATAAGCGACAGCGGCGCTGTAAGCGAATCGACAAAAGAAGCCATCGAAGACTTTGCAAGGAGCTTGATGTCCGAGTTTTCAGTCATCGCGGTTCCATCTCTGTCTGTGATGGCAATGGTGGTGGCACCGTTCTGGCGTGCGTATTTCATGCAGTTGATCGTACGCGCGGAATACCTCGGGTATGATATGCCGATCATTACATCACCCTTGCCTATAGGCAGTATCTGCTCGAAAAGCTCGTTCGTACATGTACTTCTTACCAGAACTACGTCATCGAAAAGAACGGTAAGATAAAAATGCATGAACTCGGACAGAGGCGCAGATGCCCTGATGCCCATGATATATATCTTTCCTGCATTGAGGATGGAATCAACTGCTTTCTTAAACTCAGCTTCATCAATTGAATTAAGGGTATCTTTGAGGTTCTGGATATCCTGGCTCATGATGCCGCTCACTGCGTCAAAATCATCAGTAAACTGCTCAGCGAAATCAAGTCTCTGGACAGAAGTCAGCTTGGACTTGAGTTCTTCCTTGAGTGCCTTCTGGAATTCAGGATATCCTTCATAACCGAGTTCCGTCGTGAACCTTACAACTGTCGACTCTGAAACACCTACGACCTCACCGAGTTTTGCAGCGGTCATATATGCCGCTTTGTCATAGCTGGTAAGGATATAGTTAGCTATTGCCTTATGGCCCTTGCTCATCGTCGGCAAGGAATTCTCGATCAGTTCAGTTATCTCCATCCTGATTCTCTTCCGCCTCGTCTGAATCTTCCGATTCGTTTTCCTTATTCTCCGTAAGCAGGCTGTCGATAGTAAGCTGTTTGTCTTCGCCGCCTGCTGCCTTTCTTAGTGATTCTTCAAGATCTCTGATCGTCTTATAGCTCATAAGTTCCATAGGCGGCAGATCCTTAACGGATTCTATGCCGAATTCCATAAGGAACTGTCTGCTTGTCTTGAATAGCGCCGGTCTTCCCGGTGCATCGAGATTGCCTGCTTCCTCGATCCATCCTCTGTCTAACAGTCTTGAGATGATGGAATCCGAAGAAACGCCTCTTACCTGCTCGACCTGTGCTCTTGTACAGGGCTGGTTATATGCGATTACAGCCAGTGTCTCGTATGAAGCCTGAGAAAGCGGTGCCTGTGTCTTGGGTCCAAGGAGCCTCTCAAGGACTTTCTTCTCTGAAGGCTTGGTCATCATGACATAAGAATCTTCCGCTTTCACGATAGTGATACCGCTCCAGGGATTCTGTTCATAACGCTTCATCAGGTCATTAAGAGTCTTGACCACATCTGTCTTGGAACAATCCAGTACATCAGCGATCTTATCGGCATGAACAGGGTCTCCGGACACAAAAAGAATTGCTTCAATAGCGCCGGGGAGTTCCTGCAAAGTTATCTTAAAATCATCAGCCATATCAATCCTTCTTCTCCTCTAAGAGGATATCATCGAAACTGTCCTTCTGCGTAGCGATTACTTTGTTGTCTCTTACAAGTTCCAATACGGCAAGGAAGCTTACGATCCTGTCTATCTTCTCTGTCGTCTTACCCTTGAACAGTTCGGAGAACATGATCTTTCCCTTCTTTGCCACAGTAGCCCAGAGCGACTTGATCCTGTCTTTGATAGACAGTCTGTCACGTCTGAGGATATGCGTTATCTTATTCGAGATGTCTGCAAACCTGACATCATTACGGGCACATACGGCAGCGACAGCCTCTTCATATTCGGGCACCGAAAATGTCTGTACAGGCAGATCGATATCAATGCCAAGATCCTTAGCGGTCATCGCAGTGCGCTGACGCATGCCGTCATACTTCTCGCGGCGTTCTTTGAGCTCCCCTGCGAAAACACGGCACCTCTTATATCTCATAAGAGAGATTACGAGTTCTTCTCTGGGATCTTCTCCCTCACTGCCCTCAGCGGAAAGCTTGGATCCGGGGAGCATCATCTTGGACTTGATATGAACAAGAGTCGCACCCATGACCAGGAAGTCGGATGCGATCTCCATATCGAGTTTCTTCATTCCTTCGAGATAAGCCATGTACTGCTCAGTGATCTCAGCGATCGGAATATCGTAGATATCGATGTCATTCTTCTCGATGAGATGAAAGAGCAGATCGAGCGGTCCTTCAAAGTGTCTGAACTTGACAGCCGGCTTTGTGGTATCAGTAATCATAGGTAGCCGAGATATCCTATAAATCCGCAGATAAGACTGATTACGAATTCCGCAGGGAACGCAATGATATTGACTATCAACTGCAGAACATCAACATTAGTGAAAGACCCCATGAGGATCAATGCCAACAGTACCATTGGAGCAAATTTCTCAAACTTCATAAATCCATCGGAATATCTGACTCTGTAAGGCAGAAGCTCCATAAGCACATGCGAACCGTCAAGCGGCGGTATCGGTATAAGGTTGAAAGCCATGAGCATGATCGAGAATGTATAGACGTAATAGAAGACATACACTATCGCAACAGCGGGTAAAGGTGCTCCCACACCATTGATGCCGGCACCGAGATAGTATGCAACATCAATAGCCGGCAGCATAGTCTTGGTACCGGTCAGCATCATGACAATGGTTACGATGATCATCGATAAAAGTGCCAGTACAAAATTACCCGTAACGCCGGCAAGATGCACCATGATGTTCATGAGTCTCTTACTCTTGAGCTTATACAGATTATTCGGGTTATACATTACCGGCTTACCCCAGCCGAATCCAACTATAAGGATAAGGAGCGTACCCATGGGATCCAGGTGAGCAATAGGATTAAGTGTAACTCTTCCCTGCAATCTCGGTATATCGTCACCCAATTTGTTAGCAACGAAAGCATGCATGAACTCATGGACAGAAAAAGACAGCGCGAGCGCGAAGAACATCAGCAGAGCAGATAGGATCATCTGCTGCGGAGTCATTTGTCCTGCGTATCTGATAAGTTGGATCAGCATCTGTTATTAAGCCTTCTCTATAGAAAGTGTGATCTTCTCTCCGTTAACGGTCCATTCCTTTGTGTTAGCGCCAAGTCCGGCCTTAACTTCAGTCGCGAGGACTTCAGATGCAAGGAATTCGCTGTTCTTTGAGATAATCTGTGCAAGCTTTTCATTACCGTCATAACCAAGGATGATCCTGTCGGTAACTTCAAGGCCTGTCTCCTTACGCTGTGTCTGGATCTTGGAGATAAGCTCTCTTACGAATCCTGCCTCGATGAGTTCATCAGTAAGAACTGTCGAGATAGATACCGTAAGTCCCTTATCTGTCTGAGTCGAGAAACCTTCCGGCTGCTTAGTCTCGATGAGGAAATCTTCTTCTGTCATCTCATACTCTTCGCCTTCGACAGTGATCTTAACGGAACCGGCCTTGATAGCCTCATATGTCTCCTTGCCGGGAAGTGCTGCAATGACTTCCTTAGCGGCATTAAGGTTCTTGCCGAACTTTCTTCCGCAAGTCCTGAGCTGGGGCTTGAAACTGTAATCTACAAGGCTTGAAGCATCTGCGAGGACTTTGATATTTCTGATGTTGAGCTCGTCCAAGATGATTCCGCTGTACTCTTCGTCCAAAGTCTCTTCGGAAACGACATAGATATCAGACAGAGGCTGACGGTTCTTGATGTTAGCCTGTTCACGGCAGGATCTGCCGAGGAATACGATCTTCTGTACAAGTTCCATGGAAGCTTCGAGATCCTTATCGATACGGGACTCGTCGCACTCAGGATACATGCAGAGGTGAACTGATACGGGAGCCTCGGAATCAACGGATCTGACGATGTTCTGATATACCTCTTCAGTAATGAAAGGAACGAACGGAGCGGAAAGCTTCGTAAGCTGCTCAAGTACTGTATAGAGTGTCATGTAAGCATCGATCTTATCCTGTGTCTCATCAGCACCCCAGTATCTGTCACGGCAGCGTCTTACATACCAGTTGGAAAGTTCTTCCGTGAAGTCCTGGATCTTTCTTGCGGATGTAGAGATATCGTAAGCATCCATTCTCTCGCGGACATCCTTGATAAGTGAATTGAGTCTGGAGAGGACCCATCTGTCCATGGCGCAGAGACCTTCCTTGGAAAGCGTGTGCTGGGTCGGGTCGAAATTATCGATGTCGGCATACATTACATAGAATGCATATGTATTCCAATATGTTCCGATGAACTTCTTGATGCCGTCGTTAACTGCATCAAAGGAGAATCTCGAAGGCAGCCAGGGCTGGTTAGCGGTATAGAAATACCATCTTGCAGCATCAGCGCCCTGGGAATCGAGAACATCCCAAGGATCGACTACATTGCCGAGGTGCTTACTCATCTTGATGCCGTCCTTATCCTGGACGATACCCATTACGATACAGTTCTCGAAAGGTGATCTTCCGAACAGGACAGTGCTGATGGCGATGAGCGAGTAGAACCAGCCTCTTGTCTGGTCAATACCCTCAGAGATGAAGTTGCAGGGATAGTGAGCATCGAAGAACTCCTTGTTCTCAAAAGGATAGTGATACTGTGCAAACGGCATAGAACCTGAGTCGAACCAACAGTCGATAACCTCAGTAACTCTGGTCATCTGCTTGCTGCACTTTGGGCACTTGATGTGAACGTTATCTACATAAGGCTTATGGAGCTCGATGTCATCCGGACAATCGTCACTCATGGACTTGAGTTCTTCGATGGAACCGATGCAGTGGCGCTCGCCGCACTCGCACTCCCATACCGGAAGAGGTGTGCCCCAGTAACGCTCACGGGAGATACCCCAGTCGATAACGTTCCTGAGGAAGTCGCCCATACGTCCGTCCCTGATAGTCTCAGGCATCCAGTTGATCATGTTGTTGGACTTGAGAAGTTCGTCTCTCTTCTTGCTCATGGCGATGAACCATGTGCTTCTTGCGAAGTAGATAAGCGGTGTATCGCATCTCCAGCAGAAAGGATACTCATGCTCGAACTTGGGAGCAGAGAACAGCAGGCTTCTTGCATCAAGATCCTTCAGTACTTCAGGATCTGCATCCTTAACGAACATGCCTGCAAAAGGTGTCTCTTCTGTGAGGTTACCTCTTGTATCAACGAACTGTACCATCGGAAGATCATTGTCTCTTCCGACTCTTGCGTCATCTTCACCGAATGCGGGAGCGATGTGAACGATACCCGTACCGTCTTCCATCGTAACGTACTCGTCGCAGACTGTATAATGAGCCTTTTTCTTCTGCTTTGCAGCTTCATCGGCAGCGCCCTGATAGAGAGCTACATAAGATCTGCCTGCAAGGTCAGTACCCTTGTAAGATTCAAGGATCTCATAAGCCTTCTCGCCGTCTTTTGCAAGATTACCGAGAACGGTATCGAGCAGAGCAGTTGCCATATAGTATGTATAACCGTCGCAAGCCTTTACCTTGGAATATTCATCGTTGGGGTTAAGGCACAGAGCAACGTTGGAAGGAAGTGTCCAGGGTGTTGTTGTCCATGCGAGGAAATAAGCATCTTCATCAACGCACTTGAATCTTACGACAGCGGATCTCTCCTTAACCGTCTTATATCCTTGTGCAACTTCGTGAGAAGAAAGAGCAGTACCGCATCTGGGGCAGTAAGGTACGATCTTGTGCCCCTTGTAGATAAGGTCCTGATCCCACATCTGCTTCAAAGCCCACCACTCAGACTCGATATAGTTGTTGTCATATGTAACATAAGGATGCTCCATGTCTGCCCAGAAGCCGACGCGGTCACTCATGTGTTCCCACTGATCTTTGTATGTCCAGACGGATTCCTTACACTTCTTGATGAAAGGCTCAACGCCGTATCCTTCGATCTGAGGCTTGCCGTTGATGCCGAGCGACTTCTCGACCTCAAGCTCGACAGGAAGTCCGTGTGTATCCCAACCTGCCTTAAAGACAATCTCCTCGCCCTTCATGGAATGATATCTCGGGATTACGTCCTTAACTACTCTGGTCTTGATATGACCGATATGCGGCTTGCCGTTAGCTGTCGGCGGACCGTCATAAAGTGTGAAAGAAGGAGCACCGTCATAGAACGGCTTGAGGCTCTTCTTGTAAACATCGTTCTGCTTCCAGAAGTCTAAGACTTCCTTCTCGCGGCTGACAAAATTGAGTTCCTTTGAAACTTTCTTGTACATGGTATGCTTCCTTGATTTTAGAATTTTGCGACTATTTATTATAATAAAAGCGCAAGGTTCAAGTCAAGGAGCGAAAGATACCCACGGCTGTCCCTCCGGAACCCCGATCTCAAATGACATTCTCTCACCCTTTGTAGGATGATCGAACTCGAGACGGAATGCCTGAAGAGCAATATCTCCGGACCAAAACGCCGTATCACCGTAACGCCTGTCGCCCAATAACGGATGCCCGGAATTTGCAAACTGCGCCCTGATCTGATGTGCCCTGCCCGTACCGAGCTTGATCTCGACAAGTGATCTGTCTTCCAAGGTCTTTACCGTTTTGTAATCGAGGGCAGCGTATTTCGAGCCCGGAACTTCCCTGTCATGTACGCTTACCGTGTTGGAACTGCTGTCCTTGAGGATGTAGTTTTCGAGAGAACCGGAAGCATCCATCTTTCCCTGAACGACTGCACGGTAAATCTTGTCGACCTTGCGGGTACGTATCTGCTCAGAAAGACGGGATGCGGCTTTGGACGTTCTCGCGAAGACCATCACGCCCGAAACAGGTCTGTCCAAGCGGTGCACAAGACCGAGATAGACTTCCCCCGGCTTGTTGTATTTCTCTTTGATGTAGGCTTTGAGGATAGTAAGCATGTCCGGGGCATCGCTGCCGTCGCTCTGAGACAGAACTCCCGCAGGCTTTACCGCGACGATCAGATGATTGTCTTCGTAGAGGATCTTTACTCCGCCCGTGATGTTCAGTTCGCTGTCCATCTTGCAACCGAACCGCACGGGAGGTTGATACCCATCTTTGTTACAGGAAGTCCGAGTTCACCTGATGTAACCCTGCCATTGCCGCCAGATGCCAGTTTGAGTATCTGACCTGAAGCATCGGCAGTAATCGCCGTGGCATAAGAACTTGCGATCAGGAACAGCGGATCGTCGGAGAGAAGCTGAAATGCAAGAGACGCGAGGTCATAGAAGTTGTCCTCGAGTTTCCAGAGTTCTCCCGAAGGACCGCGTCCGTATGAAGGCGGATCCATGATGATACCGTCATATTTCCTGCCTCTTCGAAGCTCGCGCTCACAAAATTTGCGGCAGTCCTCGGCTATATACCTGATATACGAATCAGACAGACCTGACAGAGTTGCATTTTCCTTTGCTTTCGCGATCATGCCCTTGGAAGCATCAACGTGTACGACTTCCGCCGCGCCGTGTGCAGCACAGGCAACCGTGGAAGCTCCGGTATATGCAAACATGCTGAGTATCTTGATGTCATCTCTTCCGGAAGCTTTGGCACGTGAGATGAGATCTCCGCAGAAATCCCAATTTGCAGCCTGTTCCGGGAAAAGACCCGTGTGCTTGAATGAAGTAGGTTCCACTGAGAAAGTCAGTTCCTTGCCAAGGCAGTTATACCCGACCTTCCATGTCTGAGGGAAAGAACGGTTCTTGCTCCATGAACCGCCGCCCTTATCACTTCTGTGATAGACCGCATCAGGCTTCGGAAGACTGTCCATAGGGACGACTTCGCCCTTATTGATAACCGGCCAGACTGCCTGGGGATCCGGACGTCTCAGCAGTATGTCGCCCCAACGCTCGTATTTCTCTCCCGAACCTGCGTAAAGGATCTCGTAGTCAGTCCATTTGTCGGCTACGAACATCATAAGATGGTTATCTCCTCTGACGTGGCAACAAGATTTCCGTCATAGTACAGATTTACATAGTACTTGCCGGGATCAAACTGCTTTAATCCTGCCAGACCCGCAGAGAAATCACATTCCACGGTAACCTCATTGGAAACATGGAATTCGCCTTTCATGACCACATTGCCGTTACCGTCGACAAGATCGGCATTGAACGTACCGTTGATCGGTGTGTTGAAATAGAAAACGCACAATACCGCGTAAGCCTTATCGTTTTCTACCATAAGATCGTCATCTGTAAGCGGGAACTCCATCTCAACGTCAAGCCAGGTGGTGTAGATATAAGCATTCAAAACGAGATCCGCAGAACTTATCGTGTCGCTTGCGATATTGGGGACAACAACAATGGAGTTAGTGTTGTCGGGATTCGGTGCACCTTCTTCGAGAATTACCAAAGACTTATACGGATCTATCATAAGATCAGAGAATTCATCCATCTGAGAGATGATCCACTCTCCGTCCTTGTCGAGTTTAAGTGTGAATTTAACGGTGTAATTACCGACTCCGACTTCATCGGCCTCTTCCATGAGTTCTTCCTCTGTACCGGTGATAAAGTCAAATTCGCTGATATCGCAGACATTTGTCAGCTGGACATATACGGAAGCCTTCTCCAGAGAATCGTTGACCTGAGACTTCTTGATCTTGCACTCGATATCAGTTGTAAGTTCATAGAACATCAGGAGTTGGTCGTCAGTGAGTTCGAATTCGGGATCAAAGTCGCAATACTCTGTCATATCGATCGTATCGGGATGCCTGAGGAAATCCTTAATAAACGCCGTAACAAAGTCCTCAGCCGTGCTCTCGGCACCGATCTTGAGCAGCGTCATACATCCGGTCTGGGCCAACAGCAGCATCACACAAACGGCACCTGCTGCCATTTTCTTCGAAATCTTCATCACTGTCTCTTTATACATATTCATAAACTATTATTCATCCCCTGAGATCTCATCCATAGTCTCTTCAACAACCAGGCAGCTTCCCTCCATCAAGATACTGCTGAAACTGCTGTCGTCCGAGACGATGAAATAATAATATCCCGGCAGCATCTTTCCGGGCTTGACGTCAATATCATAACTTGCGAAATCAGTATACTGTGAAAGAGCCACTCTGTTAACGAATATCGGCTCAAGATTCTCGTCTTTCTCACTGAACTCACCGTCTTCGGTAAAATAGAAAGCATAGTACAGTTCTCCATCGGTCCAGTCATTCATAACCAGGGAGAAACCAAGTACATCGCTGTCAGAAGCATATGCGCTTAATCCGACAGATGTGTCGCTGTAATCCCACCAGCAGGAAAGCGCCGCATTTACACTGTCACCGAACTCCTCATCCACAAAGGTAAAAGTGTTGGAATTGAGGTATTCATCATCATCATAGGGTTCCCATTCCTCATCCATCTGAGGTGCGATTATGGGAGTCTCCACGACAGTTGCCGTAGCACCGGCTATAACGGCTCCGTTCTCATCGAAACATGTAACTGAATATGTACCTGAAGGAAGCAGATCGCCGTCAACAGTACCGAAAGTGCAGTTGACCACCGCTTCTTCCATTGTTACGACCTCGCTTACAAAGACCTGCTCACCATCCTTGGATACAGAATAGTAAAAACAAGGCACAAAACCGGCATTCATTACATCCTCGTCCATATCAACTACAAGAGACAAATACGAAGTATTCTCGAATTCGCCGGTCTCGGAACCAAGCCAGTATGACGACTTTACAAAAGACGACATGCCGAGAGTCGTCTCGGTCACTTCGGATTCCAAAACAGTCTCAAAAGTAGTTTCTGTCTCAGGTGTAGCCTGAGCCGCACATGACGCTGATCCGCCTGCCATCAGCAGACTGAGGATCAAGGCTGTTGTACGTTTATATTCAAGCATGAATAATGCCTCCGGTTATGCAATGTAAAGAATTTTATCACAAAAACAGGAAATTAGTTTATATTATATAAAGAACTAATAACCGTGGGAGGTTTGACATGGCTTCACCTAACATCCTTATTTGCGACGACGATCCGGTCGTACACGAGTCTCTTGCTCTTTATCTCGACAACGATAATTTTGCACACGCAGACGCATATGACGGCAAAGAAGCTCTCGAGATGGTCTCCCAGACCAATCCCGACCTTATCCTTCTCGACGTAATGATGCCCGAGATGAGCGGACTTGACGTATGCCGTGAGCTCCGCAAGACTCTGTCCACGCCTATCATCCTTCTTACTGCCAAGGGTGAAGAGATCGACAAGATCTTAGGTCTTGAGCTCGGCGCAGATGACTATATCGTTAAGCCTTTCTCACCCAGAGAGGTAATCGCGAGGATCAAAGCTGTTCTCCGCCGTTTCTCCGATACACCTTCCACATCTTCCGTTCTTAAGTACAGTGGTCTTGAGATCAACCTCAACAACTACTCTGTCAAAGTCAACAATGAATCCATCCCCTGCACTCCCAAGGAAGTCGAGATCCTTTACCTTCTCGCTTCACACCCGGGACAGGTTTTCGAGAGAGAACAGATCCTTGAGTCTATCTGGGGCAACGAATACAATGGTGATTACCGTACAGTCGACACCCACATCAAGAGGATCAGACAGAAGGTCGCAGACGATAACGCTCCATGGAGCATTCAAACAATTTACGGCGTCGGATATAAGTTCGAGGTCAACTGATGTTTCAAAGCACCCTGCTTAAGCGAACAATGGCCTTGGTGTTGTGGGCGCTTCTTGCATCCGCCCTTCTTGCTACGATTGCATTCGTAGTAGCCGGCAGGCGTGCCACGATCAACATGGAAGTCAAGAACGCCGTCAATCAGGACGAAGTCTATCTGAGCTTATTTGCTCAATCAGAAGGGTTCTTCGATAATGACGAATACAGGATGTTCTTCTTCAGCACGACTCATGCATCCGAGCATGATTACTACCTGGTGTCATATGACATGTCCACGATCTATGACTATACTCCCGAAGATTACCGTAATCTGAACGATTCCCAGACTTTGGAAGCACTGTCATATATCAAATCCAATAATTTCACTTATCTTGATGACGGTCTGTCTTATCTCATCGTCAATGAATACAGTTTTGATAACCAGCTTCTCATTATCAAGCAACCTGTAGAATACGACGGAACGGTCTGCTATCTTATCTCGTTCAGCGACCTGGATTCTTACGGCGGACTCGTCGTCGAATACCTCAACATACTCCTTCTCTCGACTCTCATCGCTGCTTTTGCGATGATGATCCCCGCATTCATCCTGGTAAGAAGGATCGTCCTTCCTATCCAGCAGATCAACGAAGTCGCCATGGAATACGGTAAAGGCAACTTCAACGTCAGAGCCGAAGAGTATCACAAAGGTGAGGTCGGAGAACTCGGTACTTCGTTCAACTTCCTTGCAGATAAACTGTCCAAGTCCATCAGCGACCTCACAGCCGAGAAGAACCAGCTCCAGGAGATCTTCGACGCCATCTCCGACGGTATCGTAGTTGTAGACGAGAAAGCGGTCCCTGTCACTACAAACAAAGCTATTACCAGCCTTTTCGAGAGAGCAGACAAGAACAACATGTTCACCGAGCGCCTGCAGCTCATTCCTTTCGATGAGGTATGGCAGGATTTTGAGGAATGTATTGCTACCGGCGAGAAGAAATCCAGGACTCTTGAAGCCCGCGATTACGCATACCAGACTACCATCATCCCGAAGTACAGTTCCGAGGACATGACCAAGATCATCGGTGCCACGGGATTCTTCAGAGATATCTTCGAAGAACAGAAGAACGAGCGTTTCCGTCAGGATTACGTTGCAAACATCTCACACGAGCTCCGTACCCCCCTGCAGACACTCAGAGGTCTCATCGAGCCTCTGCAGGACGGCATGGTAAAGACCAACGAAGACAGACAAAGATACTACGGCATCATCCTCGACGAGACGATGAGATTGTCAAGACTGATCGACGACATGCTTGAGCTGTCCAAGCTTCAGTCCAGGACCCTCGCCTTCAAGACTTATCCGTTTGACCTCAACAAGCTTCTCAGCAGCGTTGAAGTAAGGTTTAAGCCCATAATGAAGGAAGCCGGCATCAAGTTCTCTGTCCAGTTCAATACGGGCAAGCTCCCTACGGTTACGGGCAACCCAGACCGTGTTGAGCAGATCCTGGTCATCCTTCTCGATAATGCCAAGAAATACACGCCTTCAGGCAAATCCATAACAATCAGTTCTGACTATATCGAAGCGGAGAAAAAGGTCTATATCTCCGTTGCCGATACCGGCCAGGGCATCCACGAATATGACATAGACCATATCTTCGACAGATTCTTCAAGGCAGACAGAGCCAGAGGCAAGAAGGGCTCCGGTCTTGGTCTGTCTATCGCAAAAGAGCTTCTCACATACATGGGCGAGACCATCAAGGTATCCAGTAAGTACGAGGAAGGTTCCACCTTCACATTTACTTTGAGCAAGGCCGAGGCCGCAGATGTCTGGGAGTGACACATCCAGGATCAATAAGTACATCGCATCTTCAGGACTCTGCTCAAGGCGTGAGGCCGACAAGCTCATTGAAGAGGGCCGCGTTACGGTTAACGGCATCGTAGCCGAATCCGGAATGCAGGTATCGGACGAAGATACCGTATTGGTCGACGGCAAGAACATCATTCCTGAAGATAAGTCCATATATATTGCATTCAATAAACCACTCGGCGTTACCTGTACCACAGACAGCCGTGATCCTTCCAACATCATTGATTATATCGGTTATTCGGAAAGGATCTTCCCGATAGGAAGGCTCGATAAGAATTCAACGGGACTCATACTTCTTACCAATGACGGTTCTATCGTAAACACGCTCCTGCGTGCCGAGAACAATCACGAGAAAGAGTATCAGGTAACACTCGACAGACCTTATAACGATAAGTTCATAAAAGAAATGGAATCAGGTGTTCCGGTCCTGGGACAGATGACTCTTCCCTGCAAGATCACACGCGTTTCGTCCAGAGTCTTTAAGATAATCCTTCATCAGGGCCTTAACCGTCAGATAAGGCGCATGTGCGAATACGAAGGCTATAAGGTAGTCAAACTCAGACGAATAAGGTTCATGAACATCAATCTCGGAACTCTTGGCACAGGCCAGTGGCGCTATCTTACCGCCAAAGAGATAAACGAACTGAAGAACCCGTCAAAATAAAAGGATTGCCCCATATTGAGACAATCCTTTATTATTTGAATCTTTATAGTAAGACTTACTCTTCCGGCTTCTCTTCTTCAGCCTTCTCTTCCGTTGCGGGCTCAGCAGCAGGTTCAGCAGACTTAGCTCCTGACTTACCCTCAGCCTTCGCCTCTTCGATTATCTTGTCGATATCATCGTCATCGACATTATCATCGTACTCGTCATTGTCCTTCTCATAGTAGAACTTGACCTTGTCCTTGCTGTTCCTTGCACCGTAAGCATCAGCGATCGCATAGCAGTCATCTCTGAGCTTCTTGAAGTCTTCAACAGACTCGAGATCTGTTGCTGAAGTCTGATAGCATGCATCCTGGAAAACGTCATCAAGGATGAGGTACTCGTTTCCGCCCTTATTGAAGTTCTTATCGATAAGAGCCTGCGCCTCATCAGGCTTTCCTTCTCTTCCGTCAAAGTTCTCGAAAGGAATGCTGATGGTGCTGTAACGGTAACGGAGGACAACAGCCTTCTCGTTGTAGTCGACAGCTACTCGGTACTTGGCAACCAGGAATGTCTGGCAGAATACCAGTATCGAAACGATAATGCCAACGGCACAAACACCGCCCAAAAGCATCAGGGTATAATTACCGTTAGCCAAGAGGAAGCAAGCAGCTGTTCCTGCAGCAAGGGCTACGAAAAGAATAGCAGATACGATCCTGTTCCTGTTGATCTTCTTAGCGCTACCGGGATAGCAGTGAACGCCTTCCTGCGGCAATTTTGCAATCTTAGCTGCATCGCCAAATTCTGTTTCCATAATTGTTCCTCCGTTATTTCTTAAGCATCGCTATTCTTGACACGATGTTATTATACATTTCTTCGTAGTTCTTCTGCTTGTCTTTCTCTGCATTAACTACCTTCTCGGGAGCTCTCGAAACGAACTCGGTGTTTGCAAGCTTAGCCTTAACACGCTCGATCTCGCCTGCAAGTCTCTCCTTCTCCTTATCGAGACGCTCAAGTTCTTTATCGATATCGATAAGGTCTTCAAGAGGCAGATAGATCTCACCGCCCTTAAACATTGCAGCTACGGCTGTAGCAGGAATGCCTTCCTTATCCTTTCTGGTCTCAAGTCCGCTTACGGAAGCAAGACGGGCAAGGAAACCTTCACCGTTTACGAACATCTCAGCAGTCTTATCTTCGGGAGTTACAACGATGATGTGCGCCTTTCTGGAGGGAGCAACATCCATCTCCTTACGGACAGCTCTGATTCCTCTTATAGCATCCATAAGAGTCTCCATCATCTCGGCTTCCTCGGCATATGAAGGAATATCATCCGCACAAGGCCAGTCGGAGATCATGATGGAATCAGCCTTACCGCCGATCTCGAGATTCTGGTAAACCTCTTCAGTAACGAACGGCATGAAAGGATGCAGGAGCTGCATCGATACACCGAGAACATAGTTGAGCAGATACTGTGCTTCAAGCCTTGTATCGCACTCCTTGTCAAAGAGTCTGCTCTTTGATGTCTCGATGTACCAGTCACAGAAGTTATCCCAGATGAAGTCCACGATCTTTGAAAGAGCAACACCGAAGTCGTAGTTATCGATATTCTGCGTAGCCTCTGCCGTAACTTCGTGGAGCTTTGTAAGGATCCACTTGTCTTCAAGCGTGAACTTGTCGGAATCAACAGCGGAGAAATCGATATCATCTTCAAGGTTCATGATAACGAATCTCATCGCGTTCCAGATCTTGTTGGACAGGTTTCTGCCCATCGTGATCTTATCCTCCTGGAATCTCTGGTCATTGCCGGGAGCATTACCTGTAACGAGTGCGAATCTCAGTGAGTCAGCACCTGACTGGTCGATGATCTCGAGCGGATCGATGCCGTTACCGAGTGACTTAGACATCTTTCTGCCCTGGGAGTCTCTTACGAGTCCGTGGATAAGAACGTCTCTGAAAGGTTCTTCATCCATGTGTGCCATACCGGCAACGATCATTCTGGAAACCCAGAAAGTAATGATGTCATAACCTGTTACAAGTGTATCCGTAGGATAGAAACGCTTGAGATCTGCCGTATCTTCAGGCCAGCCGAGAGTTGAGAACGGCCAGAGAGCAGATGAGAACCATGTATCAAGCGTATCGGGATCCTGGCGCATAGGCTTGCCGCACTTGGGGCAAACTGCAGTCTCATCCTTGGTAACTACGATCTCACCGCAGTCATCACAATAGAAAGCAGGGATCCTGTGGCCCCACCAGAGCTGTCTGGAGATACACCAGTCTCTGATATCATCCATCCAGTTGAAGTAGTTCTTCTCGAACCTCTGGGGTACGAATCTGGTCTTACCTGTCTTAACTGCTTCGATGGCGGGCTTTGCAAGCTCTTCCATCTTAACGAACCACTGAAGTGATACACGTGGCTCGATTGTAGTGCCGCAACGATAGCATGTACCGACGTTGTGGTTGTAGTCTTCTGTCTTAATGAGGAATCCGCCCTCTTCAAGATCCTTAACGATTGCTTCCCTTGCCTCGTATCTGTCCATACCGGCGTATTTCGGGTAGTCCTCTGTGATCTTCGCATCCTCTGTAAGGACCGTGATGACCTCAAGACCGTGGCGCAGTCCTACCTCAAAGTCGTTAGGGTCATGTGCAGGTGTGATCTTAACTACACCCGTACCAAATTCGATATCAACGTAATCATCAGCGACTACGGGGATCTTTCTTCCTACGAGAGGCAGGATGAGCATCTTGCCGATGATATCCTTATATCTCTCATCCTTGGGGTTAACCGCAACAGCAGTATCGCCGAGGAGTGTCTCAGGTCTTGTTGTGGCAAGCTCGACATATCCGCTTCCGTCTTCGAGAGGGTAACGAAGATGCCAGAAATGACCTGCCTGGTCCTCATATTCAACCTCAGCATTGGAGATCGATGTAAGGCAGTGAGGACACCAGTTAATGATACGCTCACCTCTGTAGATAAGACCCTGGTTATAGTACTTTACAAACACTTCCTTAACAGCATCGGAGCATCCCTCATCCATAGTGAAGCGCTCTCTTGACCAGTCGCATGAAGAACCCATCTTCTTGAGCTGCTCGACGATACGTCCTCCGTACTGTTCTTTCCAGTCCCATGCTCTCTCAAGGAACTTCTCTCTGCCGATATCTTCCTTGAAGATGCCTTCTTTACGCATCTCCGCAACGATCCTTGCTTCAGTCGCAATTGATGCGTGGTCGGTACCGGGAAGCCAGAGTGCTGCGTAACCAGCCATTCTCTTATATCTCGTCAGGATGTCCTGAAGAGTGTTATCAAGAGCATGACCCATGTGGAGCTGTCCGGTGATATTCGGCGGAGGCATTACAATGGAAAAAGGTGTCTTTGTCTCATCGTCAGAGGGCTTAAAATAACCTTTCTCTAACCATCCGTTGTACAATCTCGGTTCAGCCTCATTAGGGTTGAAGGTCTTGGAGATGTTGTCGATCTTTGCCATGTTAAGGATTGTCCTTCTTTCGTTTTACTTCTTTATCATCGAGAGGGCACCATAGAGGATGGAATCATCACCCAGTGCAGCCTTCTTGAATTCAACTGTCTCTCTAATAGAGGGCATGCAGTACTTGTCGACTTCAGCCGTAATCTTCTCTAAGAAAAGATCGCCTACTGCTTCTATGACACCGCCGCCGTATACGACGATATCGGGGCTGAATGTATTAACGAGGTTACCCGAAGCGATAGCAAGGTAGTGGCATGCTCTGTCAACTGCTTCGACAGCTACCGGATCGCCTGCCTCAAGTGCCTGCTTGAGGATCTTGGACTTGAATACCCCGCCCTTTACGGAATCAGCCATCATGCTGTCTCTTCCTCTGGATACCTGCTGTCTTATATATGAGCTCATACCCTGCTTACTTGAGAATGCCTCGAGGCAACCGCGCTGTCCGCAGTTACAAAGAGGGCCCTCGGGATCAAGGATCATGTGGCCGTATTCAGCTGCTTTAAACTCATTTCCGGTAAAGAGCTTACCGTCGAGGATCAGGCCGCCGCCCATACCTGTACCGACAAAGAGTCCTACAACATTCTTGTAGCCCTTTGCAGCACCATACTTATATTCGCCGAGAACACCGACGTTAACGTCATTACCGATATAGAACTTGGCACCGAATTCCTTCTCGATGGGTTTTCTGATGTCATAGTTCCTCCAGGGAAGGTTTGGCGAGAAGAGGACAATTCCTGTCTCCTGGTTGATGACACCGGGAGCACCTGCAGCAATGGCATTGATCTGAGACTTCTTGATGCCTGACTTCTCGATCAGTTCTTTTACGACACTGATGATGACTTCCTCTACATTGGAAGACGTATCACCGCCCGCCTTTGTCTTCTTCTTCAGTCTGTAGACTATCTCTTTGTTGCTGTCAAAGATTACACCAAGGATCTTTGTACCACCGATATCGAGACAGATGTTATAAGACTCAGCCATTGTTATTCCTCCTTCTGCTTAATGGGTATTATTGATCAGCCTGCAGTCTCACCAAGACCGGCAGCGAAATCAGATCCGTTGCGATCGGAATTGTTGTCGCTGGAACCGTTCTTATAAATGATAACGGGCTGTTTTCCTTCAGTTATGCACTCTTTCTTGATGATGCATTCCTTAACGTCCTTCTCGGAAGGAACATCGAACATTACATTACGCATAGTCTCTTCGATGATCGCACGAAGACCTCTTGCGCCCGTGTTCTGCTCAATTGCCTTCTCAGCGATAGCCTTTACAGCCTCGTCCTCGAAAACAAGATCGACATCATCCATCTTGAGCATCTTCTTGTACTGCTTGATGATGGCGTTCTTAGGTTCCGTGAGGACTCTGACAAGAGCTTCGGCATCGAGCTTATCGAGAGCAACGGTAACCGGGACTCTTCCGATGAACTCGGGGATCATACCGAACTTCATGAGATCGTCGGGTTTTGCATCATGGTAGTACTTGCCGCTGAAGATCTCCTTCTTGGGAGCTACATCGGCACCAAAGCCGAACTGCTTCTTATCGATCCTGCTTGCAATGATCTCATCGAGACCGTCGAAAGCACCGCCGCAGATAAACAGGATGTTAGTCGTATCGATCTTGATGCACTCTTCGTTCGGATGCTTTCTTCCGCCCTTGGGAGGAACATTGGCAATCGTGCTCTCCAAGATCTTGAGGAGTGCCTGCTGTACGCCCTCACCACTGACGTCTCTTGTAATCGATACGTTCTCGGTCTTCTTTGCAATCTTGTCGATCTCGTCGATATAGACGATTCCGAGCTGTGCGCGCTCGATATCGTAATCAGCTGCAATTATG
This sequence comes from Saccharofermentans sp., assembly GCA_024692105.1. The sequence goes on from JAILMZ010000008.1 coordinate 25,234, forward strand.
AGTTTGAGAAGGATATTCTCGACATCTTCGCCGACATATCCTGCCTGAGTAAGGCTCGTAGCGTCAGCAACGGTAAAAGGAACATTGAGAGTCCTTGCAAGTGTCTGAGCGAGAAGAGTCTTACCTGAACCTGTAGGTCCGAGAAGAAGGATATTACTCTTCTGGATCTCGGTATCATCGGAAGGCACATCCGAGAAGACCCTCTTATAGTGATTGTAGACTGCAACGGACAGAGCGATCTTTGCTTCGTCCTGACCGATTACATACTGATCGAGAGTCTCTTTGATCTGATGCGGCGTAACAAGCTTCTTAGGCTTGATGGTACGCATCTTACGCTTCTTGCTGACCTTCTCTTCTTCTGCAACGATGCCGTATGCGGTACGGATACAATCGATGCAGATGTAGCAATTAACACCCGAGAAGAGTCTAGGGACTTCATACTCGGACTTACCGCAGAAAGAGCAGCTTAAGATCTCTCTGGAATCTCCGCCGCCATAATTGCCGTTCTTCGAATTAGCCATCTTTCCCATCCTATCCTTGTAATTCAAAATTGATCCGCGTAAACGCAGATAATATATTTTAGCATTAAAACGCGCAAATATTATATAAATTATTATAGTGGGATTACAAGCAGGTGAAATTAAAAAGATAATTCGTCAGAATCGAGGATAATGGTAAAAGGTCCGTCGTTTACAAGGGAAACCTTCATATCAGCTCCGAATTCGCCTGTTCCGACCTTATCATTCCTCTTGCGGCACTCTTCAACAATATAATCGTACAGTTCAGATGCCCTGTCCGGCTTGCATGCACGTGAGAATCCCGGTCTGTTGCCAGACTTAACGTCAGCATAGAGAGTAAACTGTGATACAAGGAGCAGTCCTCCGTCGACCTGCTCGAGATTAAGGTTTGTCTTGCCATTCTCGTCTTCGAAGACTCTCAGCCTGAACATCTTATCTATCATCTTGTCGGCAATCTGTTCAGTATCTGTCTGGGCAATACCAATCAAAACGACGAAACCGCGGCCTACCGAACCTATTACTTCCCCGTCAATACTGACGTTTCCCTCAGTTACATTCTGGATTACGAATCTCAAGGATCATTCCTCCTGCTCAGTCATCTTGCGGACATATTCGAGGTACTCGGCGATACGTTTCTCGTAACCGATATCAGTCGGATCATAGTACTTGCGGCCAAGTGTTTTGTCAGTCATATATTGCTGCCTGGTTATGTGTCCCGGGAAGTCATGCGGATACTTGTATCCGACGCTGTAACCAAGGTCTTCCATGCCGCCGGCAGGCGCATTTCGAAGATGCATGGGAACGACGCCGGTGTCTGTGTTCTCGACATCGGACAGGGCCTTGTCTATAGCAAGATATGCAGCATTGGATTTGGGCGAAGTTGCGACAGTTATGCATGCCTCAGCAAGAGGGATCCTGGCCTCCGGCATGCCTACGGCACGTGCGCATTCATATGCGGAAACGGCTATAAGGAGTGCATTCGGATTGGCAAGACCGACGTCTTCCGCAGCACAGATCATTATCCTTCTTGCGAGGAATTCTATATCCTCTCCTGCCTTTAAAGCTCGTGCGAGATAGAGGATCGCAGCATCGGGATCAGAGCCCCTCATGGACTTGATCATCGCACTGATGTTGTCATAGTGATACTCTCCGTCCTTGTCGAAAAGGACAGTGCGGTTCTGCATGCACTCCTTCATGACGTCATCATTGATCACGACAGAGCCGTCCGATCCTGGAGGTGTTGTTATGCAGGCAAGTTCAAGCGCAGTAAGAGCTGCTCTTGCGTCGCCGTTACAGGTCTCGGCGATCTTTGTGAGGACTGCATCCTCACACCTGATATCCATGTCACCATAGCCGCGTTCTTTGTTATCAAGCGCATTTCTCAATATCTTAACGATATCTGGAGTCTCAAGCGGTTTGAGCTGAAGCACTGTCGAACGCGACACGAGAGCCTTGTTGACCTCGAAGAAAGGATTCTCCGTAGTAGCACCTATCAACACCACTGTTCCGTCTTCTACGAAAGGAAGTAGCGCATCCTGCTGGAGCTTATTAAACCGGTGGATCTCGTCGATAAAGAGAACCGTCTTCTTTCCTTCGGAAATGATAGGGTTCTTCGCGTCCTCAGTAACGCGTTTTATGTCTGCAACGCCTGAGGTTACTGCGTTGAGTTTAACGAACTTAGATGAAGTGGTATTGGCGATAACGCGTGCGAGAGCAGTCTTTCCTACACCGGGCGGACCAAAAAGAATGATTGAGGACAGACGGTCTGCCTCAATCATTCTTCTAAGCATTTTTCCTTCGCCCAGGATATGTTCCTGCCCTGCATATTCAGCAAGGGTCTGAGGTGACATCCTGAAAGCCAACGGCTCGTTTTTGTCTTCGCCTATACCGGACAAGAGAACTCCTTACTTGATATCGGGATAGATGGGATACTTATCTGTAAGAGACTTAACTCTTGCGATAACGTCTTCCTTCTTGTTCTCATAATCGAAAATGCAGTCAGCGATGCAGTCAGCAACGATCCTGCAGTCGTCTTCCTTGAAGCCTCTTGCCGTTACGGCAGGTGTACCGATACGTACGCCGGATGTAACCATGGGCTTCTCGGGATCGAACGGGATAGTGTTCTTATTAGCTGTGATGTTGCAGTCATCAAGTCTCTCCTGGAGATCCTTACCTGTAACACCTGTGCCTCTCAGGTCGATGAGCATGAGGTGGTTATCAGTACCGCCGGATACGAGGTTAACGCCTCTGCCAAGGAGAACTTCGCTCATAGCCTGTGCATTAGCAATGATCTGAGCAGCATACTCTCTGAATTCAGGAGAAAGAGCTTCCTTGAATGCTACTGCCTTAGCAGCGATGATGTGCATGAGAGGACCGCCCTGCTGTCCCGGGAATACTGCGGAATTGATCTTCTTTGCATATTCCTCTTTGCACATGATGATACCGCCGCGGGGACCGCGGAGAGTCTTGTGTGTAGTTGTGGTTACGAAGTCTGCATAAGGAACCGGATTCGGGTGAAGTCCTGCAGCAACAAGGCCTGCAATGTGAGCCATATCAACGAAGAGATAAGCTCCGACTTCATCTGCAATCTCTCTGAACTTCTTGAAATCAATGATCCTCGGATATGCGGAAGCACCCGCAACGATAACCTTAGGCTTAACTTCAAGAGCCTTCTGGCGGATCGTCTCATAGTTAAGAGTCTGAGTCTCGGGATCAACCTGATAGAACTCGGACTGATATGTTCTTCCGGATACGTTAAGCTTCATACCGTGTGTAAGGTGTCCGCCGTGTGAAAGGTCAAGGCCAAGGATCTTATCGCCCGGTTCGAGGATAGCATAATAAACGGCTGTGTTAGCCTGAGCGCCTGAATGAGGCTGGACATTGACATGCTCAGCACCGAAAAGCTGCTTAGCTCTGTCGATAGCGAGCTGCTCAACGATATCAACATACTCGCATCCGCCGTAATAACGCTTTCCCGGATAGCCCTCAGCATACTTATTTGTGAGCGGTGAACCAGCTGCTTCAAGAACTGCCTCGGATACTGTGTTCTCGGATGCGATCAGCTCGATCTTGTTGCGCTGACGGCCGATCTCCTGCATTATTGCGGAATAGACTTCAGAGTCCTCAGCCTTAATGTGTTCGTACATGTAAATATATCCTCCTTACCAAAGGTACTGATTTGCTTGAAGTATTTTATATTAAAAAGGCGTTTGAGTAAACCGACGAAAGATAAAATCAACTTATCTTGTATATCTCGTCCGGTCCGGGTGGCAAAAGCTCATTTTCTTTGCCTTCAAAATCAATGAACTTCATCGAGCTTCCTTCCGTGAAAGTGCCTATAACAGTGGCTTTGATGCCTTCTGCTCCAAGCTTTGCCAGGATCTTGTCAGATTCTGATGTTGCGATCATAAGAGCGCCTGAAGATATGAGCCTGAACGGATCAAGACCGAGGCTCTCACAAATAGCCTTTGAAGCATCGGTAAACGGGACAAGATTCATGTCCACGGTAACACCGCACCTTGAAAAATCCGCCATCTCGAAAGCAGCGCCGAAAACGCCGCCCTCGGTTACATCATGCATAAGGTTTACCGCACTCAGAGGGAATCCGTCTTCCCTGCATTCGCCTGAACCGGAAGATATGCTTCCGCAAACAGAACCTTCCTTAACGACGGATACGAGGCTGTCATAGGACGAAGCCTCCTTAATATACTCAGGGCTTACCTTGCCCTCCAAAAGTCCGGGATGCTCACTTGCAGCGATGAAGCTTCCTTCGATCGCAGCATTCTTGGTTATGATGAGACTGTCTCCGGGAAGGGCCTTTCCAAGCGGAACGGGACTGCCCTTTTCGACGATTCCGAAAGCGGTGGAGATTACTATGAAACTGTTTACCGCATCCGATACTTCCGTATGACCGCCGACGATATCGACGCCCAAAAGTGAAGCTTCGCGGCTTGCCTGGTCAACGATGTCGCTGATGTCCTTCTCTGAAGCCGAAGGCGGAGCGATGATGACGATAAGGATGCCGGAAGGTCTTACTCCGCAAGCCGCTATGTCGTTACACGATACATGGATGGCAAGAGTTCCGGATGATTTACCGCCTGCCGTGATAGGGTCTGAAGAAGTTACCATTAGGTCTTCTCCTACCCTGATCCATGCGCAGTCAGCACCTATGCCGGCGCCCGAGAGCGTCGTTTTCGAGAGAGCGGGAAGCCTTGATAATACAAGGGCTTCAAGCTGTTCGTCTGTAAGCTTGCCTATCTTCATACCGCGATTATATCAGAAAGGAGTGATCTCGATGCTCTCTGTTCCGTTAACTCCGTCTTTGACCATCTCTGCGATGTCGAGGTTAGCCTCTGCCTTAACGACATCTTCCGGATGCGGGTGCGTCTTGGGATGCTTGGCAACGAAGATCGTACAGCAATCTTCAAAAGGAAGGATCGATGTCTCAAAAGCACCGATCTCGCGCGAGATATCGCATGTAGCCTGCTTATCCAGACCGATGAGAGGTCTTAAGATCGGCATCTTAACGACTTCGTTAGTAGCCGCGATGGCTTCGAGAGTCTGTGATGCGACCTGGCCGAGGCTCTCGCCCGTAATAAGGCACTTGCAGTCATTCTTGAGTGCAAGCTGCTCTGCGATCTGGAGCATTACTCTTCTCATGGTGATCGTGAGCATGTCCTGCGGAGAGTTCTTGTACATATCAAGTTGGATCTGGGTAAAGTTAACGATATGAAGCGTCATGCGTCCGGAATAACCCGAGACGATCTTCGCGAGGTCAATTACCTTCTGCTTTGCCTGATCGCTGGTGTACGGATACGAATGGAAGTATACGGCATCAAGAGGCATACCGCGGGAAGCCATCATGAAGCCTGCAACGGGGCTGTCGATGCCGCCCGAAAGCAGAAGCATTCCCCTGCCTGCAGTACCGACGGGAAGACCTCTGTGCGCCATCATCTTACCGCAGTAGACATAGTTGCTCTCCCTGATCTCGACATTGACGACAAAATCAGGCTTCTTGACCTTAACTGTAAGGCCTTCGAAGTTATCGAGGATGAACGCTCCGAGTTCTTCACAGATAACGGGAGAATTCATCGGGAACGACTTGTTGCCGCGCTTGCTCTCGACCTTGAAAGTCTTATATTCAGGGTGATCTGCAAGAAGTTCGGTAACATAGGCTTTTGTGTTCTCACAGATGCTGTCGAAGTCTCCGTCGAACTTCCTTGCAAGGCTGACAGATACGATGCCGAAGACCTGTGTGATGGCCTTCATTATCTCCTGTGCAGACTGCATGTCCGCAAAGTAAGGGTTATCCTCTTCCAGCGGTTCGATCCAGATCCTGCTCTGGCTCTGGAATATCTTGAGTTTGCCGAAACGCTTGAGCCTGTACTTGAGATTGCTCTTGAGCTGTATCTCAAATGAACCCCTGTTAAGACCTTTGAGAGTTATCTCTCCCATTCTTGCAAGAATTACGTTCATATCTGTCTCCTGTCACCTGCGGACTGCGAATTTGTCGTAGATCTCATCAACACATCTGATGAACTCTTCTGCTTCCGCCATCGTATTGTACCTTGAGAAGCTTATCCTGACTGCGTTGGCAGCAATCTTCTGCGGCACTCCGGACTCAAGAAGAACGTAAGATACCTTCTTGGATTTGGAAGAACATGCGGAAACAGTAGAAACAAATATATCATATATCTCGAGACAGTGAAGCATTGTCTCTGATTCAAAACCTTCAAATGACACGTTAAGCACATAAGGCAGAGCATCGTCAGGCGACAATATCATTGCCTTTCTGGCTGTCAGTTCTTTCCTGAGATAAGCATTGATGGAAGCGACGTTATCATATGATTCCTCAATGCCTTCGGAAGCCTCTTCGAGCGCTGCCTCGAAAGATTTCGCCAGGACAAAGCTCTGCGTACCTGAACGCATGCCGTTTTGCTGGCCGCCGCCGAGGACAAACGGATATATCCTGACGCCGTCTCTAACATAGAGGACACCTACACCCTTAACGCCGTGTATCTTATGACCTGAGAACGAGCACATATCGCATCCGGTCTTGTGAAGATCTATCCTCATCTTGCCCAATGCCTGGACAGCATCAAGATAGTAGACCGTGGACGGGCTGACTTTGTTCTTTATCTTTAAGATCTCATCACTTGGAAGAATGGAACCTGTCTCATTGTTAACGAGAGTAAAGCACATCAGTGCGCAGTCACCCTTTGCCAGCTCATCTTCAAGAGCAGCAAGATCAGGCTTTCCGTCACTTCCTACAGGAAGATAGACGACATTGTAACCGTTCTTCTCGAGATACGAAAGGCATTCAAGAGTAGCCTTATGCTCTGTCCTGGTAGATACGATGGTATTGCCCGCGCGCTTGTTGCGGCTCATATAACCGCGGATGGCGGTATTTGCACTCTCAGTGGCACAGGATGTGATGATAATCTCAGATGACTTAGCGCCGAGCAATCCGGAAACTGAAGCCAGACAATCGTTATACGCGGTATTCGCCGCTACTCCAAGCTTGTGAAGAGAGCCGGGATTGCCAGACAACTCATCAGCAAGAGCAGCCGAACATGCAGCTCTTACGCGTTCAGTAGGAAAAGTGGTGGCACTGTTGTCAAAATAGATCATTTCTGCAACAGGACCTTAATATCAGACTTTGATCTCGGTCTCGCCGACAGTTAAGTCATCAGCGTGAGAAGCGAGAACCGGCTTAACACACTCTTCAAGGAATGCATCAACCTGCTCAGGGCATCTTCCGATATAGAGCTTTGGATCTCTCAAGGAAATGAGCTCATCCATTGTAATGCCGAACTTCGGATCAGCTGCGATCCTTTCAAGAAGATCGTTGGGCTTGCCTTCGTTCTTTACTACAGAACCTGCCTGCATGGAAAGCTGGCGGATCTCTTCGTGGAGTTCCTGACGGTTGCCGCCCTTCTTTGTAACTTCCATCATGATGTTCTCTGTCATCATGAACGGGAGCTCGTCAAGGACATGCTTCTCGATCATCTTGGGATAAACGACAAGTCCGGATGCAACATTGGTGTAGATACCAAGAATAGCATCAACAGCGAGGAAAGCCTCAGGTACTGAGATACGCTTGTTTGCGGAGTCGTCGAGTGTTCTCTCGAACCACTGCTCAGATGAAGTCATGGCAGGATTGAGAAGGTCAGCGATTACATATCTTGACAGAGATGCGATTCTTTCAGATCTCATCGGATTTCTCTTATATGCCATAGCCGAGGAACCGATCTGGTTCTTCTCGAACGGCTCTTCAATCTCCTTTAAGTGCTGGAGAAGTCTGATATCGTTGGAGAACTTGTGAGCACTCTGAGCAACACCTGCAAGAGCGGAAAGAACTGTGAAATCGATCTTTCTGGAATATGTCTGACCGGATACATAGTATGAGGACTCAAATCCCATCTTTGCACATATCTTCTTATCGAGCTCAACGCACTTGGCATGATCACCGTCAAACAGATCGAGGAACGAAGCCTGTGTTCCTGTTGTACCCTTGCATCCGAGGAGTTTTAAAGAAGCAATAGCGTTCTCTACTGTCTCAAGATCGAAAACGAGATCCTGGAGCCAGAGTGTTGCCCTCTTACCAACCGTTACGAGTTGTGCGGGCTGGAAATGAGTAAAGCCCAATGTAGGCATAGCCTTATATTCTTCAGCGAACTCAGCGAGCTTGCTGATAACAACTACAAGTCTCTTCCTGATGAGAGTCAGCGCTTCGCGCATGATGATGATGTCAGTATTGTCGCCGACATAGCATGATGTGGCGCCAAGGTGGATTATGGCATCAGCATGAGTACCCTTTACCTGCTTGCCGTAGGAATGAACATGAGCCATTACGTCGTGGCGGCGGATCTTCTCCTCTGCTGCAGCGTCTTCATAATCAATGTCATTCTTGTGAGCCTTGAGGTCAGCGATCTGCTCATCAGTGATGTTCAGACCGAGTTCTTTCTCAGCTTCAGCAAGTGCGATCCAAAGTTCTCTCCATGTAGTGAACTTCTTGTCAGGCGAGAAGATATACTGCATCTCGGGGCTGGCATATCTTGAATTCAAAGGACTCTCATATATGTTTTTCATTACTGCTTCTCCTTCAGGAGTTTTTCTACTGCGGTAATTTTAGCACATACGGAGAGTATCCTGATAGCCTTCTCGATCTCAGCAGGCTGAGGGAAAGACGGAGCAAGTCTGATGTTTGTATCTTCAGGATCCTTGCCGTAAGGATAGCTTGCACCTGCAGGTGTCAGAGCGATTCCGATATCTGCGCACATGGACACAGTCTTAGCAGCCGTACCGGGCATAGCATAGAAGCTTACAAAATATCCGCCCTTGGGATTTGTCCATCTGCAGATGTCATTGCCATCGAACTCCTCATTAAGGATATCGATAACCGTCTTGAACTTAGGTCTTAAGATGGCAGCATGCTTCTTCATGATCTCATCGACAGCCTTTGCATCAGGAAGGAATCTTACATGAGCAAACTGGTTTACCTTGTTGGAGCAGATAGCCTGAACGCCCATGTACTTCTTAGCGCGCTCGAGGTTGTCCTTGTTTGCTGCAAAGCAGGAAAGTCCGCCGCCTGCGAAAGTAACTTTCGAAGAAGAAGCAAACTCGTATACCCTGTTCGGATAGCCTGCTTCAGCGCAGAGCGTGAGCATATCGGGTACCCTTCCCCTCTCGAACTCGTCGTCAAAGAGATGGTGGCAAACATATGCGTTATCCCAGATGATCCTGAAATCCTTGGCAGCAGTCTTCATCGAAGCCATGCGTCTGCATGTCTCTTCTGAATAAACAACTCCTTCAGGGTTTGTATATACGGGAACGTTCCAGATACCGAGGATCTTGTTGTCTTCAGCAACAAGCTTCTCAACGATATCCATGTCAGGACCGTTCTCTGTCATAGGAACAGTAATGAGTTCAAAGCCGAGTGTCTCTGTAACTCTGAAATGTCTGTCATATCCGGGCGCAGGGCAAAGCCACTTGCGACCTTCGATCTGCGACCAGGGCTTGTCGGAATCGATCTCACCGAAGACCATGGCACGCATAAGTGTATCGAACATCATATTGAGGCTCGAAGAATTTCCGAGGAAGATATTGTCTGCTTCTGTACCGATTATGTCAGCGAATACCTTACGTGCCTCTGCAAGTCCTGCAGGATTACCATAATTCCTGACATCACCGCCGTCCTGTGCTCTGTAGCCGGAATCAGCAATACCGTCAAACATATGATTGGAAAGGTCAAGCTGCTCAGGCGAAGGCTGGCCGCGCTTCATGTTGATGTTAAGGTTCATAGCCTTGTATTCTTCATAGCGCGCCTTGAGCGAATTAAGTTCTGACTCGAGCTCGGCAGAAGACATGTTCAAATAACTCATATCGAGTGTTCCTTCTTTCAAAATGAAATTTCTGAAGCCAATTCTTGCAAATTTTGCAGGGCAGGCCGCCTCAAAACCTTAGTAATTATATGTATATTGCATTTTTTTGGCAATCAAATTTCATTGGTCTTTGCTAAAAAGGAATAAATTCTACATTTTGTACCATTCCTGCCCTGTTATGGGTTACCTGCCCTATCAAAAAGTTTATATTTCGGTCGTACCAATGGTGCTTGGCTATGAGATATCCGGTAGTTCTCAAGATCTTTTGCCTTTTCCTGAAGTCCACGGTCTCGGCTGACGAAGGATAAGTTCCGAGATTACGCCTTGACCTTACTTCCACAATGTATATCTCGTTATCCTTCTCAAACACGCAGTCCAGTTCTCCAACACCATGCACTTCGAAATTCCTCTCGACCAGGATATAACCTTGAGCGCTCAATGCCTTAACCACGGCATCTTCTCCTATATCTCCGGTTTTCCGCTTGTCTGTTCTGTTATCTTTATTCATTGTTGTCTCCTTGTCATTAAATTTTTAGATTTATCGGTATTTTTGTTATTTTTTTATGATCATTGAATTGTTCAATATAGTGCCTTAATATTAAAACCAAAAATAAAGGCGGATATATTGTTAATGGAATGCAATTCAACCGATATTCAGGGTTTCTTTGATTCATTAAATGAATTCAACGGGGAGCACTTTACCGGTGAAGCATTCACATCACTTGCCGATTCCGTCGGATGCTGCAGGATCGAGCATCTCATCTATTCTTCCGGAACGCTCGAACGTCAGAATATCGTCTATGTGACTCCCGAAGAGCACAAAGACGATTACTATGAGTTATCCAAAGATCTTTCAGACGACAAGCGCGGATTCACGAGATTCTACTTCAAGAAGTTTGTTCCCGACTACACCGATGCTCAGAAAGAGCAGTTCAGGTTGTTCACCGGCAGCGTTGCCCTTGTCCTTTCCTACAGCTATCTTGAGCGTGCCGTAAACAGGCTTAAATATTTCAACCTGGAGACAGGAATTCCTAATCTCCACTACTTTTCCAAGAAGTTCAACGGCTATATTGCAAATGGTTCTGCCGGTTCTTATTTATGTGCCCTGGTCAATATCAAAGGCAGTGCAAGGATCAATCACTTCTTCGGTTCCAGCCTTGCATCCAGTGCTTTTACCGACTTCGGTAATAAGCTTTGTACATTTGCCAACGAAGAACAGGGCGAATTCGTCAGCCATATGGGCGGTGACAACTTTGTGGCTGTCATAAAGAAAGAAAGACTTGATGACCTTAAACAGCTTCTCAGCAGCATCAAGATCAATGCCAAGCACAATGGTGACAGCATTGTATATACTCTTTCCGCACGTGCCGGAATAGTCATGTATGACGATACATACATGTATGCCATGGCAATGATCACAGACTGTATGCAGGCTCTCGGTGTTGCAAGGAAGACAGGCGAAGATGTCGTTGTCTACTCCGGTTATATTGCTTCCGAGAAGGGGTCTTACAAAGAATATGCCGATGCCATAAGAGAAGCCATCGACAAGAAGAAGTTCCTCGTATACTTCCAGCCTATCGTAAGCGAAGGCGAGAATGTCACTGTTTTCGCAGCCGAGGCTTTGGCCAGATGGATCCATAACGGCAACATCTGCATGCCTCAGGATTTTATCAACACAGCTTCCGAGACCGGCCTTATGACAAAGATCGATTTCTATGTTCTTGATACCGTATGCGCCAAGATAGCCGAGTGGCTTGAACAAGGCTTGGAAGTAGTTCCTGTTACATGCAACTTCTCCAACCGCAATCTCGTAAACGAAGGTCTGGCTGACGAGATTATCAAGGTCATCGATTCACACGGCATCGACCACAAATATATAGGCATCGAATTCAACGAACCCAACTTCCGCGAGGAACTTACACAGCTCAAGAAGTGTACTGACAGACTCAAGGAGACCGGTATTGTTATCGCTATCGATAACTTCGGTTCCGGTGTTAACACGTTCAGGCTCCTTCAGGAAATCCAGATTGACTATGTTAAGATCAACCGCAACGTTATCACTTCCGATGACGAGAGAGGAATGATCATCCTTGAAAACATTATCTCTCTCGCCGATACACTCGGCTATACGGTAATCTGTGATGGTGCACACGAAGAAGCTGATATACAGCGCCTCATACAGTGCGGCTGTAAGCATTTCCAGTCATTCTTCTATGAGAAGCCTCTTGCAGAGAGATTCTACGAGAGACGCTTAAAGGATAAGGTAGTTATCAGGAGGCAATAATATGATTTCATCCAAGATCAAGGCTAAGCTTGCGGGTGGTTCGGCCATCCGCAAAATGTTTGAAGAAGGCAACCGTCTGAAAGCCATCTACGGTGCGGACAATGTCTATGACTTCTCGATCGGCAATCCCGACCTCGAGCCCCCGCATGAAGTATCTGATGCACTTAAAGAACTCGCTGACAATCCAACACCGGGAATGCACGGCTATATGAGCAACAGCGGTTACGAATCAACAAGAAAGGTCGTTGCCGATAAGCGTTCCGCCGAATCCGGTCTTACTATCGAGCCCTCTGCTGTTTGTATGACAGTAGGCGCTGCATCTGCCATGAACGATGTTCTCCATTCACTCTTGGATGACGGAGACGAAGTTATCGTCCTTGCTCCCTACTTCATGGAATACAACGGCTACATCGAGAACCACAACGGTATTCCCGTCATCGTTCAGACAGATGAGAACTTCATGCCTGTCATCAGCAGGATCAAGGATGCTATAACCGCAAAGACAAAGGCAATCATCATCAACTCACCCAACAATCCTTCCGGTGTCGTATATCCCGAGTCTCTCCTTTCCGAGCTTAACAGCATGCTCAAGGAATGCGACCACACCATCCATGTCATCTCTGACGAGCCTTATATCGACCTCGTTTATGACGGTCTCACGGTACCCTGCGCGCTTAAGTATATCGATAACCTCATCATCTGCTTCTCCTGGAGCAAATCGCTCTCACTTCCCGGCGAGAGAATCGGCTATACTCTCGTATCACCCAAGAATGAAGATTATGCAGACCTTACCGAAGCTATCGTCCTGTCACACAGAACGCTCGGAAGCGTTAATGCACCTGCCATCTGGCAGAAGGTCATCGAGAAATCGATCAATGCCAAAGTTGATGTTTCCAACTATGAGCACAGAAGAAATCTCCTGTATTCGAACATCATCGATGCCGGATTTGACTCAGTTAAGCCTAACGGTGCTCTATATATCTTTATGAACACGCCTAACGGCATGAGCGACGCTGACTTTGCCGCAGTCTGTGCAAAGCAGAACCTCTTGCTCGTTCCCGGTAAGTCATTCTCCTGCCCCGGTTACTGCAGACTCGCTTTCTGCGTATCCGAGACGACCATAAAGAACTCAAGGAAAGCCTTCTTCGCAGTTGCCGAAGAACTCGGCATCAATCATCGTGCTGAACTCTAACCAAGATTTCTTGTTTGGATAATGGGGGACGGAAGATTTTCCGTCCCCCTTTTTTATCACTCTTCCCTCTTTTTCTTTCTTATAATCAAAGCCAAAGCAACAATACCGCCTGTCAGTGCTGATGCTCCGCCTATTACCGCATAGCGCGATATGCCTTCACCGGTCGCCGGGACTGCTTTAACAGTCAGGCTCTGTGACTTGCTTTGAAGATCTGCATGCCTGCTGACTTCAACCGTCTCCTTTTGAACCCCTGCTGCCAGTTCTGCTTCAGTAGCCACATCTTTGACGCTCTCGAAAACAACCACTACTTCACCTTCGTTAAGACCGGTCGTATCAAAGGTAACAGGAACAAGTATTGTTCCATCAGAAGAATCGGTTGTAAACTCAACATTGTTTACAACAGGCTGTCCGTTTGCCAGGATCGCTTCACCGGTATTCTTATACAGTGTTGCTTCTATCACATAACTGTTCCCCGGAATAAGACCTGTGTAGTCAACTTTATCGACAACCGTTACAACAGAATTCATCATCACTGCTTTACCGGTCGTATTCTCTTCAGCAGAAGTCTCGAGTAAAGCTCTGATTATCGTCTGGTCTGTATCATTGATATCCTCATGCACAACCAGAAGTACATCATCATCTGTATACAGTCGCTCAAATACAACAAGATCAGTAATCTCATAAGGTATATACACATCCTCAAATTTGACATTAACGGTACCGGAACTGCCTGCAGCTATAAATTCTGTCTTAGCAACAACGGTATTACCTTCTGTATCTTTTATCGTTTCACCCGTATTCTTATCAACCAGACAGCCGGAGACTTTATATCCGCACCCCTTTTCAAGCCCCTGGAATGAGACCTCATCATTTATCGATAAAACCTCCGAGCAAAGCATTACGGATGTGCCTGTGTCAGCATCTGAAGCAATCGTCTTGATATCAGGCATCGTAAGCGTCTGGCCTTCATCATCGATGTCTTCATGATAGTATTTGTTGCCGTCCTGATCTTCCAGAACTTCAAAAGCTACCAGAGATTCGCCTTCCAGGCTTGTGGTATCTATTGCAAATTCCACTTCCACGGTCATGAACGCTGATGTTGCCGTGAACACCGTCTCAGATACCACTTCCTTACCGTTTGCATCTTTAAGTGCTTCTCCGGTACTTTTTAAGACCAATGTTCCCGTCAGTTTGTATGTGTCTCCCGTATTAAGTCCGGAACAAGCCACATAATCCTTGAGTTCCACCTGCTTTCCATATGACAGCATCTTGGTCTTACTCAAAGAATCAGTTGTCGTATCTGCAAGAATTGTACCTGTGATTGGAAGCGGATCACAGAAATTACCTTCCTGTGCCAATTCCTTAGCAAAGGCATTCGTTATAACGGCTGTAGACTTGTCGCAACTTACAGAAAACTCATATACGTTCTTATCACACATATATCCGTCTGGCGCCTTGGTTTCCGCCAGATAGTATTTACCTGCATCAAGGCCGTAATAGGAATAACATCCGTTACCATCATCTTTGAGTTCACCGATCTGTGACTGGCATTCTATATCTGAATACACACAGAATGAGGCGCCCGAAAGCATATTGCCTGAATCATTTACCTTATAGACCAGAACTCCACCCGGGACATTTTCTGCATAGATCACGGTATCCGTAACAGAGAAATCATCAGAACCGGTATCCTTCGCTTCGATAGTAAAGGCATAAGAGTTTGCCTCCGATGTAGCCTTACCATCCTTATCGCTATAGAAGTAACCTGATGGCAAGACAGTCTCTACTGCTACATAAGAACCTGCCCTGAGCACATCTGACTCATACTTCCCCGCAGAGATTTCTGTAAAAGCAGCGTTCTTCATTGTTCCGGATACTGAATCATAAGTCTGCGCAACAGGTTCATTGTCCTGATGAATTCCGTCATTATTTGTATCTTCATATATTGTGAATACTGCTCCCTGAACCGCCTCACCTGTAACAGAGTCAAACTTATACACGACAACTTTCTCTGCATATGGTGTCTGAGAAACCGTTACGCTGACCTTAGATGCAGAATCAACGATTACCGGGATAAGATCTGCTGCTTTATAGTATCCGTTCGGAGCTATCATCTCTTCAAGAAGATACGCACCTGATCCTGCTTCCGTTACCGTGATCACTCCGTCAAGGTCAGCATCATTTATCTCGACATAAGAATCTGCTTCTGTT
Organism: Saccharofermentans sp.; assembly: GCA_024692105.1. The sequence goes on from JAILMZ010000008.1 coordinate 40,822, forward strand.
CCGTCAAGCTGACCGTTCGCGTTCTTATCCTCATAAATGCGGAATTTAACCGGGCTTCCTGAATACATCGAGATCGTATTACCTGACCATTCATCCTGTTTCTCGATTATGATCTGCGTATTGATAAGATTGATCGCTGTAATACCTACCGTCTGATTATCGGATGAATCAGTAAGCTGAACTACCTTATAACCACCTGATTCTGCGCCGACCCAGGAACATTCGTAACCTTCCGGTATGATTTCCTTGATCTTGTACCATCCCAAAGGGAGATCTTCAAAGACTGCTTTACCGTTTGAATCAGTAACAGCAGTATCCACTAATTCAAAACTCCATGAAGGCTCCGTCCCTTTACCGCCGTAATAAAGTTCGAACTTAAGGCCGTCATCTTTATCATCTTCTGCAATCTTAGTGACCTCAATGTTTGCCTGACATCTGTCATTGCTTACCGTCTGTACAACCGAAACGCCTGATGACGCGAGTATCGTCTTATACCAATATGAGCCGTCAGCAGATGCACTGAACCCTGAAGGCACATCATATGTATACACGGCCTTGCTGTTTCCGTATGTCTTGCTGTCGGGAACCATTTCGCGAAGCTGATACTGCCCCGCAGGGATCGTAAGCACTTCCACTCCTGTATCACTTCCGGATTCCCATAAGACCTTTCCCTGACTATCTGATGTACCTTTGGCAAGAAGGATGCTGCCTGTTTGATCCCATAATTCGAACTTGAACCCGTCTTTTGAGTCAGAAGTTTCCACGACCTGCTTTGTCAGGCTGATAGATGACTCTTCATTATCGTTCTGTGCCTTGAATCCATATGATGAGCCTCCGATATCACCCGTTGTAAAACTCATCATATATGTATTGTCAGATTGTTTGGTCCAACCGCTCTGTGTATTCTTTACCTGATAAGCGATCTTATTGCCGTCATAACAATCGAACGAAGGAACGGTAAATGTCTCTTCTACCGTATATGCGGTATTTGCCTTAAGCGGGAAAGACGATACATTCCATACATTCCCATTCTTGTCTTTCCATACCCATTTTCCGCTTTCATAAGAATATGTTGCTACCACATTCCCCGAACTCTTAAGTGTGAACAATGTTGTCGTTACATCGAACGAATTAGCCGTAGTCTTCTCCAGATCCAAAGAAAGAGTATCCGCCATGGGAGCACCCGGATACTTCAGGTTGCCGATAACAATGACGGATCCCGACAGCGGATAGTTAAGCAGTTTTTCCGACAGGAGAAGTTCCTCGCCGCTTCCGGTGATCCTGTATATGCAGTAATCCATGGTACCGGACACGGTATTTGCACCGGATAATCTCATATCGACTTTATAGACAGCATTGTCCAGATACAGATATTCATCCTGAACACTTGCCAAACCGCAAGTCAGATCGACATTGTCGGATCCCGTAATAAGGACCGACGGAGCAACGGTTTCCTTTATGTAGAACGTGCCGGTAAAATCAGAGCCTTCCTTTGTAAGTTCAAAAGGCGTGGAAAGACTTCCATTATTATTGTCATCTATGAGCTGTCCGATCTGGTTTGTCAGAGCCTGGTCGGAATAGACATTGTAAACTGCACCTCCCAATGGCGTTCCGTCTCCGGTTACCTTATTGATCCAAAGAGTCGTATAGGCCTTTGTATCAGCCGATGTTCTGAAGCGCTGCATGTAAGTGATAGTATGTCCGACCTTACCCGTTTTGATGATATTGCTGACCGCTACCTCGCACACACCGCGCGAAGAACCCGAATGCCACATATAAGCGACACCGTCTCTGACCTCAGAGAAAATACCTATATGCAGATCATTGCCGTCCTCGCCATAAAACACAAGCAAGTCTGCCGGTTTGCAATTATTGGCACACCAGGCATTTATGTAATCCGGACTCATGCTTGCAGCATCGATCACTTCACTGCCGTTAACGGGATTGACTGTGCGGCCGTCTATACCCGTCGGGATCTCTCCTGCAAACAGCTTTAGGAATTCAGATACCTGCATGTTACCGTCACATGCAAGATACCCGCCGAAATCTATACTTCCGGCATCAAGCAGCACTTTGGCAACAAACTGCGCGCAATCCATGCTTGAGTACGGAGTACCGCTGTAACTCGAAGCTGCCGAGATAATGTGAGATGTTACTTCTCCTTCGGCAGTATAAGTAAACCACTCTTCTATATAACCGGCATTAGCGGTGAAATCATAATCATCTTTATGTACGAGCGGAGTGTAGTCCGTGGCTGCATTGACCGAATTGATACCGATAAACCAAAACAGCATCAGAACGGAAAGAACGAAAGAGCCCGCTTTTATCTTGTTTTTGTACCTGCCCATCTGATCACCTTCTTTCATTTGATTCAAGATGCGACCGCATCATCGGTCTTGATCCTTTTGACGTGTCTGTTCTTGATATCAAAGAAGTACAGGCTGTCTGACAGTTTCTCCTCTTCTCTAACATGTTTCTCATTCGTGCCGCTGATTATGCTCACCAGCTTGTTTTTGTCGGAATAAGCATTGGCAGAAAGAACAATGATCTCATGCAGCGATGACGGCAGCACATAGCAGTCTGTTCCTATCTTGTCTGCAACACGGCCGATTACTTCGGGATACAACAGAGCCGAAGATCCATAGAATTGGGCTTTGTTGGTTATCACATAAACGCATTCTTCTGCCGACATATGCTCATACTCAGGAAAAAGCTTTGATATGCTCTCTTTGGACCTTCCCGCTCCCATGATCTTCATCATCATCTCTTCGATCCTCATATGAACAAAAGGAAAAAGCATGCGTGTATTCGTGAGAGCTTTGTCATACAGGAACTCTTCCGTCCAATTCATTGACTGGGCAACATCGTTTGTTATGAGAAATCCCGACACTCCGCAACTGTCACACTTCGTAATCGCACGGTATACAACGCTCAGATCCTCAAAACTCCTGTGAGGACACTTTGACAACAACACCAGATTCTCAAGAGTGTTTACAAGTTGGAACACCACCTTGTTCTGGTAGTCTTCGAATTTGGTCTCAAACAGTTCCTCCGGCAGATACTTGGCAGACTGCTCCAGGTATACTGCCTGTTTCTGCATCATGTTCTCGAAGTTTCCTGTCTCAAGATACTGTTCGTATAACCTCTCGAGATAGAAAGTCGGCATTATCATACCTTTCTTGCTCTTGTCCTTTTTCTTAGGTACGATAACGACCCCCGTAAGCATCTTATTTACCTTGGGGATCTCATGGATCTTCACTTCGCAATCCTTGTACTTGGCTGGAAGATAATCCAGAAACTCATTTAAGACTCTGTCCTTAAACTCAGTGTAGCTCAGCATTTTCTTGTGCCTCCTTATATGAAAATTCGCAACAAAAAACGCACCGGTCATTTCCGGTGCGTCTATTCATTACATCAGTTTAATCATATTGGCATGTACGGTCTCATTCAACACGCCAAAGTCTCAAAATAAGGGGGTAAAAAACAAAATTCCAAAGGCCGAAAAGCCTCAGGATGCAGCAGGCACAAGCCTTAGACCTTTTTCGTTACGATAACGGCAAGGCGTCCCGATTCCATCGATATGGAGAATTCGTCGCTGCTTTGTTCTGGCTCGTTGCAGAAAGAAAAAGTCTTGCCGGCAGTAAGGTCGATTCGTTCAAGCCCGTAATACAGCCCCGTAGTGCTTACGCCGGCTGCTGCTACATCAAAACTCAGCGGGACCAGTGATACCGCAAGTCCGGACCTGCCCGTTATATCCACGGTTATGCTGTCATTGCCGTCCATCAGGTAAACACTTGTGAATCCGTCCGTAAGGACTATCCTCTCATGCAATGATGCAAAGCTTGAAGCAATCTGGATATTTCCGATAACATGGTCGAGCCTTCCGCCGCCGTCCAACGGACACACAATGGTGATGCAAGAACCCTCCGGAATACTCCTTAAAGCAATCTCGGTATCGGTCCAGTCTTTCTCGACAGGATACTTCTCGACGGGAATGTGATTTGCATCTATATAGGCCAGACCGTCTTCTGATATGGAATCGAGATCACCGACGACTTTTTGAGGGATGATCCCGAGTCTTGCGGCAATATCCGTACCGCCGTCAGCACAGATCACCGTGCCGTCTTCAAACATTTCGGGAGATATACCGCCTATGGGACCGCCTGTGATTATGTAGTAATGCATTCTCCAAGCTCCGTGCAAGCCCTGGCAGGATCCTCGTGTCCGAAAACTGCGCTTCCGGTAACGAACATCCTTGCACCTGCGTCATATACTGTCTTGATGGTATCAGCATTGATACCGCCGTCGACAGAGAGCCATGCGGAAGATCCGCTCTCATCTATAGCCTTGCGAACTGCAGCGATCCTGTCCAAAGACTCAGGCATGAAGTCCTGTCCGCCGAAGCCGGGCCTTACTGTCATGACGAGCAGAAGTTCGCACTTATCGGCAAAGGGAATTATCTTCTCGATCGGGGTATCGGGATGGATGGCAACACCTGCTTCGCAGCCCAGAGCGTGGATCTTATCGATCAGGCCCAACGGGTCATCAGAGCATTCAATGTGGAAAGTAATAATGTCGGAACCCGCCTCGGCAAATGCCTCAATGTATTTCTCCGGATTCGTGATCATAAGATGCGTATAGAACTTGAGATCAGTATACTTACGGATCGACTTTATGACGGGAAGTCCGAACGAGATATTATCAACATAGTGGCCGTCCATAACGTCGAAATGCAGATACTTCACACTGCCTTCCACCGCATTGATATCTCTCATCAAATATCCGAAATCCGCCGCCAAAAGCGACGGTGCCAACTCATAATCCGCCATCAGGCTTTCCTCCGCTTGTAATTGTTACGTTCATTATATAACTCTTCGCTGAACTCGCGGTATCGATTATACCGCTCTTCGCTGATCTGTCCCATAGAAAGTGCATCCCTTACGACACAACCTTCTTCCTTGATGTGTCTGCAGTCGTCGTACTTACACTTGCCGGCAAACTTGTATATCTCCGGATATCCCGCAGGGACTTCCCTGTAACCGATACCCAATTGCAGCAGAGACAGAGAAGTAAAACCGGGAGTATCCGTAATAAACCCGTCTCCGAAATCTATCAGCTCGACATGCCTTGTCGTATGCCTTCCACGCTTGAGTTTCTTGGAAATGCTGCCGACTTCCATATGTTCTTTGCCGATTATCCTGTTGCAGAGAGTGCTCTTGCCGACGCCGGAAGGACCTGCGAAAGCAGCGATCCCGCTGCCTGTAACGGACTCGAGATCTTCTTTGGTTACGGGCGAATCCTTGGAAGAGACAAATACCTTATAACCGCACTCTGAATACGCATCATAGTATTTTGCCGCCGCTTCCTTACCGAGATCTTCCTTGGTAAAGATAATGAGCGGTGTTATATCAAGGTTTGCACAGATAATGAGAAGCTTATCAAGGAGCTTGAGATCAGGCTCGGGATCCGTGACCGAGAATGTCAGGATCAGATAATCGACATTCGCCACAGGAGGTCTTACAAGGTTGTTCTTCCTCGGAAGGATCTTGGTAATGACATACGGAAGATCCGGATCGCCGGAAGGTTCGATAGTTACCCTGTCTCCTGCCTGGGGAACGATATTGCCGAGACGGAGACCGCCTCTTATCTGGCAGGCTGCCCTATCCTTGCCGCCGTCGATGCGGACGCTGTATGCGCCGCCGACTCCCTTGGTAATTACTCCTTGAACAGTTTCAGACACAGGCACTTAAGGAGTCATTCCACCCTCGCCGCCTTCTCCGCCATCACCAGGACCAGGTCCAGGTCCAGGCTGATTCGGATCCGCAGGTATAGGTGTCGGTGACGGTGTCGGCGTAGGCGTCGGCGTAGGCGTAGGTGTAGGCGTAGGAGCCGCCTTGAATACAGCCGTGTACGTCACATCGCCTGCCTGAGCAATGAATGTATAAGTATTCGAGTATGCAACAGTGTTGCCGAATCCGTCAAGCCAGTAATCGAACTCGTTGCCTTCCGCAGGAGAAGCCGTGAGCGTAACCTGCGTGCCCTGATCGTACTGACCGCCGCCGGTAACGGAACCGTTACCGTTAACATTGACCGTTACGTTAGCCTGAGGAGGCGTCGGAGTCGGTGTACCGCCATTGTTATAGTCTTCCTGTGTTCCGATATAGAGCAGGATAGTCGAATTCCTTGCAACTGAAGTACCGGGAACAGGATCTGAATACATGATTATCTTCTGTGAATCAGGCAATACCATGACTTCCGGGCTTCCGGAGAAGCTGTAGTTGATGCTTGCCTCGCCTAAGATCTCTGAAGCATCCTCAACGCTCATGCCGGAAACATCAGGAACTATGCTGCTCGTAGGCTCGGTAGCGTATACGATAACGATGGATTCACCGGGAGATACCTGTGAACCTGCTTCAGGCTCAGTCCTGATGACAAGACCGGGCTCGATCTCTTCTGAAGTCTCAGATCTGAGCGATACATTGAGACCCAGGTTGGTAAGTGCAGTATAAGCATCCTGATAGTTCATAGTCGAATAATCAGACAGGATGATCGAATCGGAAGCGGAAGATACCGTCAGCAGGATAACGCTGAGCGAACTGTCCTTGGCGATCGTAACGCCTTCAGCGATACTCTGTGCGGTTACGATACCGGGTTCCATGGTATCGGATTCTTCGTACTTGATCTCGTATTTGACACCGTTGGCATCCAATTCCTTGGTGACCTCATCAATTGTCATGCCGACATAATTGCCGACCACATAATCCATGTTCTCAGTAATCGTGGTGTTGTTTTGTACTGCATTGATTACGAGAGAACCTAGAGCAACAAGAACACCGATGATGGCAACAATGATTAGTATAAGGATGATGTTGTCGCGAAGTCTTGAAAGTCTTCTTGATTCAGCGCTCTTCTCGATCTCGCTTATCTTGTCGTAACTGGGTTCCTGTCTGAACGAGATGTTGGTCTCTGTAGGCTCTGATACGGGAGTATTGGTGATAACACCATAGACACCGTTAGGATCTACCAGGAGCATATCAAGTTCCGTTACCATCTGACGCATAGTCGAATAACGCATCTCGGGAGACTTCTGCATACACTTGTTGATGATGGCATCAAGACCTGCAGGTATACCCGGCATGATGGAAGAAGCCGTTGGCGGTGTCTCCTGCAGATGCTTAACTGCGATAGCGACATTAGACTCGCCGTCAAAAGGAACTCTTCCCGTAACCATCTCAAAAAGGGTTACACCGAGAGAATAGATGTCAGACTGGGGACCGACGTTGCTTCCTCTTGCCTGCTCGGGAGAGAAATAGTGAACGGAACCCATAGCGCCGCCTGTCATGGTAATGGTCGTGCTTGAAGCGGCACGGGCGATGCCGAAGTCGGTTATTTTCGCGATCTTGTCCCTTGTGATAAGGATGTTCTGAGGCTTGATGTCTCTGTGAACGATGCCGTTGGAATGAGCATAATCCAAAGCCATGCCGATCTGAATAACGATAGGAACAGCATTCTTCCAGTCAAGATGTCCGTTCTGGTTGATAAGGTCCTTAACGGTAATACCGTCAACGAATTCCTGAACTATATAGCGGTATGTGCCTTCATGACCTACGCCGAAGACTTTTACGATGTTGTTCTGCTTGAGTGAAGATACGGCCTTGGCCTCTGTATCGAATCTTCTGATAAAGTCTTCGTCCGAAGAGAACTCAGGCTTAAGTATCTTTACGGCAACATTGCTGCCTGTCTCCATATCTACTCCGAGGTAGACATTTGCCATACCGCCGCTTCCGATGAGGCGGACGATCCTGTATTTATTCGCAAATACCATGCCCTCGGGGCCGTGCATCTGGTTTGCCATCTTATCCTAACTCCCGCTTTATACTTTAAGACTTGTGTTTCCTATCAAAACAGTCATATTGTCGGAGCTCCTGTTGGAACACGCTGAGTCGATCAGTTTTTGACAGACCGATTCGAGACTCGTTCTGTCGCGCAATCCGGCAGCCCAATCCTCTTTGTTAAGGAAGGCATAAAGCCCGTCCGAACACAGGACCAACAAATCGCCATAAATTATATTATAACTATAAATGTCAGGATTTAAAAATTGATTTTCTCCAACAACTTTGACCAGACGGTTACGGCCGGGATGTACTTTTGCTTCCTCGCCGGTAATGCTTCCCTCCCTTACAAGCTCTGCAGCCTTATTGTGGTCTTCCGTAAGCCTTCTGACCTCTTTGCCGTGGCAGAGATAGCACCTGGTATCGCCGATATGGCCGATAGTAAGCTTCTGGCCCTTAACGAGCGCTATGGTAAGCGTCGTGCACATGCCTATCCGCTCTCTATGCTCGGCACAATCGAGCAGGATGCGCACATTCACCTTATTGAACACTGTATTCAGGATCTTTCCGAGGTCTTCATCTGATGCACCGGGAAGCTTCTCAGCTAATTCTTCCAGAGCAGTCCTCACTGCCAGATAACTTGCAACCTCACCGCAGACCTCGCCTCCCAGACCGTCAGCAACAGCCATGCACATATATTCACCTATCTGCTCGTATGCGAAATTGTCTTCGTTCTTCTCCCTTACCGGGCCTTTGTCAGACATTCCGAAGCAGATCATGACTTGCTCTCCTCCACGCTTCTTCTGAGCTGACCGCAGGCAGCCATTATGTCCGTGCCCATCTCACGTCTGAGAGTCGCATTAACACCAAGCGATTCAAGAGTCTGCTGGAACTTTCTGACATGATCCTTGGAGCTTCTCCTGTAATCGCTTCCGGGGAACTCGTTAGCGGCAATGAGATTGACATTGCAAAGCATGCCGGAGATAAGCTTGGCCAAAGCCTTCGCATGTGCCTCCGAATCGTTCTTACCGGCAAAAAGGCTGTACTCAAACGTGATCCTTCTGTGTGTGGTTTCCGTATATCTCCTGCATGCTGCGATGAGATCGGGAAGAGCGTACTTACGCGCAATCGGCATGAGTTCTTTCCTGAGCGCATCATCCGGAGCATGAAGGGAGATCGCCAGGTTGACCTGAAGATTCATAAAAGTAAACTCGTCTATCTTATCTATAAGACCGCAAGTCGATATCGTGATGTGCCTGGCACCGAGGTTCAATCCTTCGCTGTCTGTCGCAAGATTTACGAACCCCATCGTATTCTCGAAATTATCAAAAGGCTCGCCTATGCCCATAACAACAACGCTGTGTATACGCTCTCCGATATGTCTCTGAGACAAGATGACCTGCGCCAGCATCTCACCTGATGTAAGGGATCTGCCAAACCCAAGCTTTGCAGATGCGCAGAATGTGCATCCCATCTTGCAGCCTGCCTGAGACGAGATGCAGATCGAAGGCCCTATCTTATAGCGCATGATGACTGTCTCAATAACATTGCCGTCATAGAGCCTGTATACAAGCTTGACCGTACCGTCTATCTGCGAGACGAACTCATTGATGACGGTCATGCCCTTGAAGATAAAGTCCTCTTCAAGCTTTGCTCTTAAGTCCTTGGGTATATTGGTCATCTCTTCTGTGTCGATGACGCCTGATGACAGCCACTTGTATATCTGCTTAGCCCTGAAAGAAGGAACGTGCTGCTCATCGCACCACGCCTTTAATTCTTCCTGTGTAAGATCCAGACAAAACTTCTCTGCCACTTAATCCTTATCCTTCTTATCTCTTTCCATCCTGCAGATGAAGAAACCTTCACATCCGTCAGTATCAGGGAACAGGGTTATCCTTCCTTCAGACAGTTCTTCATCCCTTCTCTCATCTATCGCGAGGCCTGACGGCAGATATGACTTTATCGGAACAGTATGGAAGTTCTTGTGCTTTTCAAGGAAACTGTCCACCTGCTCCCCATTCTCGTCGCTGTTGAGCGTGCATGTGCAGTATACGAGCGTTCCGCCCGGGCGCACCATTTTCGAGGCATGCTCAAGGATATCCGCCTGAACGGATAACAGTGATTCTATGTCGTCGTAAGTGATCTTCTGTCTGATGTCAGGCTTCTTGCCTATAAGGCCGAGACCGCTGCATGGAACGTCACAGAGAACCAGGTCGTATGTCTTGCGGGATTCCTTGTCTTTTGAGATCTTGGACGCGTCCATGCACCTGACGGTAACACAATCAAGTCCGAGCCTTTCGCAGTTCTCCTTGATGAGTTCCGTACGGGATTCGTTGATATCGAGAGCAGTGATCTCGCAGTTGCCTCCGCAGAGTTCCGCCATATGCGTCGTCTTTCCTCCGGGAGCAGCGCAGCAGTCAAGTATCTTATCGCCTTCCTGAGGATCAGCGATAACGGAAGCGAGCATGGCAGCCTCACCCTGGATAAAAGCACCGTACTTGGTGAAAGCATCAGTCTGCTCGATACCCCTGACGCCGCCGTCTATCGCGACACAGTTCGGCATGAAGTTTCCGTGGACCGCACCGAAACCGTCCTTTGCAAGGCTCTCGATAAGATCATCCTGAGAGATCTTACCGGGATTGAACCTGACCTTGGTCTTAATGGGATCGAGGAACGCCATGCCTATCTCAAACGCTCTCTGCTTTCCGAAATCCTTCTTCAGCACGCCGTATATCTCAGGCTTGAGCGATACTCTGATGCCCGGTTTGTACTGATCCAGGTATTTCTTGGCTTCGGGCGCCTTGCAGTATTTGCGCAGGACAGCATTAACATAGCCTGATGCCTTGCCGTTATATTTCTTGGCAATCTCAACCGCGGAATCACATACAGCGTAGTCGGGAATATCATTGCCGAACTGCAGCTGCCATACGGACATCCTGATGATAGTCCTTGATACCGGATCCATCTCTTCAGGTGCTTCCTTGGTGATGTGCCTTACGAGAAAATCAATTGCAAAAGAGTATGTAAGCGTTCCGTAGAGCATGGCTCTTACAAAACTGAGATTCTTACCCAGATTGGAAGCGATCTTGTCCGCTTTTTTGATGACCAGATTGGAAAAGGCGCCTTCCTCATACACCTGATACAGCATCAGGAAACAGAGTTCTCTCTCGTTTCCGTTTTCGATGAGATTGGTTATCTCCTTCTTCTTATATCTGACTTCACTGCTCATATGGGTTCCTTAAGTTAATAACTGACCGACTTTGTAATTGTGTGCGCAATCGCAGGCATTAAGCCTCTTGCCGCCCTCAGCCTGAAGCGTATTGATCTTAAGACAGCCTTCACCACATCTTACGATAAGATCGGACTTGTGCGCCGCGACCACAGTGCCCGCAGGGCCATCAGAAAAGCCTTCGTCTTCCACTACGGAAGAATCATAGATCTTAAGCTTCTTTCCCTGGCAGATCGTGCTCGCACCGGGCCATGTGCTTAATGCCCTGACACGGTTGTGGATACTCAATGCAGAGTCCGTCCATTCGAAATGTCCTTCCTCGGGCGCTATCGGCGGACAAAGGGTAGCCTTGGAAGGATCCTGAGGCTCCGGAACTATCTTTCCTTCGATATAGTCATCTATCATGGAGACGAGAAGTTCTGAACCCTTGATTGCAAGTTCAGCCATAAGTTCATCCGTATGGATATCGGGATCTATGGCAACTTCGACTTTCTTAAGCATGTCACCCGTGTCCATGCCGGCATCCATCTTCATGATGGTAACGCCCGTGACACTGTCGCCTTCAAGGATCGCCCTTTGTACCGGAGCTGATCCCCTTCTTGCAGGAAGAAGGCTTCCGTGGCAATTAAGACAGCCGTACTCAGGTATATCCAGCACATTCTGCGGAAGTATCTTTCCGTAAGCAGCAGTAACAATAAGATCGGGATCCAAAGACTTGATCTTATCGTATGCTTCCTCTGTCTTTAAAGTCGAAGGCTGATAGCACTCGATTCCGAGCTCTGAAGCCAAGACCTTGACAGGCGGAGGTGTCAGGATGTGCTTTCTTCCGACCGGCTTGTCAGGCTGGCAAACCGCGAGGATAACACTGTATCCGCTCTTAACAAGAGCATCCATGCACACGGACGCAAAATCCGGTGTGCCCATAAATACGATTTTGAGATCAGATCTGTCTGCCAAAAGATTACTCCTCTTCAGTGCTGTATACTTTTCCGTCTACGGATTTGTCTATAAAGAGAATTCCGTCAAGATGGTCATATTCATGGCAGATGCAGCGAGCAAGAAGTCCCGTCGCTTCGATCGTGAATTCTTCACCATTACGGTTAAGAGCCTTAGCCACAACATGATCGGGACGGTCAACTTCGCATGTCTTGCCGGGAACGGACAGACAGCCTTCACTTCCGACCTGTGAACCTGACTTCTCGATGATCTCGGGGTTGATGAACTCGATGAGACCGTTCTCATCGCCTACATCAACGATAAATACCCTGCGCAGTACTCCGACCTGAGGCGCAGCTATACCGATGCCGCGGTTATCGTAATACATGGTATCTGCCATATCGTCCAAAAGCTTGATTATCCTGGGCGTGATCTCATCTACTGCCCTGGAAGTCTTGCGAAGAAGGGGATCTCCCTCCAAAACCAGATTTCTAAGTGCCATTATTCGTATACTCCTTAGGCTCAAAGCCTCAAATTTATTACTTGTATATTATAGATTCGAACCATTCAGCGGGCAAGGTATGCAAATACTAACCCCTCTTTGTCAGTTCCTCGTAATCTATCTTTCCCATAGCCGTTCTCGGAAGGCTTTCAAGGACTTCGTAACTCTTCGGCAGAGCGAATTTGGATACATTCTCGGCAAGTGAAGCCTTGACCTCTGCAATGACATCATCAGATCCTGTATCAGTTACGATATATGCCTTGCATATCTCTCCTCTGAACTTATCGGGAACGCCTACGACAGCGCATTCTTTTACTCCGTTGCAGGCCAGTATGATATCTTCCAGGATGCCCGGATAAACATTATACCCGTTCGTAACAATCATGCGCTTTATCCTGGAATCAAAGTAAAGATAGCCTTCTTCATCCATATGGCCCATATCACCTGTATAAAGCCATATCCTGCCGTCCTGCCTCTGTCTCAAGGCAGCAGCCGTCTCTTCAGGCTCTCCGAAATAACCCTTCATTACGGAAGGTCCGCTGATTATGATCTCACCGTTTACTCCGGGCGTAAGTTCTTCGTCTGTTGCCGGGTCGATTATCTTAATGGTGTTATCCTTGTATGCTTTTCCGAGACAATTCTCCTTCAGGCATCCGGGCGGCATAAGACAAACACCGGACAAGCACTCCGTAAGTCCGTAACCCTGCCTGATAACGGCTTTTGAACCGTGCCTTTTGAGAAGTTCGTTAAACTCTCTCTGCATCTCGGGAGGCAGTCTGTCACCACCGGATATTACGAGTTTTACAAAACTCATATCCGTTTCAGTGTCATTGGATATCATTGCTCCGAAGATCGCAGGTACGCCCGCTAATATCTCCGGTCTGTATTGATTAATAAGCTTGAAGAAATTCTTGAGTTTGAAGATCGGAAGAAGTACCGATGTTCCGCCGAAAGCCATTATGGTATGGACACCCACGCCGAGGCCGAAACCATGGAACACCGGGAGAACAGCAAGTATCTTATCCCCCGGGACAAGGCATTCACAGCTGTCTATTGCTTCAATGGCCGTATAGTTGAAATTCCTGGAAGTGAGAAGCACGCCCTTGCTTTTGCCTGTGGAACCGCCTGTGTAGAGCATCGCACAGGGCTCATTCTGATCGGTAAAACCGGTCTCCTTAAGGTCAGTTTCGTAATCTGCGCCAAGACCGATGAAATCTCTGAAAGTCTCATATCCTGCCGCTTTTCTCGGGTTTCTTCCCCTAAGCCTGAATCCGAGCTTGATCATGGCAGGCAGATAATCGCCTGCACTAACGACATAGACTCTCCTGTCAGAATCCTTAAGGAAACCTATATTGGGCAGGATGCCGTCAAAAGCAAAAACTACTTTGGCATCAGATGAAGTGATATAACTCTCGAGTTCATTTACTGCCGAGAGCGGATGAATCATGTCACATATGGCACCTATCCTGCTGCATGCGTAAAAGAGCATGACCGCCTGAGGTATGTTCGGAAGTATAACTGCCACATGGTCGCCATGAGCAACGCCGAGGCACTTAAGTGCGCCCGCGCATTTGTCCGTCCTGGTTACCAGATCTTTATATGATATATTGTTGCCGTAATAGTCGATCGCAGTGTTTGAGGGAAATCTCAAAGCACTCTGCTGCAACATCTCATATACCGAGAAATCCTGATAATCAAGGCTGTAACTCATTACTTTAGAAATCCCAGGAATTGATATATCTGTACTGTTCCTCGGTAAGCTTGTCGTAATTGATGTTCTTAGTCTCGAGCAGTATCTCTGCGACCCTGTTGTCAATGACTTCAGGAGTCTGATATACATCGATCGGAAGTCTTTCCTTCTGGGATGCGATATATCTTGCCGACTGTGCTTGGAGTGCAAAGCTCATATCCATGATCTCAACGGGATGACCGTCGCCTGATGCGAGATTAACAAGTCTTCCCTCAGCGATAATGCATACTGTATTACCATTGGAAAGTTCATAACCGATGATGTTATTGCGCAGTTCCTTCTGGGATACTGCAAGCTCGGAAAGCTGCTTAACATTGACTTCGCAGTCGAAGTGGCCTGCATTACAGCATACTGCACCATCCTTCATCATGTTGAAGTGACGGCCTACGATGACATCCTTACAACCTGTAACGGTTACGAAGAAATCACCCAAAGGAGCAGCCTCATCCATTGTCATGACGCTGTATCCTTCCATGAGTGCTTCACAAGCCTTAACGGGATCAACCTCAGTAACGATAACCTTTGCACCGAGGCCCTTTGCTCTCATCGCAACGCCTCTTCCGCACATTCCGTAGCCTGCAACAACGACAGTCTTGCCTGCAACGACAAGGTTTGTAGTAGCCATGATAGCTGTCCATACAGACTGGCCTGTACCGAAACGGTTATCAAACAGATGCTTACATCTTGCATCATTAACAGCGATGACAGGATATGCGAGCTGATTCTGCTTCTTAAGTATCTCAAGTCTGTGAACGCCTGTCGTAGTCTCTTCGCAGCCGCCCATGATATTGGGCGCAAGATCTTTAAGATCAGAATGGAGCAGCATCGCGAAATCGCCGCCGTCATCAATTACGATGTCCGGGCCGAAATCAAGAGCCATCTTAAGGTGGTTGATATACTGCTCTTCGTTATCCCCGTGGATCGTATAGACATGCATACCTGTGCTTGCGAGAGCGGCAGCAACGTCATCCTGTGTGGACAGCGGATTGCAACCTGTCAGGGCGACATCTGCACCGCCTCTGCTGAGTGCTCTGGCAAGACATGCCGTCTTGGCTTCAACATGAACGGAAACGGCTATCTTGAGGCCCTTGAAAGGCTGCTCATCGATAAGTTCCTTCTCGATGGCACGAAGCACGGGCATATTGCGGTAAGCCCACTCAATCTTCTCCATGCCGTAAGGCGCCAGGCTCAGATCTTTAACGTCATAATCGGGTACAGACATACGGTTCTCCTTACAATTCCTTTATGAAGCTCGATACCAGTGCACACATCTTATCAGATGCCTGATTTGCGACTTCAAGCACTTCCTCACCCGACAACTTGCCGGGTCTTATTCCTGCTGCCATATTCGTTACACATGAAAGGGCTGCGATCCTCATTCCCATATGGCTCGCAATGATAGCCTCGGGAACGGTGGACATTCCTACACAGTTGGCACCCATGCCCCTTAATGCCCTTATCTCTGCCGGAGTCTCATACTGAGGACCTCTTGTATAAGCATAGATGCCTCTTTTGAGCTTGATACCAAGATTATCGGCACACTTTGTCATGAGTTCCATATACTCTCTGTCGTATACAAAACTCTGATCAGGGAACCTGGGACCGAATTCATCAATATTTGTTCCTCTTAAGACAGGAACAACAAGGAACGAGATATGATCTTCGATAAGGACCAGTTCCGGAGGAACAAAATCCTCTCCTATTCCGCCTGCGGCATTGGTGAGGACCAGTGTCTCGACTCCGAGCCTTCCCATAACTCTTACATAGAACGTAATGTCATCGGGATCATAGCCCTCATAATAGTGAAATCGTCCGCTCATCATGAAGACCAGTTTGCCTGAAAGCTCGCCGATTATCAGTTTTCCCGCATGACCGGGAGCAGTGGATGACGGGAATCCGGGGATATCAGAATACTTGATCTCCGAAGATTCATCACAAAGATCAGCCAAAGGACCGATACCGGAACCTAAGACTATGCAGATCTTCGGGATCTCACAGCCTCCGAGATGCTGCTTGATATACTCGCAGGCAGTGTCAACTTTGTTCAGAAATCCGTTAGCATCTGTGATCATATTATTTCTTTCCGCAACAATCCTTATACTTCTTACCGGAACCGCAGGGACAAGGATCGTTTCTTCCTACTTTGGAAGAATCTCTCTTGACGGGCTGAGCCGGCTTATCGTTACCTGTAGAACCCTGAATAGGCTTTGCAGCTGCCAGCGGAGTAACACTTGCATGAGACTCGCTTGTAGCCTTCACTGTCTCTTTGGCCTGGACCTGCTTATCCTGTGAGAAATTTGCTCTCATGATGAACTTGACAGCGTCATTCTGGATAGCCTCGTTCATCTCTTCGAACATTGCAGAACCTTCGAGCTTATACTCGACAACAGGATCGTGCTGACCGACGCTTCTCATCCTGATGGACTGAGAAAGCTGATCGAGAGCATCGATATGATCCATCCACTTGAGATCGACAGTCCTGAGAAGGATCTGTCTTTCTGCCTGACGGAATACCTCTGTAGTGATCTCTTCTTCCTTAGCTGCAAGAGCGTTCTTCGCATCTTCTGCAAGAGTTTCTGCAACTTCATCGGAAGAACCGATCTCCTGGGAATCATCCTTGATCTTCAATACTGTCGGAAGTTCGCCGAATACATCATCGAGCTTCATACCGAGCGCATATCTCTCGGAATTGGAGATCACTCCGTCGAGAGCAAAGTCTTCAACGAGTCTTTCTGCGACCTTATCGATCATGCCGAGGAAGATGTTATGGACGTCTTCACCGTCGATGATTCTTCTTCTCTGCTCATATGTGATGGTTCTCTGGATATTGTTAACGTCATCGTATTCGAGGACATTCTTTCTTGCGCCGAAATGCATAGCCTCGAGCTTCTTCTGTGAGCTGTCGATGAGCTTTCCGATAGTCCGTGTGGAGATCTCCATGGTATCATCGAGACCGAAGCTGTCTGCAATTGCGGTAACCTTGTCGCCGCCGAAGATCCTGAGAAGGTCATCTTCAAGAGACAGGAAGAACTTGGATCTTCCGGGGTCACCCTGACGTCCGGAACGTCCCTTGAGCTGGTTGTCGATACGTCTTGATTCATGACGCTCTGTACCAACGATGAAAAGACCTCCGAGGTTTCTTACCTCTTCTGCTTCAGGAGCAAGTTCTTCCTTGAACTTACTCTCGAGATCGGAGAATCTCTTTCTTGCTTCAAGAACGAGTTCATCATCAGTATCGTTATGTGCAGTGGAAGCATCGATGAGCTCATCGGTATAACCGAGTTTTCTCATCTCCTGGAGTGCGAGGAACTCTGCGTTACCGCCTAAGATGATATCGGTACCACGTCCTGCCATGTTCGTAGCGATTGTAACTGCACCCTTACGGCCTGCCTGCGCAACGATCTCAGCCTCGCGCATATGGTTCTTAGCGTTGAGGACGTTGTGCTTGATTCCGTATTTCGAGAAGATCCTTGATAAGAGCTCTGACTTATCGACATTAACTGTACCTACAAGTACAGGCTGACCTTTATCGTGAGCCTCCTTAACGGCTTTGAGCACTGCCGTGTACTTACCGTTCTCTGTCTTAAATACGGCATCAATATCATCCACACGGACAACATCCTTATTCGTGGGAATCTGGATAACGTCGAGGTTATAGATCTGTCTGAACTCGGCTTCCTCTGTATAAGCTGTACCGGTCATTCCGGAGAGTTTTTTATACATTCTGAAGAAGTTCTGGAAAGTGATCGTAGCCAGTGTCTTGTTCTCGCTTGCTACCTTAACGCCTTCCTTTGCTTCGATAGCCTGGTGAAGACCGTCGCTGTAACGGCGTCCAGGCATAAGACGGCCGGTAAAGTCATCAACGATGATTACTTCGCCGTCCTGAACGATATACTGCTGATCCTTCTTGAAGTTGCCGTTAGCCTTAAGGGCGTTGTTGATGTAATGCTGCAGATCGAAGTTGTCCGGATCAGACAGGTTCTGGATACCGAAATACTTCTCTGCCTTTGCGATACCGTTAGCAGTAAGCACGGAAGTCTTAGCCTTCTCATCTACAACGTAGTCGGAATCGCCTACGATATCGTCCATATCGACCTTATCGTCTGTCTCGACTACAACATAAGGCTTCAGTGTCTTAACGAGCGCATCCGCCTTAACATACAGATCGGAAGACTCGACGCCTCTGCCTGAGATGATGAGCGGTGTTCTAGCTTCGTCGATAAGGATCGAGTCGACCTCGTCGACGATGGCATAGTTAAGATCACGCTGAGCAATACGCTCTTTGCTTATAACCATGTTGTCACGCAGATAATCGAAGCCGAACTCGTTGTTTGTTCCGTATACGATGTCGCGTGAATACATATCCTTTCTCTGATTGTTAGGGATATCGTGGATGATAAGTCCTACGGTCATGCCGAGGTAGCGGTATACCTTACCCATCCATTCGGAGTCACGCTTTGCGAGGTAATCGTTTACCGTTACGACATGAACACCGTTGCCTGTAAGAGCATTGAGGTAAACCGGCATCGTAGCAACGAGCGTCTTACCTTCACCTGTCTTCATCTCGGCTATTCTTCCCTGGTGCAGGATGATACCGCCGATAACCTGAACCTTATAAGGCTTCATGCCGAGAACTCTCCAGGCTGCCTCTCTTACCGTAGCGAATGCTTCGGGAAGGATAGAATCAAGTGTCTCGCCTGCCGCGAGCCTGTCCTTGAATTCCTGTGTCTTACCTATCAGTTCCTGATCTGTGAGCTTGGAGTATGACTCTTCAAGAGACATAACCTTGTCGACAGTAGATCTGATCCTCTTAAGTTCCTTCTCACTGTGTGTTGGAAATAAACCCATCGATATTACTCCTTAATCTTTTTCTTATTCTTCTCATCATTGGCCTTGAGCCTGTCAAGTGCCGTTCTGTAACCGCCTTCCGGATTGACATAGCAGTTCTTGACTCTCGATATGGTCGTCGAACTGACTTTGGTAGAGGCTCGTGATTTGCCTTTTGTCCTTCCGCACCTGCGTTTACCGCTGTCTTCAGAAGACTCCGTATCGTTGCCGATGTCCTCGGTCTCCTTCGGCGACAGCTCTTTGATTATCTCTTCGTAACTCTTGTTCTGTTCGAACCTTCGAACGATCTGCCATCTGTGAAGGAAAGAGTGAAGTTCGTTGACCGAGCAAAGATCCCTGAAGAACTTATTCATCTCTTCAGGAGTATTCATGGTAAGAATAGCTTCGTACAGGTCTGTAAGTTCTACGATCTCTTCGTCACTGAAAGACGGCGCATCATTCTTATCTATCATCACATCACCACACTGCTACGATCAATTCACCGCATTGCTGACGAAATTGAACAGCACGTTGGCGTATCCGAGATAAATCAATACAGCGGCAGTAGTAATGAGCAGCACAATAAGTATCGCAATGAGGCATCTGAAAAAGAAGAGATCCTTTTTGGCTTTCCTCAAAGTATCTCCGATCGACAGAGCTGAATTCTTGTCGGTAAGTATTGCCGAATTAGCAAGTTCGGGGCGTCTTACCTGATTATTGTGTTTCACTCAATATTCCTCCGTTATAACCGTAATATATTAACGCATTTAGTATTTTAATACAATAAAAAGGAATTTCCAAAAAAGAGCGCCCTATTCCGTATATTTCATGCTCGTGCCGTATTCTTCAACTGTCATGCAGATACCCTTGCTGGCGGCGTAATAACCCATTGAGTATACAGTATTCTTGGCATTTTCGTCTGAATTTGACGGTATAACCACGACCAGGCTCTTCTGATATATCGAATCTATGGTGTATTGAGTGCCGTTTATCTTGGTGTCTGCGCCCCCAAAACCATACAGATCGTCGATATTATCCTGTACTTTCTTGATGATCTCGTCTTCAGACTGATAAGTCGGAGCCGTCAGATCTATGCTCATTATCGATGTGGCTTTGCCGTCTTCATAAGCATCGATTACGGGAAATGTCTTCGGAAGGTTCCCTCCGTACATATCCCTGAAGTAATCTCCCCTGGTAAAATTGTCCTCGCTCCAGATGTCCGCTTCCTTTTTCTGTTCATCTGAAGCAAGCAGGAAAAGATCTCCTTTCCCGTAGACCGGGATAACATTGTAGATGCTCCTGTCGATGCGGCCTGCCAGCGTAAGGACAGAATAAGTTGTGCAGACCTCGATGATGCTCTTCTCGGTATTAACTTCAAACGTGACATTAATATCGTCAGGCATCATGAAATCCGAGCCGCCGTTACGTCTTATATAGCCTTCCGCGATATCATTTGCCATATAGCCTCCGAGCGCACCCTCCAAGACTATGTCTTCGAGCATGTAGCCTGATGCAAAGTCGGCTCCGGTAATGAACTTGGCTATGGTACTTATGACATCAGTTCCGGTAAGCCCTTCTATCTCAATATCCGGGAAGGCATTTACGGTCGTTGACACAACATCTGAAGCCGTGATGGCAAGCGGGCATATCATCGCTACTTTCTCACATGTCTGTTCCTGTGCCCTTCTCATAAGGATATCTGTCCTGTAGACATTGATCACACTGATGATCGCTGCCAGAAATGCTAAAACGACCGTAAAACCTATCGCAGATTCGATCGTCACTGAACCGCGTTTATTATTCATGTGAAACCTCCCTGTTCATACATCTGGTATATCTTCTCCTGCGAGTATTCCTGTCCTCTGTACACGCCAGAAGCGCCCACTCCCGTATAGAGTTCTCCGTAATCTCTTTTGAGGACTTCTATCATCCTGCCGAGCATATTGTCATCGCTTACAAGACACATAAGAAGGAACAGGAAATCCCTGTAACCCACATACACAAGCTCCATTCCTTCATAACTGACGAGGGCGAAAGTCTCCCCGTTAAGCACATCTATGAGACCTTTGACGCTCTCTGCCGCGCTCTTGATGAGTATCATTACTGTAGTCAGGATCTCCGGATCTATGATCACCACGCCGCCGGAAATGGCAAGAACTATGGTCGATATAACCGCAGATATGCCCGTCAGAGCCGCTTCCAGTTCGGGATCCGCGAAGTTTTCCACTGCACGCATTACAAACAATACAGCGAAAACAAGACACGACACCTCTGCAACACCTACCCTGCCGTCAAGACCGGTCAGAATGTATTCAGCATCAAGATAATTCTCTCCGTGTATATCAGAGTATTTTGTTCCGTTGATGGAACAATCGAAGTCATTGGACAGGACGCAGTCGAAGTTATTGGCTGCGTAGAAGGCACATGCAGGGTGAAATGCCGCAGTCATTACAGCATCGGTTACTCCGTATTGGACATCGATAAGCATGTCGAGACCGTCCACAAGACAGCTGATATCCGTCAGTTCAATCCCGATATCAAGATCTTCAAGGTCATTATCGGCCTCATCTATGGATTTCTTGAATTCAGCAAAATCGATCATCTCCTGCCGGTAATCTTCGGAAGCAATGCTCTCATCGCTTTGCACTGCTTCATCAAACCATTCCGCTATTGTGGAAGCGCCGGACAGGAGTTCTTCAAGATACTTGGCGGCATCACTTGAAGTAAACTGCCGCAGCATCTCTAAGATATCCCCGACTCCGGCTTCGTCAAGGAGACCTTCCACCTGCACAAAAGCCTTCTCGAACCAGATACCGCCTGCACGGTTGGCATAGTAGACGGATATGGCTGCTTTTAGATCTTCCATGCTGAGTGCCTTTACTCCGTACACCTCAATATCGGAATCTACGGTATATCCATGTGTGGATATAGCCTTTTGGAAAACCTCATCATCAACGTCATTGAGCGTTACCGCATAGATCCCGTATGTATCGAACAATTGCCTGTCATACTCAGCCAGGATAGTCTCAACTTCTGCTCTCAGAGCGCTGCTGTACGCCAGCCTGTAGTCCAGGTCCCAAATGAACATAACGAAAGTGCATTCTATAAGGATCAGGGCTGACAGGATTATGGCCAGAAACAGCGTCATCGTACCTTTCTTATTACTCTTCACTGTCTTCATCGCTGCCACCTCCCGATGCAATGGTTCCGTAGATGATCCGGTAGTTATCGGATAAACCTGACAGATAGGTACACAGTTTCTCCGGCGAAGTGTTATACGATTCATTTCCTCCGATATCGCTGCTTTCCATCAGCCCGCCATCATCAATGAAGAAACCTATTTCCTGCTGTCCTGCCTTAACATCTTCAAGACATCGCAGCGAAAGTTCTTCCGGACCGACTATCAGGAACGTAATGAATGTGATGATCACCGTAAAGGCGATCGCTGTCTCAATAGTTGACATGGTAAGCCACCTCCTTTTGAGGTTAATCTTACAATGCATATACCCCTTAAAAACCTTACAAAAACCGACAAAAACCGACAAAATAAAGACGCCCCGAAGGGCGCCTTAAAACGCTTGAAATGCTTGATTTATAAGGCTTTGCGTCTTACTGTCTGAGCTTGGCTCCGAGCTTCGACTCGAGCTTGGCAATGATGTTATCGATATCATTCTTGATGTCATCATCAGACAGTGTCTTGTCATCTGCCCTGAATGCCAGAGAGATGGCAACAGACTTAAGACCTTCTCCGAGCTTATCACCCGTATATACGTCGAACAGTTTAACATCACGCAGATACTTGCCGCCGGCAGACTTTGCCGTCTTGATGATGTCCGCTACCGTTACCTTGCTCTCGGTAGTAACAGCGAGGTCTCTGGAGATACCCGGGAACTTAGGCAGCTGCTTGTAGACTCTGTCCTTCTTGGAAGCTGCAACAATCTGAGGAACATAAATCTCAAATGCACATGTCTCGGAAGGTGTCTCAAATCCTGCAGCAACATCCGGATGGATAATGCCGAGCTTACCGCATGCCTTACCGTTAACGATGATGGAAGCGGTACGACCGGGATGGAATACAGGATCGTCAGTAAGAGGCTCGAAGCCATAAGATCTGATTCCGAGAACCTTGAAGAGTTCCTCGATGGAAGCCTTGGTGTCATAGAACAGTGCGGCACCGTCCTTTGAGCCGTATGTGAAGCCTGCGAGAGTCCTTCTCTCCTCAGGAAGCTCTCCTTCCACACCGGAAGGCAGATATACATATGCCACCTCGAAAACCTTAGCCTCACCGACACCGCGGCTGTAGTTCCTTGCGGCAATCTTCAGCATGGAAGGCAGCATCGTAGTTCTCATGACGGATGTATCGTCACCGAGAGGATTCGAGATCTTAAGCTGGTTACGCAGAACACTGTCTGCAGGAACCATAAGCTTATCGAGATCAGAAGGAGACTCGAACGAGTATGTGATAGCTTCATAGAAACCGCAATAAACAAGTGTATCGCGGATCTTCTCTACTATCTTCTGTTCATTTGTGCGTCCACCCAGTGTCGTCTCCTTACCGGAAAGAAGCGTGGGCTCGATCTTGTTGTAGCCGTAGAATCTTGCGACTTCCTCGGAGATGTCAGCCTCGGACTCAAGGTCAGGTCTGTATGTGGGAGGAACGATGACTTCCTGTCCGTTCTCCTGGGCAAACGAGCATCCGAGCTTGGAAAGGATGTCTCTCATGAATTCTTCACTTGCCTCGATACCGAGGAAGCTGTTGATCTTTGCGGGTCTGAAGGGAATGTGCTTGACCTCGCGCTTAGTGGGATAGCAGTCTACAACGCCCTTGGAGACCTTGCCGCAGCCGAGCATTTCGACGAGCTCGCATGCCCTGTCCAATGCCCTGAGAGCGTTCTCGGGATCAAGTCCCTTCTCGTATCTTGAGGAAGCCTCAGTACGCAGTCCGTTGCTTACAGCAGTCCTTCTTACGGAAACTGCATTGAATACGGCAGATTCGAAAAGGATCGTCGTCGTCTCGGGAAGGACTTCAGAGTTCTCGCCGCCCATGACGCCTGCAATGGCGCAAGCCTTCTCCTCATCTGCGATTACGAGCATTGAGCTGTCCAAAGTATGGTCGTTGCCGTCAAGAGTCTTGATGACTTCTCCGTCAGCAGCTCTTCTTACGATGATGTGCTTGCCTGCAAGATAGTTAAGGTCAAATGCATGCATCGGCTGTCCGAGCTCAAGGCAGACGTAGTTAGTGATATCAACGATATTGTTGATGGGTCTCATGCCTGCCTCAGTAAGCTTCTCAGCCATCCATGCGGGTGAAGGTCCGATCTTAACGTCTTCAACGAGTCTGCCCGTATAACGGTAGCAAAGATCAGGAGCATCTATCTGAAGCTTTACGACGTCAGCTGTATCCAGCGCGCCTTCCTGCTTGATGGAAGGAACGCAGGGTCTGAACTCCTTGCCGATGGAAAGAGCTGCCTCTCTGCCGAGACCTTCGATGGAGAAACAGTCAGGTCTGTTGGATGTGATCTCGAAATCGATCGTGGTATTGCCGAGACCGAGAAGTTCCTTGATATCAACACCCAGAGGTGTATCGGAAGGCATGTTCCAGAGTCCGTATTCCTCTGCGCCCGGATGGCCTTCAGCGGGAACGTTCAGTTCTTCCGCAGAGCAGCACATACCGAAGCTCTCCACACCTCTTAACTTGCCCTTCTTGATGTGGATGCCGCCGGGAAGGCTTGCGCCTTCTACTGCAACGGGGCAGATCATGCCGACATATACATTCGGAGCTCCGCATACAATCTGGAGATCTCTTCCGAGGTCATCCCTGCCCGTATCAACCTTGAGGACATGAAGATGGTCGGAATCCGGATGGTCTGCCATCTCCAGGACCTTGCCTGTGTATACTCCGTTGATATCATCGCCGGAAGTGATGAGTTCCTCTACTTTGGAACCTGTCATTGTCATAGCATCGCCCAATACCTTGGGTTCAACGTCTATATCCGTAAAATCTTTAAGCCAGATTATAGGTGCTTTCATTGATTATTGCCTGCCTTTCCTTACTTGAACTGCTCTAAGAATCTGACATCGTTCTCATACAAGAGCCTGATGTCATCGATGCCGTATCTGCCCATCGCGGTTCTCTCTACGCCGATTCCGAAAGCGAATCCGCTGTAGATCTCAGGATCGATACCGCAGTTCTGGAGAACCTCGGGGTGTACCATGCCTGCACCGAGAACTTCGATCCATCCCTCGCCCTTGCAGACGTTGCAGCCCTTGCCGCCGCACTTCCAGCATGTGAGGTCTACCTCTACGGAAGGCTCGGTAAACGGGAAATGGTGAGGTCTGAGTCTGATCTCCGTGTTATCACCAAAGAGTTTCTTTGCGAAAAGTCTCAGGGAACCGACCAGGTCACCCATGGTAACGCCCTTATCTACAACGAGTCCCTCGATCTGGTGGAATACAGGTGAATGTGTTGCATCAAGAGCATCGGAACGGTAAACCTTACCGGGGCAGATTACCTTGAGCGGCGGTTTCTGCTGCTCCATTACACGGATCTGCATACCGGATGTCTGAGTCCTCAGAAGGACCTTGTCGTTGAAATAGAACGTATCCTGCGTATCTCTTGCGGGATGCCCCTCAGGTATCCTTAAGAGCTCGAAATTATACTTGTCGTACTCTACCTCGGGACCTTCGGCGATGGAATAACCGAGACCTAAGAAGATATCACAGATCTCGTTGATCGCCATGTTAAGAGGATGACGGCTTCCCGCACCCTTCTTGTCAGAAGGAATGGTTACGTCGATTACTTCTCTTCTGAGCTTATGTCCCTTCTCCTCTTCCTTGATCTTGGTAACGATCTCCTCTAGTCTTGATTCCATGTGGGAACGGACATCGTTGGCGATCTTACCGATCACGGGGCGCTCTTCCGCCGTAAGGCCGCCCATGCCCTTGAGCACCTGGGTAAGCTGTCCCTTCTTGCCGAGGAAAGAGACTCTTAACTGCTCAGCAGCCTGTGAGTCTTTTACCTGCTCCAATGCCTTATCAAATTCCTCGCGAATTGAATTCAAGGATTCTTTGATATCACTCATATTCAAACCTCCCGTAAGGGTTATTTTTCACAAACGGCATTATTTTAGCATAATATAAAGAAAATGCGCGGGGAATTACGCAAAATAAGGATTAGTTCTGATCTCTTCCCCTATCGTTGAATCCGGGCCATGTCCCGGATATATTGCCAACCGGGGATCAAGCCCCTTGATTTTATTTACGGATTCGGATAATTCTACAGGTGAACCGCCCTTGAAATCAGTACGACCGACAGAACCCGCAAAGACCGTATCTCCGGTAAACAGCACGCTCCCGCCTTCTGAGCTGACCAGGTAACAGACAGATCCTTTTGTATGGCCCGGCGTCCTTATGACATCGATCGTCGTATTCTCGAAAACCATCTTATCCTGAACATCTTCGAAAACACTGTCAAAGAGGCATTCTCTTCCGATAAGTGCGGAACAGTTGCCGTAAGCATCACTAAGGAGCGGCTTATCTTCAGCCGAGAGATAGAAAGGCACTCCCGGAAGCGCTTTACGCCATTCACCGACGCAGCATATGTGGTCATAATGCGCATGTGTCGCAAAAACGCCTTTGATCACACCAAGATCAAAGCCTTCTATCAGGTTCAATACCTTATCGGGAGACACGCTCGGATCGACGATGAAACCACCGTCTTCAGTTATGACAACATACAGGTTGGAACTTAAAGGTCCGTAGGGTAACGCTAAGACCTTCATCTGATCAGACAGCTCCTCCGGATACCTCGGCATTATTCCATTCGCGGTAATCGAGAGCGCCGGCATCTATCGCCGTGATCAATACTTCGGCAGAAGCGATATTGGTGGCATAAGGTATCGTATTCTGATCACAGACATCGAGCAATTCTGCTGGATTTGAGCCTTCCTTGGCTATTCCGTCACGCAGATAGATAACACAGTCGATCCCGTTGAACTTTGCCCTGGATGCGAGCTGCTCAAAACCGCTCGAATAATCTACGGACAGACCTGATACATCAAGGTCCGCAGAGGCCTTCAAGAGCTTTGCTGTGTTGTATACGGATATCAGCTGATGCTTCTCCAGCAGTGCCTTATACGCAATGCAAAAGTTGACAAGAAGCTCAGACTTCCTGTTATCAGCCATCAGAACGATCTTCATCAAAGATACCCCAAACTAATAATCATGTAAAAATTTTACAGTAAATCGGATATCTCAACAATTTATCATTGATACAAAAGTGGTAATCAAAAATTGTCTTTTTGACGAGTAGTTAATCGTCTTCGGAAGTTATAGTCGGAATAAAGTCTCCGATATCGGGGGTAACATTGAACATCTCGACCGAATTATCGTACTGCTCGCCAAAATAAGCGGCCAGGAGCTTCTTTGCGATAACCGTCGTCGAAGAACCCCACTCACCTTTCTCGACAACGAGAGCGATGGCGACCTGAGGATCATCCTTAGGTGCATAGCAGATAAACAGACCGTTGGAATACTCTTTACGGATCTCCTCATAACCCGTCTCAGCAGTACCTGTCTTACATACGATCTCTATCGGAAAATTCTCGAACTGTGTCTGGGCCGTACTGCTCCACTTGTATGTACCGGTAACAACGCAGCGCATCGCATTTCGGACAGCCTGGATATTCTCGTCTGCAATGCCAAGGTCGACTGCTTCCGTCTGTCCCTGATAGAGAATCGAACCGTCACTTGCAACAACACTGTCGATGACATAAGGCGTAACGAGCTTATTTGTAGCGATGCCAGCAGTATATCTGCACAACTGCATGATCGTAAAACAGTCATCAAACTGTCCGATAGCGGCCTGCGCGGTGTTTGACGGGAACCAGATCTTGTCGTATTCGGATTCGTGCAGGAGCCTTTTGGTCTCACGGCTGGACATAACGCCCGATATCTCGCCCGGAAGGTCTATTCCCGTCTTTACTCCGAGGCCAAACTTATATGCCATCTCAGATATGCTGTCGATACCAGTATCAACGCCTAAGAGCATGAAATAGATATTGCAGGATGTAGCCATCGCGCTGTTGAGATCGAGCGGACCGTGACCGCTGTCCTTGAACTCGAGGCATTTGAATATCCATCCTCCGATATCGATAGGGCTCGTACAGGTATACGTATTGTAACCAGGCGTAATGACGCCGTCTTCAAGTGCGGCAAGCGCGGTAATGGGCTTGAATGTTGATCCCGGAGCATACATGGACATTATGGCTCTGTTCCAAAGCGGAAGATCGGCAGCCGTTATTTCCTCGTATTCGTCGATACCGAGATAGTACTTAACCTGCTCGGCAGCCTGCTCATCACCATAGTTTGCAAGGATAAAATCGTTAGGATCGTAGTTCGGATAAGAACCCATCGCAAGGATCGCGCCTGTATTCACGTCCATCATGACGAAAGCGCCGGCACTCGCCGTGGCATAACCCTTCTGTTCAAGAGCCTCAGCGGCCTGAGCTTCGTTGATATAATCCTTAAGAGCTTCGGTTCCGACTTCCTGCAACTTGGAATCTATTGTCAGATATACGGTTGCACCCGCTTCAGGCTCGACGCCGTATTCAGATGATACAAACATTCCCTCTTCACCGTATGCGGTCCAGACATTATAAGGTGATATGCCGCTCGATCCGTGCAGATAGCGTTCCATCTGCGATTCCACGCCGGATTTGCCGACCATATCGCTGCTCGTGTAGCCGAACTGCGCAAGGCTCGAATAGGATTCCTGTGAGATCTTACCGACATATCCCAGGACGTGACAGCAGTACAGCGCCTCAGGAGAATATGTCCTTGCATATTCAACACCTGTAACGATGCCCATAAAATGGTAATTCTGCTCGTTAAGCATTGTTATGAGACTGTCCGGGACATCCGTAGCGATTATGACCGGAGTTCCCTTAAGGAATGACCAGTTATCCTGGAATATCTGATATCTTATCCTGATGATCCTGTAAGCCTCATCGTCCGTATAACTCGTATCAAGGCCGAACTTCTGGCGCAGATACAGGAAGAATACTTCAGGATCGGTCTTAACGTAATTATCCGTAAAAGTGACTATAACGCCCTGAGAATAGTCTTCAAGTGCAAACAGATTGGAATCCGTCTGCCACAATTTGATCTTCTCTTCGTCCAGCAGGAATCTGGGCTCGGGATCCATAACGAAATACTGGTCAAGACCGCTGATGCTTATGCAGTAATACTCGTCGAACAAATAACTGAGCTCAAGACAGAGTTCATTGAGTTCGTCGTCGTCAAGATAGGCATTTGCAAGCATTACCGTGTTGTATTTGACCGTGGATGCAAGGACAACGCCGTTACAATCGACGATATCTCCCCTCGGTGCCTGGCTTACGTACTCTCTTGCGATACCTGAAGTACTTTCAGAGATCGTGTTCTGATAATCCGAGAACTGCAGTTTGACTGTCATGCAAAGGATGACAACGCCGAAAACGCTGAAAATGGCGGCCAGAACAAGATACCTGTTAGTGACTATACCCTTAAGAAGAGGGAAAAAACCTTCCTTCTTCTCATCACCGGAAACGTGATTCCGGTCAAATGCTCCATAATCACCATTCTTCAGATCCGAAGCCATGAACTTTCTCCGTATGATTCGATAACATCATCATCTTTATTGTTGCCGTATTTGGGGTTGTACGGGCCCAGGAATCTGAGCAATAACAGTATCGGCACAGCCGCGATCAGATTTACCAGGAGTTGCGGGAGCAGTGAATCAAGGATTACATCCATAACACCTACACTGTACATACCATTAGCAAGCACCTTTATCCAAACAAAAGCAACTATATGACCGAAAATCTTATATATGAGCGTGGCCGCAACCACTGCAAGGAAAGCAAAAGGAATGCTCCTGTGCATCTTTTTCGTGAAAAAAGACGACCCGAAAGAACCTGCCAGGAACAACACAAGCGCACCTATACCGACAGTAACCTGAACGTTACCGTCAAGTCCCACGACAGCAGGCGAAGCAAAACAATCCCTTACGATGCCGGTAATGATGCCTATCACCGCACCATCGGCAAACCCGAAGAAATAACCTGTAAGAACAACAAAAACGAACATCAGATCCGCTATCTGTCCCCTGAAGCTCATGGTATCGGGAAACGATACCTGCAGACAGGCAAACAGCAGTATATAAACTGTGTAAACGATTACTTTTCTGACGGTAACATGCATATCCATCAGGTGCCTGCTTCCGTCTCAACCGTGGTCTCTTCTTCGTACGGGATCATGACGAATACGTCTTTCAGATCCTTAATGCTCGAATAAGGCTGCAATGTCGCAGTGACATTCAGCGGATTCGAGTTATCGACTTCAACTATCGTTCCAACAGGAATACCTGCCGGGAACAGACCGCCGTCACCTGAAGTCACTATCTCGGTACCGGGCTCGAGAACGGCCTTGTCCGATATGTTGGTAACAATACAAAGGCCGGAATTCTTAAGAGCAGCATCTCCGCTGACGAGCATTGTGGCACCATTGACCTCGTTGACTTTGCAGGCAACGGAGAAACCTTCATGAAGCAGCGGAAGGACTTTCGAATTGGAATCCGAAGTCTCGATAACGCGACCGACGAGATTCATGTTTACATCGACGACCGGATAGGAATCGCCTTCAGCCAATACGATTCCGTCAGTTGCTCCAGCGGCTATCGTAATAACAGAGAACCATTCGTCAGCTTCTCTGGATGTGATCGAAGCTCCGTAGATATCGTAATTGCTGAAAGTATCGCGGATCTTGAAGGCATCTTTGAGTTCTTCGTATCTTATGGCTGCCTCTTCGTTCTGGGTAAGCTGATACTGAAGATCGGCAATCTGATCCTTGAGGTCTTCGTTTTCCTGCCTGATCGCCATACCGTCCGTGAGAGCTGCCCAGAAATCAAACAGTGTATCGCCGGCCATCTTAACGAATGACTGTACAGGGTTAGCTATCGCGGAGATCGGTATCTTAAGGAAGGCGAGCGGGCTTCCGGGAATAAGACTCAGTACGATGCCTGAGATGATCAGGATCGATGTCGCAGACACTATGAACCATTTTGCCGTTAAGATCTTCTTCAAAACAGCTCACACCGCCTTTACAGATCAGCTCTTCTTACCGCAGCAATTCTTATACTTCTTACCTGAACCGCAAGGGCAGGGATCGTTTCTTCCGATCTTGTCGGAATGTGCGATGTTTGCATCGCGATATGCTCTTGTGATCTCAGCCATCTTCTCATCTGTAAGAATGGTCTTCCAGAAAGGGATATTGTAGAGCCAGTCAGCCTTTGCATCCCTCATATTGTAGTAAAGTTTCTCGTAATCGATAACGAGCTTGATGTCAGAATCATCAACAACTGATTCAAGATCAAGGTCATCGGCATTTGTAAGGCTGGACTTGATACCATCGAGGAAACCTACGAAGATATCCATCGTATCGTCGGTAAAACCGAGCTTGAGAGCCATATCCTTAGCCTTTCCCTCGAGGAACTGGCTGTTATCGGGATATGCAGAGAGGATTATCTCGTATGCATTCTTCTCCATGGCATAGTAACGCTTTACATACTCAACATATGCCTGCTGGTTGGAATTGTCCTCAGATAACTGTATCCATGTCTTATAGTAACTCATATTCAAATATCCTCCGTTATATCAAAGTCTGTCTCTGACAGCTGTTAAGAATTCTTCTGTGTTAACGATCTGCTTATCCGGTTTATCAAGGAGCGAAGCGAGATCACCTGTAATTATACCTGATTCGATAGTCGCAATTGCGGCATTCTCGAGACGGTCAGCAAAATCGACCAGATCTCCGAGGCCGTCAAGTTCGCCTCTCTTGCGGAGAGCGCCTGACCATGCAAAGAGCGTTGCCATCGGGTTTGTGGATGTCTTCTCGCCCTTAAGGTATCTGTAGTAGTGTCTTGTAACGGTGCCGTGAGCAGCCTCATACTCGTAGATTCCGTCAGGTGATACGAGCACGGATGTCATCATGGCAAGAGAACCGGATGCGGATGCGAGCATGTCACTCATGACATCGCCGTCATAGTTCTTGCAGGCCCAGACAAAACCGCCCTCCGAACGCATGACTCTTGCAACGGCGTCATCGATCAGAGTATAGAAATATGTGATGCCTGCAGCTTCGAACTTCGCCTTGTACTCATTCTCATAGATCTCGGCGAAAATATCCTTGAAGCGGTGGTCGTATGTTTTGGAGATAGTATCCTTTGTAGCGAACCAGAGGTCCTGCTTTACGCCGAGAGCATAGTTGAAACATGCTCTTGCAAAAGCCGAGATCGACTTATCCGTGTTATACATACCCTGCAGAACACCCGGATCAGTGTACTCAAACACTGTCTTGCTCTCTTTTCTTCCGTCAGGATATGTGACGACAAGTTCAGCCCTTGCGGCACCGTCGATCCTGAGTTCGGAATTCTTATATACATCGCCGTAAGCGTGACGCGCAATGGTAATGGGCTTTTTCCAGCAAGATACGAACGGCTGGATGCCGTTGATAAGGATGGGAGCTCTGAACACGGTTCCGTCGAGCATTGCTCTGATAGTTCCGTTGGGGCTCTTCCACATATTTGAGAGATTATACTCAGTCATACGCTGAGCGTTGGGTGTGATCGTAGCGCATTTAACTGCTACACCCAGTTCCTTGGTCTTCTCAGCCGCATCAACAGTAACCTGATCTTTGGTTGCTTCGCGGTTCTCAAGACCTAAGTCGAAATACTCTGTCTTAAGATCAACATACGGATCGATAACGATCTCTTTGATCTGCTTCCAGATAATCCTTGTCATCTCATCGCCGTCCATCTCGACGAGCGGTGTCTTCATTGCAATCTTTGCCATGCTCATAATTTCTCCATTATTAGAATAACCATACGATTTTAAGGCATCGGCCCGATATCGTCAAATGCCTCAGGATCTGCTCGATGCTTTTACGATGATCGTCTCCAGGCTCGTGCGTTCGTCGATCAGTCCGTGCTTAATGTCGCTGTCTTGCCTGACAGCTTCAAGATATAGCCCCAGAAGCCTTTCCATATCGAATCCTCTTGCCTGTCTTACGAGTTTTTCAGCGACAAAATCCATTATCCCCAGCCTTGAAGCAAGTTCTCTGCTGTCTCCTATATCCTTGGCACATATCAGTCTCTTAAGATGGTTCATGAATGTGACACGGATAACAATGACCGGCTGTTTGGTGATGATCAGCGTATTAAGGGTATCCAGAGCGGCCTCCGCCCTTCCGGTACCGCATGCATCCATTATGCTGAATACTTTTCCGCTCAGATCAGGCGGACAGCAGCTCTCGACGATATCGAGATCGACCGAGGTAATGCCTGCACCTTTGCAATACAAAGACATCTTGTTTATCTCGTTTGCCAGCATATTGAGCGACATGGAACATCTGACCGCCATCGAGGCCGCAACCTCCGATGTAATGCTTATCCCTGCTTTACCCAGCCTCTTTGCTACCCATCCGGCAAGCTGTTCTTCAGTCATGGGAGAGCACAAACATACCGTTCCCTTGGAAAGGAATTCCTTGAAAGGTTTCTTCCTGCAGTCCATCTTCTCTTCCAGGAAGATCAAGATGGCAGAATCCGGGACATTACTGATGAGATCCGTAAACTTCTCGGTAACCTCTCCTGAGAATAGCCCTGAATCGCGTACGATCACCAGTTTCTTCTCAGATATCCACGGCGGAGAAGCCAGCATCTCCTCAATGCTATCGATGCTTATCTTCGGTCCAGATCTTCCGTCAAGGTAACAGACATCCATCTGTTCGGATCCCGGTGAGATGAACTTCGATCTGAGCACATTTACCGCGCTCTCAAAGAAATAAGTCTCTTCACCATATAAAAGGGCAAGATTGACACTGCCCGCATCAGTCTTGAGCTTTGCAAAGAAGTCTTTACTTGTCAGAACTCCCTTGGGAGGTGCCTTTTGCTTTGCCATATCAACCGCCGTAATAAATATCGAGATCAACGGGACCGTCTATTCCGTCAATGTTGCCGAAGCAGCTTACCTGCCACATTACGTAATCTCCCTCATAGCTGCTCTTAT
Organism: Saccharofermentans sp.; assembly: GCA_024692105.1. The sequence continues at coordinate 74,999 of JAILMZ010000008.1, forward strand.
AATCATCCTTGCTGATATAGTGAGCAAGCCATACGGTCTCATCTTCAGGCTGCCAGATGGCCTCCAGATAGTACTTGCTCGAATAGAGCATTGCATCATAACCGTACTTGGACAGCTCATCCTTAAAGGCCTGATAGAGTTCCCTCAGATCCGCCATACTGAGATTATACTGCTGAAAATTGGAAAATCTCTCCCAATCGAATACAACAGGGAAATCAAGTTCCTCACCGTTAAGCAGTTCGCAGAGCGCATCAGTCTGTTCCCTGACTTGTTCCTCGGTGTTCGCAAAGGTGTAGATGTACACGCCGACCTTAAGTCCGGCTTCCTTCGCCTCGACAATATTCTTCTTGAACTTATCGTCTATGAGAAGCTCGCCCTTGTAATAGACCATCGCCCTCATGATGACAAAATCACAGCCTGCGGTCTTCATCTTCTCGAAATCAACATCTCCCTGATACTTGGAGATATCAACTCCGAACATGACTTTTCCGTCATCATACTTTGTGATAAGGTCGGAAAAATAGTAGTAATCGATAACATTATCCGAGCCGTCATCAACATCATCTGACGGTGGCAGTGGCTCGATAACCTTTACATTTATGCTCTTTGAAGTTGTGTTGCCGGCATCGTCAGTTAGGACAACGGTCAGCGGGTACTCTCCGACCGTCGATGCATTGACTTCGCCGTCTACGGCAATATCAACGCTGCTGTCATAATCGTCGATATAACTAATATAATTGCCGACATCAAAATCAGTGCCGGTCTCTACCGTAATATTATCAGGAGCCTCAAGCCACAACGGAGCCGATGTATCGGCTTCTTCCTCCGTGGTATCAGTTGTCTCTTCTTCCGAAACTGATGTCGCAGCCTCAGAAGACTCTTCCCCGGTCGTTTCTTCTTCCGTAACTTCCGATTCGGTTGTTGCTTCCGTTTCTTCAGGCTTTGCCGTACAAGACACAGAACAGAATATGCAAACGGCGGTCAGTGCAACTGCTAATTCTTTACTTATTTTCATATAAAGTTCCTCGTGCACTAGTATATCAAATATCTCTTTCTTTTCAGTGCTAATTTGAGGTAATTACCCGATACCCAAGATCACGGCGCCGTCAGTATCTGTCCTATATATCTCACATCCGCAGTTTTCAAGCCTGACAAGGCATTCTTCCGTCGGATGCCCGTAGAAATTGTTCTTCCCGACAGATATGACTGCGATCTCAGGTGTTGTTGCTTCAAGAAAGTCTTCTGAAGTGGAGTATTTCGAGCCGTGATGTGCAACTTTGAGGATGTCGCAGTCGGAAAGAACCCCTTCCTGTAGGAGTTCCTGTTCTGTTTCGGTGCCAATATCACCCGTAAAAAGAACCGTCTTTCCTCCTGATTCGAGCACCATCACAAGACTGTCGGCATTTCCTCCGCCGGCAGCCTGTTTGGGCGCGATCACTTTAAGCTCCACGCCTTCGCCCAAAACAAACACCTGTCCGCAAGGAACCTTGGTACATGCCGAAAGGAACATATCTTCCTCTCCTTCCCGAAACGGGACCGCATCCAAAAAATCTTTAACATCATCGTCTTCTCCGGTAAAGGCAGTATAAACCGTATTTATCCTGCCGCCTGCATAGAGCGCTGCTATGCCTCCTGCGTGATCCGCATCCCAATGGCTCATAAAAGCGTAGTCGACCGAAGCAATCCCGTAATAATCGAGCATGTTACGCACGGTCTTGGCGCCTTCGTCATAAACACCGGCATCTATCAGACAGGTCTTATCATCCGTAATTATCAGGCAGCAATCCCCCTGTCCCACATCTGCGAAGATGACCTGAACCTTCGGCCTCGTTAGTATCTCGGCAGTTCTAAACCCGATACATACCGAAAGCATGATACACAAAGGCATTACAAGATGCTTTTTTACAAAGCAGGACGGCAGCATGCACAGTCCCGCCAAAGCAAGGAAAGCAATTACCGGGCCGTCTGCTTTTGTAACGGGGATGCCCGCTGATGACACGATTTCAGAGCCTGTCCGTGCAAGCGAGATCAGCACCCTGAGGCAGAATACCGCAGGTGCATTGATACCCAGGGCAAACCCTGGTATCAGGAACATGCATGCTGTCTGAAGGATGACTGATGATGCTATCTGTATCACGATTACCGCAGGATGAACTCTGATGCCCGTAACACTGCAGAAAGGCAGCATCGCCGCAGTTACGGTTAACGCAGGAGCCAGAAGGTCTGAGACTGTTTTGCTCAAACCGGCTCTCATCAGCTTGTCTTTAACAGGCGGAAGGAATATGAGCAAAGCACCTGCGGCGGCAAAACTGAGTTGAAAACCCGAACCTAATGGCGAGAAAGGATCCGCCGTAATCATTATCAGTGCGGCAAGCCCCATGGCAGATGGACCGTCACGTGAGGCAAACGAACACGTGCTCATTACGCAGGCTCTGGTAACCGAATCGCTCCAGCCGGTAAACATGCCTATCGCAAGAGCTGCCGAAGCATACACAAATACCGCCTTCTTTCGTCCTGTATGCATTGTCTTTAAGATTAAAAGCAATACCAGAAGGAACCCGGCAAAATGAGTACCTGACACGGCCAAAAGATGTGCGCAGTTGGTCAGTCTGAAAGAACGTGTGAAATCATCATCCAGCAAAGAAGTGTCTCCGGTAAACACAGCGGATGCAACGGCTTTGATGTCAGCATCTCCGGCAGAAAAAGTGTTAAGGAAATACAGTCTGAGAAGGTATATCTGATAAGAAACAATTCCCGGAAGAGTTTCAAGCGCAGTTCCTTTGCTGATCACGCGGATTTCTTCGGGCCACATTACATAACTGATCCCTTTCCTGCGAAGATATTCCGAGTAATCGAATTCTCCCGGATTACCGGGTCTTTCCGGTTCCGACAGTTTCCCTGTAAGCCTGATAACATCCCCCGTCCCGATCCCTTCAGATGATGGTACATAGACTGCAGCATGAGCGCCGCATTCAAGGCTGCATTCCAGGACAGCAGTGCCGTCAGCTCTGTATTCGATATCAGATACTTCTGCTCTATATATGCTGTAACCCGTAAAACCGCTGAAAGATGCCAGTCTCGCAGATATGCTGAGACCCGCAAAGACAGCAAGTAAAGCTGTGATAAAATAACACAGTAGGATATGCATGTTATCACGGCAGAATGCTACCCCGAAGATAAGCATGAAGCAGGCCGTTATCACCGCCGGAAAGACTGATTCCGTGTGATAAGTGACAAGGCATGTTATCAGGCAAAGCACCGCAGGGATAATGAGCGGTCTTTGATACAGGATACGCTTTAGTTCCCGTCTTGTTACGGACTTATCTTCGATATGAGCATTCATAATATATGCTAGACTCGAAGGGCAATAAAAATCACCTTCAAAAACAAGACAAAAACGACAAAGGAAAGATACGATGGATAATATCAATTTTCAGAACACAAGATATTTCAGAACAGCTGCCAAGATAGCTGATCTTCCGGACGACGGACTGCCTGAGATAGCTCTTTCCGGCAGGTCAAATGTCGGCAAGTCTTCCCTTGTCAATTCGATTGCAAACTCCAAAAAACTTGCAAAAACATCACAGAAACCGGGTAAGACCAAGCAGATAATCTACTTCCTGACTGACAATAAACTGCTCTTTGCAGACCTTCCGGGATACGGATACTCAGGGGCTTCAAAATCCGTTACCAAGGATTTCTCTTCCCTTTGCGACGACTATTTCAGATCAGGCCGCAACATTACGCTTTCTCTGCTGCTCATGGACATAAGAAGGGATCCTTCCCCCGAAGATGTTGCCATGATCGAATTCTGCAATCAGACAGCCATGCCCTATTTCTGCGTTTTCACCAAGTGCGACAAATTGTCTGCCCAACAGGTAAGGAACAGGCTTAATGAGATAAGCAAGTATCTGGACTTCAAAGACGATGCCCAGATCTTCACCGTTTCTTCCCTGAACGGCATAGGAATAGGCGATTTGAGGGATGCCATAGCAAGCATGATTAGCCTCGGGTAACCATAAAAGGATTTTGACAATAAGCCTTTCAACTCTAAATTTATAAAATATTGAACAAGAATTGGCTAACTTTTCGTGCATTTTTCGAACAGTCAACTTATTTGAATTCAAATCAGGCTTTTATAATATTTATATAGCGAGTTAAAGGAGGGCGTCACTTGTAATGAGCGATTTGTATGATAATTCCGATTACAAGCAGGTCAGCCTCGCACCTTTCGGCCCTATCGGCATTATCTCTCACACTGCAAATGAAGACTTTGTAAAAGAAGTATCACGCGTACTCTCTTTTAAGCGTGCCAAGCGTGTAGCTGAAGGCCGTACGAATTTCGATCAGACTCCCGGTTACAGCCGCACCGACTATATACTCGATTCCGAACTCATGAGATTCCAGACCGGCGAAGGCAAGTTCTCACTCGGTGAGAGCGGCAGAGGTCACGATATCTACATTATTACCGACGTCTTATCCCACAACATGATCTTTGAGCTGACCGAAGGACTTCACACAATAAGCCCTGACGATCACTATATGGATCTTCTCAGGATAATCTCCACTCTTAAGGGTAAGGCTAAGCGCATTAATGTCATCATGCCATTCGTCTATGAAGGCAGACGTGACAAGCTCGATTCACACAGGGAATCCTACGATTGCGCAGATATGCTCAAGAAGCTTCAGGAACTCGGCGTGGCAAACCTCATCATCTTCGACCCGCACGACAAGAGGATCGAGAATGCGGTACCCACCATGAGCATCGAGTTCCCCCGCTGTCAGTTCAAGCTTACACAGGCTCTTCTTTCAAGATTCGGTTCCATCAAGCTTGATAAAGACAGTACTATCGTTGTAAGCCCCGACGAGACAGGTGTCCCGAGGGCTATTTTTTATTCTTCCCACCTTAACCTCCCTCTCGGTATCTTCTACCGTGAGCGCGATTACACAGTCAAGGCCGGCGGAGAACACCCCATTAAAGAATTCAGATACCTGGGCGATGATGTTACCGGTAAGGATATCCTCCTTATTGATGACATGATCAACTCCGGCTCAACCATGATAAGGACCGCCAAGAAGCTTAAGGATGCAGGAGCAAGGAACATATTCTGCATTGCCCCTTTCGGTCTTTTCACGGGCGGGCTTGAGGTCTTCGACAAGGCCTACGAGGAAGGCATTATCAAGTGTGTGTGCTGCACCAACCTGATATACCGTTCCAAGCAGCTCCTGTCGCGCGAATGGTATGTGGATACTGACATGATCGCCTATGTTGCCCGCATCATCGATGTGCTCAACACGGATGAATCTGTCTATGACCTGATAAACTCCACTTCGAGACTTACCGACCTTGTCAGCCAGATAAGGATCGGAGAAATTTTCGATGAGTTTGATACGTTAGATAAAAGAAATTGAGATAACAGAAAATGAAAGGCAGGCTGCATTATGACTTCAGCATCTGACGAGAAAGCTTACTCACGTTACGACCAGTACGGCGATAACCCCATGGCACCGGTAGGTCCCATTGGTTTGATCGCTCTCAGAGGAAGTGAGGAATTCACGGAGAACGTCAACTTCTACCTTAACAAGAGACGTTCCGAATACCAGAAGGAACAGTTCGTGAACTCCTACCCCGGATTCTTCCGCGAGGACTACAGGATCCCGGTCGATAATGCCAGATTCTCTTCGGGAGAAGGTAAGGCTGTCGTAAAGAACACGGTAAGAGGTCATGACCTCTATCTCATCTCCGACATCATGAACTGCTCCTGCACATACAAGATGTTCGGCCAGGACAACAGAATGAGCCCTGATGACCACTATCAGGACCTCAAGAGAGTCATCCTCGCCTGCTCAGGCAAGTCCAGAAGGATCAATGTCATAATGCCTTTCCTGTATGAGAGCCGTCAGCACAAGAGAAACGCAAGAGAGTCCCTTGACTGTGCTTTCGCATTGGAAGAGCTCTATAACCTCGGCGTCGCCAACATCATCACTTTCGATGCTCACGACGAGCGTGTTGCAAATGCCATCCCTCTTGCAGGCTTCGAGAGCCTCAAGACAACATACCAGATCATCAAGGAGATGTACCGCCAGGTACCCGACCTCTCGTTCTCAAGCGGAAAGTTCATGGTCGTATCTCCCGATGAAGGCGGTATCGGAAGAGCTATGTACTATGCTTCGATCTTAGGTGTTCCTCTCGGAACTTTCTATAAGAGAAGAGATTATACGACTGTCGTAAACGGCAGAAACCCCATCGTTGCACACGAGTTCCTCGGCGATTCCGTCGAAGGTCTCGATATTCTCATCGTTGACGACATGATCTCATCCGGTGATTCCATGCTCGACATCGCACGCGAGATGAAGGAGCGCGGAGCAAGAAAGGTATTCTGTGCCGTTACTTTCGGTCTGTTTACCGAAGGCATCGACCACTTCGACAAGGCATATGAGGATGGTGTTATCGATAAGGTATTTGCTACCAACCTCGTCTACAGAAGACCTGAACTGCTTCAGGCACCCTGGTTCGCAGACGTCAACATGTGCAAGTTCGTCGCGCTCCTCATCGATGCCATCAACCACGATGCTTCGCTGTCTAACCTCATCAATCCTACAGAGAAGATCAAGCGTCTCCTCAAGGTCAAGGAAGATATCGACTTATAATGGCTCAGCAGCGCAGGAAAACAAGCAGCAAGAAGACCGGAGGAAAGTCTGCGCCACGCAAGGCTTCCTCTTCCCGCAGACAGCCTGCTCCTCAGCAGAGCGGTCCTTCTGCTGCTGATATCTGGGATATGTTCAAAGGATCCAGGTTCTTTTTCCCTGTAATCACGATCGTTGCAATCTTCCTTATTATCGGTCTTGACCTGTTGTTCTCATTGAACAATTTCGAGTTGTTCTTCAAGATACTCGGAGTCGAGCTGATCATTGCCTTTGCCGTATGGATAATCAATCTGATGGTATCTCTCGGCAAGGATAACAAGAGCAGCTCTGATGCGGGTTCTGACGAGGTATAACCCTTGGCGCTTGACGGTATTACATGCTCCTGTCTGGCAACAGAGCTTGATAAGGAACTCTCAGGTCAGCGCATAGACAAGATCTTCATGCCTGACAAGCATACCGTCATCATGCACATCAGGACAAGGTCAGGTGTGCGTAAGCTCCTGATATCATTTGATCCGAGTTTCCCGAGAGCAGGCTTCACCGAAAATGAACGCGAGAATCCGGCTATGCCTCCTCCGTTCTGCATGCTCCTGCGCAAATATCTGTCTGGCTCATTCATAGAATCAGTCTCGGATCCAGATTACGAGCGTATCATCGAGTTCCACATAACCGGAACTGACGAACTCCATGACAGTAAGCACTACAGGCTTATCGCCGAACTCATGGGCAGGTTTTCCAACCTTATCCTCGTAAACCAGTCAGGCAAGATAATCGATTCGGCTGTCCATGTTGATTATTCAGTCTCAAGGATCCGTGAAGTCATGCCCGCCCGCATATATGAGTATCCCCAGGCACAGAACAAGCTTCTGCCTGCTGATTCTTTGAACATGATAAGCGAAGGCAGACTTCCGTTTACAGAGGAAGCCATGGGCCGTCCCGTCGAGAAAGCCCTTGTCGAATCCGTCAAAGGCCTCTCTCCTCTTCTTGCCAGACAGTTATGTCATAAAGCAGGAATAGACGGAAGGCTTACGGCTGCCATGCTGCCTGAAGAAGATGCTGCAGCCTTAAGGGATTCCTGCAGTGCATTCCTTTCAGATCTGGTTAACGGCACCGTGCGCCCCGGTGTGTATTTCGGAGCCGACGAAGAGCCTGCAGACTATTCCGTAATGGAGCTCGAAGGCTTCGAGTCTTCCAGGCACTGCGATTCGATATCCGAATGCATAGACATCTTCTATTCTTCCAAAGATAAGAATATTGCCCTTGATGCAAAGAAGCACAGACTCGACCAGATAACGTCAGCGGCTCTGAGCAGGCTCATGAAGAAGAAAGAGATCCACGAGAGGGATTATGCCGAAGGTGCAAAGGCAGACAGTTACAAACGTTGCGGAGACCTTATCCTTACTTATAAGTACATGATCGAGCCTGCATCTGATTCCGTAAGGCTTATGAATTACGAAGAAGACCCGCCCTGTGAGATGGAAGTAAAGCTTGACCCTTCCCTTGATGCATCCGGTAATGCGCAGGACTACTATAAGAGATTCCGCAAGGCAAAGAGAAAACTCGAGATGGCCGAAGAATACCTTAAAGAAGATGAACTCGCCATCACATATATCAGATCACTACGCACGGCTATTGATGCCGCCTCCTGCGACGAGGACCTCGATGCCCTTGATGAAGAGATCAAAGCAGAGATCACAGGCGACCCGGTCAGAAAAGCTGACAAGAAAACAGCTGTTCAGAATGCCGGCAATCCTAACAGGACCGTAGGCATCGCCAAGTCCGGCAAAGCCTCTTCACGCGCCCTCAGGGAAGCTGCCAAGCGCGCAAAGCAGAAACAGGTCAAGCAGTCCAGGCAGACCAAGGCGCTGTCTTACAGGAAATACACGACCTCCGACGGCTACGAGATACTCTGCGGCAGGAATAACATCCAAAATGAGAAACTCACTTTCTCTGTTGCTGACAGAGAAGACTGGTGGTTCCACATCAAAGGCCTTCCGGGAACGCACGTAATACTTAAGACAAGACCCGGCGAAGAAATGCCTTCTGATACCGCCGTTATAGAAGCTGCACAACTGGCAGCATTCTTCTCGAGAAGCACGATCGTGGAAGAACACCTCGAGAGCAAGGGCACCAAAGCAGGCTCCATCAAGGCCGAGGTTGACTACTGCCCCGTCTCACATGTAAAGAAGATTCCCGGTGCCAAGCCCGGCATGGTCATCTATAAGGAATACTATTCCATTATCGTTGATGCGAAAGAACCCGGTCAGGATACTGCAGGTTAAAGCTTCGATACGATATTCTTCATCCACAGTCCCTTCTTGAGGATAACCGCACCGACCGCACATTTGATGAGATCGGCTGCATGCACTATGGCAAATATCGCGATAACGTTCAGCGAAGTAAAATAGCTGAGGCAGTAAGCCAGCGGCACAGTTACTACTACCATATAAAACGAATCAAACAGGAACGTGATCACGGTCTTCCCTCCCGCCCTGATAGTAAAGTAGGACGTATGAAGGAATGCATCCTTGGGATAGAAGAGCGCCTGGACGACAATGAACATGGTTCCTAAGGCCTTGGCCTCATCAGTTACGTTATAAAGCATCGGATACAAGCCTGAAGTAAGCAGGAGCAACAGACCGACCGTCGTACCGAGCATGACCGAAGTCGCAAGGATCTTATTATCCGTTTCTCTCGCTTTCTCCATCTCGCCTGCACCCAGAAGCCTGCCGACAATTATGGCAACAGCATCACCTGTAGCGATGAAAGCAATGTTAAAGCAGTTATTGATCGTGTTGGCGATGCCTTGTCCTGCAACGACATCGAGACCGCGGAGCGAATAAGCCTGGCTTAGAAGGAATATACCAAGAGACCAGAGAGTCTCATTGATAAGAAGCGGGAATCCGGTTGTAAAGAACTTTCCGAGTTGGACCGCAGGCACCTTGAGAGTCTTGTATACACCTTTAAGATACGGAGTCTTCTCAGGATGACGTATTACCCAGATCCTGATTATCAGGAACTCGGCCATTCTGGCTATGACAGTGGCAACAGCCGCACCATAGATGCCCATGGCAGGCAGGCCCAGTTTGCCGTAGATCAAGATATAGTTGAACACGAGATTGACTACAACTGAAGCAAGACCGGCCTTCATTGGAAGCACAGTCTCACCGCATTCCCTTAAGGTTCCCGCATAGACATTCGTCATTAATACCAACGGCAGTGTGAGCATGATTATATGCAGATATCCGAGACCGTACTCCAGTGTCAGCTGTAGATCGCCTTCGCTCTCACTCTCGTTAAGGAACAGACCTATTATCTTATCTCCGGCAAACCACATGATCAGAGCAGATATAAGACACAGGAGCGTGCCAAGCATAATCTTGTATCTGAAAGTATTCCTGATGCCCTCGTTGTCACCCTTGCCGTAGAACTGAGCAGTAAAGATGCCCGCACCCGACAGACCGCCGAAGATGCAGAGGAAATAAACGAACATTATCTGGTTGACGATACCGACAGCCGAGAAAGGCTCGGTACCAAGCGCGCCCACCATAAGATTATCCAGGAGCGACACGAAATTCGTGATGCCGTTCTGGATCATGATGGGAAGAGCCACCGCAATAAGCATGCGGTAGAACTTCTTGTCACCGATAAATTTGCGGCGTAAACTGCCCAAGATAAGATTACTTCCTCTCTTTACTTCTCGAAAGATTTGTAAATCTTATCACGGAACTCGGAGCTTTCAAGAGAGAAAATGCATCCGCAGTACTTCTGTCTGTATAGACCTATCTCCCTTGCCATGTTCTGACCTTCACGGAATCCGGGCCTGAAATCAATATAATCGAATGCCACGTTATACTTCTCGGCTTTCTCACCTGCTATGGATGCGATCTTGTCATGCTGCTGGTAAGGGCTTACTAGAAGCGTAGTGCTGAAAGCATCATAACCGTTCTCCGCTGCATATCTTGCAATAAACTCAAGACGCTTGTCATAGCACATGTCACAGCGGGTCGGATAATCCTTAAGATACTCTTCTGACTTCCAGTATTCTTCCTCGCAGGCATCACCTTCAGCGATCAGCTTAAGGTCATAGTGATCTGCGACCTTGCCGAGATTCTCAAGGCGTCTGTCCCATTCAAACTGCGGATGGATATTGGGGTTATACCAGAACAGGTCCATTTCGCGGCCTGCTTCCTTCAAAAGATTAACCGGATACATGGCACACGGACCGCAGCAACAGTGCAGCAGCAGTGACATCAGATATCTCCCCCGTTATTGGCAGTCCATTCTTCGATTGTAATGTTATCGGAAGAAGAAGGCTTTGCTCCGCCCCTTACCTTGGCAAGATAATCCTCAGGCACGGGCAGGTTCAGGTGCTCGAAAGCTCTCTTCGTAAGCATCCTTCCTCTCGGAGTCTTCTGTATGAATCCGTTCTGAAGAAGGAACGGTTCGTAAACGTCTTCTATCGTGACCTGATCTTCACCTGTGGTGGCGGCAAGAGTCTCAAGGCCTACCGGGCCGCCGGAGAAGACATCAGCCATAGTCATCAGCATCCTTCTGTCTACGGCATCAAGTCCGATATCGTCGATATCGAGCTGCTTAAGACCGAAGTCAGATACTTCCTTATCGATCACGTCCTTCTCCATGTAAGAAGCATAGTCACGCATTCTCTTAAGGAGTCTTATCGCGATTCTCGGAGTACCTCTGGAACGTGCCGAGATATTCCTCAGGCCTTCTTCATTGATCTCGATACCGAGCAGTCCGGCATCACGTGAAAGGATGCTCATCAGTTCTTCCGTCTCATAGAGTTCAAGCCTGTGGATCATGCCGAAACGGTCACGCAAAGGCGATGATATCATTCCTGCCCTCGTCGTCGCACCAATAAGGGTAAAATGCGGAAGGTCGAGCCTCATCGAACGTGCGGCAGGGCCCTTGCCGATCATGAGATCGAGTTTATAATCTTCCATCGCGGGATAGAGGATCTCTTCCACGCTCTTATTAAGTCTGTGAATCTCATCGATGAACAGTACTTCATTCTCTTCAAGGTTGGTAAGAATGGCAGCAAGATCGCCTGCCTTCTCGATGGAAGGGCCGGTCGTAATATGAAGGCCTACGCCCATCTCATTGGCGATGATGCCTGCAAGAGTCGTCTTACCTAGTCCCGGAGGACCATACAGAAGAACATGATCAAGAGCTTCACCGCGCTTCTTTGCAGCTTCGATGAATATCTTGAGATTGGTCTTGACCTTGGTCTGTCCGGCATAGTCTTCAAGCCTGACAGGTCTTAATGTCTTTTCATCGCCGTCGCCGGGCTGGACCATCCTGCCGAGTACGCGGCTCTCTTCTTCCTGGTAACCTTCGTAATCCATCATGCTAACTTACTTCCGGATGCTAATTTGAGTGCTTTCTTTATGAGTTCTTCAAGACCGATGCCTTCTGTATATGCGCTTGCGACAGATTCGGCCGCTTCCTGCTCCTTGAATCCAAGCATCAGGAGCGCTCCGACCGCATCACTCATAACAGAGCCGTCTGCCGCGCTAACTGCTCCTGCCGATACGGCAAGCTTTGTCGTGCCTGCAGACTTGCCGGTCTGAGCCTTGAGCTTATCCTTGAGCTCCAATATGATCCTCTCTGCAGTCTTCTTGCCAAGACCTTTGACTCCTGTTAGAACGGCTACGTTGTTGCTCATGACCGCAGCAGCAAACTGTTCGGGCTCAAGACAAGCACAAATGCTGTGCGCTACCTTCGGGCCTATGCCGCTGACGGTAATAAGCTTAAGGAACATATCCTTCTGCTCCTGCGCTGCGAAACCATACAGCGAGATATCGTCTTCCTTGACGCTCTGATATACGAAGACCTTTACTTCGTCTCCTATGCCTCCGAGAGGCGCCGATATCGAGAGCGGGCAGTTGATAAGATATCCTACCCCGTTGTTATCCACGATCAGTTCGGCTTCGTTCCTGCCTGCTATCGTACCCTTGATATATGCGTACATGTGATCTCCTTATCAACCGAATTCGTTACGCTTCGAGTATCCGTACCTTCCGTGCTGGTATCCGGATACAACCTTGTTAGAATTGTTAATTCCCGTATTAGCAAGGCAGATGGCTATCGCCAAGGCATCCGCCGCATCGTCAGGCTTCGGTATCGATTCCAGACCGAGCAGCCTCTGCGTCATGAGCTGTACCTGCTTCTTCTCGGCTTTGCCGTAACCCGTTACGGCAAGTTTTACCTGCATCGGTGTGAACTCATATGCATCGATGCCGGCTCTTGCAGCTTCCACTAGCACTACGCCCCTTGCCTGAGCAGTTCCTATTGCAGTCGTGTGGTTCTGTCCCATGAACAGCTGCTCTATTACCATGCAGTCAGGCTGGAACTGCTCTATCAGATATCTTACCTTATCGTTGATGGCAAGAAGCCTCAAAGTGAAATCAGCCTTGGAAGATGTCTCTATCGCACCATAATCCACAGCCCTGAGCTTGCTTCCGGTCTTCTCGATTATCCCGTAACCTGTAATGGCATAACCGGGGTCGATGCCCAATATCCTGTGCGTGACCTTATTCAAAACACATCCTCACAAACTAAACATTTGTTCGTATTATACACTAACAGTTTTTTATGACAAGACATCGATGACCGAATCGCGATGCTCGGGAGGCTCCGGTCCTATCTCATATGCTTCAAGGGCCATATCCATCGCTTCGTAGAGGCGGTCTTCATCAAGGTTTGCGTGCTCGCCGTGACAGAGCGAACAGAGGACATCTCCTCTTCTCACCTTATCACCGCGCTTCGCATAGAAGCATATGCCTGCACCGTAATCGATCTCATCAGTCTTGGCAAGTCTTCCGGCGCCCAGGAGCATTGAAGCCTGACCTATGAGATCTGCCCTTATTGCCCTTACATAGCCTTCATCGGGACTTGTAACATGCATGGCATCGAAAGGATACTCTCTGTATATGGGCGAGCCTATAGCATCCAGCCTGCCTCCCTGGGACACGATAAGTTCGGAATACTTAAGGTGAGCCCTGCCGTCTATCAGTCTCTCGACACACTGTTTGCGGAGCTCGTCCTCACTCATGCCGTCTGCCTTATCTGCCATCTGAATAAGCCTTACGGCCAGTTCTGTCACGATATCGATAACATCCTGGCTTCCCTTGCCGGTGAGAGTCTCGTAGACCTCCTGCATTTCGAGAGTGTTGCCGCAGCATCTTCCGAGAGGCTGGTCCATGTCCGTGATGACTGCACACATGTCCCTGCCCGCACTCTTGCCTATCTTGATCATGGCCTCGGCAAGTGCTCTGGCCCTTTCTTCCGTCTTCATGAAAGCTCCGCTGCCGCAGGTAACATCGAGAACGATGGCATGCGCACCGCCGGCGAGCTTCTTGCTCATGATGCTCGAAGCAATGAGCGGTATGGAATCGACAGTTCCCGTGACATCCCTGAGCGAGTATAAGATCTTGTCCGCAGGGGCCAGATCGGGAGTCTGTGCGGAGATGGCCATGCCTGTCTCCTTGACGTATTTCTCGAGTTCCGTGTGAGGCAATTCGATATTGAAGCCGTCGATCGAAGCAAACTTATCTACGGTACCGCCGGTAAAGCCGAGACCTCTGCCTGAGAGTTTGACCGTCTGAACTCCGAAAGAGCTGATAAGCGGCATCAGGATAGGCGTGATCTTATCGCCGACGCCGCCTGTACTGTGCTTGTCCACCGGGATACCGTCAAGATATGACAGGTCATTGGGTTTGCCGGAAGATGCCATCTCGAGAGTAAGTGTTGTCATCTCTCGCTCATCCATGCCGTTCAGTACAATGGCCATGAGAAGCGCGGAAGTCTGATAATCCGGTATCGAACCGTCGGTAACTCCCTTGACGAAGAAAGCTATCTGCTCGTCAGAAAGAGACCTGCCGTAACGTTTATCAAGAATGATCTCAAGCATGTTCATGATATCGGTACCTCTTTTTATTAATACTAAAAGAATAACATTAAATCTCTGATAGACATCTGTTTTTATGCTAAACTATCTAAATCAATAATGAGCGGAGGATCTGATGTCTCTTTCTGTAATCATCATCGGCTGCGGAAGGGTCGCGGTAAAGCACCTTAAGTCGATATCCAAACTGCAGGGCCTCGAACTTGCGGGCGTCGTCGATACAAACCCCGATTCGGCAAAGAGGCTCCTTAATTCCGTAAAGGGATTTGCAGACACTCCCGTATTTTCCGATTACAAGGAAGCCATCGACACCATAAAGCCTGACATCACTGCCGTAACGGTACCGTCGGGACTTCACTTTCAGATAGCAAAATACGCCATGGAACACGGAAGCAACCTGCTTCTCGAGAAGCCCATGACAATGTCCAATACAGAAGCAAGAGAGATCTACGACCTGTCAAGATCCACAGGAAAGAAGATCGCGATGGGACACATCTACAGATACCTCCCTATCGTTAACATCCTGCGACAGGACATCGCGACAGGCAAGTTCGGCAAGGTCACGCACGGCACAATTAACGTCCGCTGGGGCCACGGCGACGATTACTATGACAGCGCGGCATGGAGAGGCACCTGGCAGAGCGACGGCGGCGCGCTCATGAACCAGACCATACACGCCATAGATCTTCTCATCTGGCTTATGGGTTCCGAACCCGTTGAGGCACAGGCAATGCTCGCTAAGCGTCTGAGGAATATCGAAGCAGAAGATCTCGGAATGGCTACGCTGAGGCTCGAGAACGGCGCTCTTGCCGCTATCGAAGGCACTACCGCCACCATCCCTTCCAAGCACATGGCCGAGTTCACCGTTTTCTGCGAGAAGGGCATGATCACCATGGGATTGGACTCCGATGTTCCCCACATTGCCGTATATTCCGTAAAGCCTAACGGAAAGACCAAAAAGCTTAACGGTTATTACATCAGGAAACAGTTCAAGGAAGGCGGCATGATCTCCTACAAGTGTGCATTGAATCCCCATATGGGCATCTACAAAGATCTCAGGGATTCCATAACGGAAGACAGGCAGCCCATAGCCGATGCTTATGCCGGATTCTCCTCTGTGGATACCATGCTCGGCATATATATGTCGGCCAAGGAGAACCGTCCGGTGTCCCTCCCTCTTACGGATAGTTTCGCGACTTCTGAGATGAAGGGATTTTTTGATTAAAAAACCTGTTGACACATAAAAGTACAATGGTTATAATCATTTCCGTTGCTTAACGCACCTCTAGCTCAGATGGTAGAGCAACTGACTCTTAATCAGTGGGCCCAGGGTTCGAGTCCCTGGAGGTGCACCAAGAATAAACCCTTGAGGAATGATCCTCAAGGGTTTTTCTTTTATCTTAATCTATCACCTGTCGTGTTTTACCATTTGCTGTAATTAGAATAATCAGACTGAGTATCAACGGGCTGAGCTGCCACAGGCTCTGCTGCCACGGGCTGCTTGGGAAGCGGATAGATCGGTGCGATGAACTTATCACTCTTCGATGCCTTGATGATGACAACAAACAGCGCGATGTATGTTCCGATAACTACCAGGATCAAAAGTCCGAGGCATGCAAGGAGACCGAAGATAAGTCCTGCTTCATACATACCGTCTGCATACTCAAGTTCCTCTGCAAGAGGGACAAAGGAGAATGCAAGTGTATCGTAAAGTCCGTGGATGAGCGAAGGGATCAAGATAGCAAGGAAGATATTCTTTCTCTTTCCCTTCTTATCACCGTTGTTCATAGCAACTCTTGCACGTGAATAGAAGACACCCATCAGCACGCCGTACATGAAATGACCCGGAATGCAGCATATTGCTCTCATGATAGCCGTTACAAGCGACTGTGAACCGAGAACATAACCAAGGTTCTCCAAGACAGCGAAAACAAGAGCCGATGTCGTACAATAGACGATACCGTCGAACTTACAGTTGAATTCGGGGCTCTTCCATGTGGGAACCCTGGCACCGAGGAACTTAAAGAGCTCCTCAGCAGGTGCGATGATCAGGAAGCAAAAGGCTGCAATAAAGAGCAGATTAGAGTCATCTTCACCCGTAATCCCCTGCAGCACGGCTTCACCCACAAGTTCCGCAATAACGGCAGCAATGATAAACGGAATCTCCATCAGAGCGATCTTGATAAGGATCTTCTTTGATTCCTTTTCCTTCTTGTCCAGCTTCCTGGTCATGACAAAAAGGATGATTCCCGGAACGACTGCAATCACAAATAAAATGATCGATAGTGTCATAGTTTTTCCTCTCCTTAAACAACTCAATGATGTAATGATAGTATTCTTTTACTACTATGTCAATACTATATACATCGAAATACACAAAATTTTTGAGAATTCTGTGCATTTATCGGGTTTGGCCGACTTTTCGCATTACTTAAAGAGCGGTATAATCCTACTGTTTTGAGAGAGGTTGTATGAATAACTGGTTTATATTTGGTGTCTGCGCACTCATAGCATATGTTTTGACTTACCTGTTCATCCTTAAGAGACCTGGTGAAGGTTTCCTGCTTGGACATGACCGCGGACGCAAATTTGCCGAAGGCGCAGAAGTAAATATCGGAAAACCTACCGGAACGGGGCTGTATTTCACGACTGTCTTTACCCTTGTTTCGATGGCTTGCATCTTCATCGTCTACTTTAATCCCGGAGCCATATTCGGTGTTGGCGTTACATTCCTTGCCATGATCACAGGCCTTCTCGATGACCGTTCAAAGAAAGCCTGGAACGAATATATCAAAGGTGCTCTTGATTTCGGTCTTTCCCTTCTCGGTGCTGCCGTATGTCTGATATTCTGTTTCGGCGGTTATGTCGTGATCAGCCTTAACGGTTTCCCCGTGTTCATGAACCCTGTCCTGTTCTTTGTTCTTGCTGTGGTGCTTTTCGTCGTGTCCATCAACGCGACAAATGCAACGGACGGCATAGACGGCCTTTCCGGAACCCTTACGATACTTACGATCATCACACTCGCAGTTGCTGCATTCAGGAACGGCACGCTCACATTCCACGGAATAATAATAGGCGGCATCATGTTCTGCTGCCTTGTCGCATACTTATTGTTCAATTTCTTCCCGAGCAAGGTACTCATGGGAGATGCAGGTTCCAGGGCTATCGGTTTCTTCATCGCCTTCTACGCGATCTATCTGAAGATCCCTTTTGCTTATCTTATCGTCGGCCTCCCCTTCCTTGCTGACGGCGGTATCTCCATTCTTAAGATAACCGTAGGAAGACTTACTAAGAAAAAGATAATTCTCTTCAAAAATATAAGAACTCCTCTTCACGAGGAGCTCAAAAAGAACCGCGGGTTCAGTGTTCCCAAGATCTGGAGGACTCTCACAATAGCGACATTGATAATCGATGTTGTCTATATCGCAGTGGTTGTCATCCTTCACCTGGTCTGATCAATAACAGATATTAATCTTCAGGATTGCTTCCCTCACCGAGGAATTCGGAGAAATCGTCGAATGTCTCATCATCTGTTGCGATTGATTTCTCATCAGCCTTAACCTCAGGTTTGACTTCAGGCTTTGCCTCTTCTTTCTTATCAGAAGCATCAGGATTCTCAGAATCTGCTTCAACTGCTGCGGCACGCTCTTCTTCCTTCTTCTTCTCAGCAAGATACTTCTCCTGCTCTCTGTCGATCCTTGCACGCTCACGTGCTTCTTCGAGGAGCTGCTGCTGGAGTTTTCTTCTGTCTTCTCTTGCCTTATTCTTGGCATCGATCTCAGCCTGGGCTTTCTCTTCTTCAGCGATCTGCTCTTCCATCTTCTTGCGATCTTCTTCATTCATCTTGTTCGCATTCTCACGGCGGAGCTTATTGAGATCGGAAGGAGCCTGAACGGCATTCTTCATTATCGAATCCATGCGCTTACGGCTCTCGGCTGCCTGCCTCTCTTCATCGGCAGCAACCTTCTCGCCCATATTCTGAAGATCAGACAGTTCATCTGCTGATACGGAAGCAACAGCACCCGCAACAGGCTTGCTGATCGCGAAAGCCTTTATCTCAAAATCTTCGACACCGGAAGCAGAATAATCTGAAGCTGCATCCTTTATGGTCTTCATATCCGGTATATCAACACCCGGAAGTATCTCATATTTCTTCTCGTCAGGCATATTCCCTCCTCTTAACCTGCCTTTGACAGGATAAACAAAACGATTCCCACGACCGCAAGCAGCAATCCGATGCAGAATACCGCGACAGACAGCTTGCTGACTTTTGTCTTCCCTTGCTTACTTTCTTCAGGTTCCTTAACTTCAATTGTCTCAGGCTTCTCTTCCTTCACCGGCTCAGACGGAGTCGCCACTGCTTCGGCAGGTTCTTCAGCCTTCTTGTTTGTTATTATCTCTTGAGCTTTTACCAGTTCAGGCTTGATCTGCACCGACAGTTCCTTGAAGCTCTCGTCAGATGTTCCGAACTTTTCTGCGCTGCTCTCCAATGCACCCGCATCAGGAGCACTTGTCCCCTCGAAATACATAATGCCGATACTTGCATCGTCAGACACATTGCTTCCGCCGACGATGTATTTCTCGACTGTATCCTTAAGCGCAGCCTCTCCGGCTTCCCTGCCTTCGCTGAAAGTCTCAGCGAGCTTCACTACAACGGGTTTAACAAGACCCGCTTCTTCATTGTATACACTGTCCTGAACGCCGTCTGTCATGAGAGCTATCGCATGGCAGTCATCGACAGTCGTCTTCAGGAGTCGCATATAATTATCTGCATGAGCCGCAGTAACAAAGAAAGTCTTGCCTTCCTTGTCATTCTGAGGCATTGTAAAAGGCGAGACACCAGATGAAGATATCCTTGCGATAAGGCCGTCACCGATATGTCCGATCATGAGCCTTCTGTCCTTGACCGCTGCAAAAAGGAGCGTGCAGGACAGCCTGTCTATTACATCAAGATCGCGCTCGTCCATTATCTTCGAGAACTCGACGCGGAGCTTCGCCATGAGGTAGCCGCGCACCGCAGCCTCTCTGTTCTCGGCATACAAAGCATCGAAATGATCACACAGGACAGAAGCAATTGTATCTACGGCACACTTGGAACCGAACCTTGCATCGGTATACTGCTTTCCGCCTGCACCGTCAGCAATACAAACTACAGACACGCCGTTGCGCGTAACCGCACAAGATGCATCCTCACACGGTGTACCACGGCTAACGTGCTTGTTTCCAATAGTTGTAAAGCAGCCAACGGTTATTCCACTGTACATTATTCGTCTTCCTCATCAAGGAACTTCATGAAATCATCGACTCCGACAGAATCGCCCTGGGGCTCGGTGTTGATGTTGTAAAGGATATCGTCGCTCTTTCCGGAAGATACGATGGAAGAAGACGAAGATCCGAGGAATTCAAAGAGTTTTCCGAAATCTGCGGAAGATACCGAGATAGGCTCTTCTCTCTTAAGCGAGAGTCTCTTGAGGATATCGAGGTCAGCACCTGAACCTACACCGATATTGAAGATAACGAGCTTATCTTCAGCCTCAAGTTCGTTGCATGCCTTGATTGCAAGTTCCATATTCTGCATGGCATTAGGACCTTGCGGAGCACCGTCGGTGATTACTACAAGCCAGGGCTGATAGTACTTGATGCCCATCTCTTTGTAGCCTTCTTTACGTGTGTTAAGAAGTTCCAATGCCGTAAGTATGCCTTCACCTATAGGTGTGAGAGTCGTTGAAGCCTTGATCTCAGGAACACCCTTTTCCTTTGAGATCTTACCGAAAGGCATAGCAATCTCAACCTTAGCTCCGAACGTAACGATAGCTATGTCCGTAGAAGATCTTGTATCGTCATTAGCCTTGATCGAAGCCATGAAGTTCTGAAGACCCATGTTAAGGAGCTTAATGGGGTTACCCATCATGGAACCCGATGTATCAAGCGCAAAACAGATCGGTAATCTCCTCTTCGTGCTGCTTCCGAAATCAGAAGCGTTAAAAATCGAATCTGCCATTAATAATCCTCCCGGACATAGTATTTATATTGCAGTCTGTCAGAACAAACCGAGGAATTTTCCGTTCTTCTTTTCCGGCTTAGGGGTTTCGTTTCCCTTCTCTGAGCCGTAATTTTTTGCCGCTTCGGGATCGCCTATATTGCGCGGCTCATACTTTCCGCTGGGAGCAGCAAAAGTCTTCTTCTCGAAAATAGGCTTCTGCTCGGGATTCTGGAAAGGAGAATACTGCTTCGGCATGTCGGCAGGCAGCTCTTCAGGCGCTGCAGCCGCGTTCTCGGCATTCTCAGATAGCTTCGATAGCTTCTTCTCAAAAGCAGCAGTAACGGAGTTGCCGGTCTTGTGCTCTTCAGGACTGAAATCGTTTGCCAGCCCCGTGTACTCCTTCTGATTATACGGCGAATCAGGGAACAGTTTGTAAGCCTCGACGTCTTCTCCCAGCTTGAAGTTGATTATGTCTTCACGGTACGCGGACACTGCGTCATACCACTGGATAGCCTCGTAACGGGTACCTTCGTGGAAGGTATTATAAAGCATGGTGCGGATCCTCTCAGGGAGCCTTCTCCATATAAAGTTATAGCCGCCCAAAGGGATATGTTCTTCATCGGAATCATCAAGAGTGTACGGAAACTGCTTTTCCAGTATTTCCTCTCTTAATGTCTCGGCTCCTTTCCTTGTGGCATACGGATGCAGACCGCAGAACAAGATGGAGAATACAAGCATTGCTATGGAATAATCCTCATCACAAAGTCCGCGCAGGAACCCGGAAAAATCCTGACCCCACAATCTCGGATCGGTAAACTCTTCCGTACCGACAGGACAAGGTAAATTTCCAACCTGGACACTGTCCATATCGATAAGGTAGACCTTCTTGGGGGATGCGATCAATGCATTCTTGAGCTGGATATCACCTGCAATGACATTGTGCAGATGCAGATAGAGATACTTCTCGATAAGAGAGATAAGGGTATCGACCACATCAAGTCTTGTCCAGTCAGGGAACTGTTCAAGGATCGCATCGGGGCCGTCGAAAACGCTTCCCAACGTTGTTCCCTTGCCGAGAGGCATCGTATAGCCTACGGGGATATTGTTGAAATGCAGAAGTGTCCTCGGAAGGCAGAATCCTGATGTCTGGATCCTGAGTTCTGAGAGCTTCTGGAGCTTAGCCCATCTTAATGGAGTGATAATGCCTCTGTGATAGATCTTGGCAACAAGCGACTTGTTGTTCGTGGTAAAGACCATACCCTCAGCACCGCTGCTCATACGCTTCACGAGTTCATAAGACTCATTGCCGTTATTGCTCTTGACGATATCGCCGACGCTGGCAAAAGCGTATTCATCAAGGAAAGAATTATTAAGTGCAAGTTTGCTTACATCAGGATAAGGATATTCTTCCGTCATCTGCGCGATGGAATCGAATATCTTGAGTTCCTTCTTGGTAAGGATGGCAACATTGCCTGAGAAATCAGGCTTCTTCTCGTAGAGACGCTTTGTGAAGATCGCATTTCTGGTGGAAATGATACAAGCATCCTCAACAGAAGATAAAGCTTCAAGGAAAGCATCTGTCTCTATCTCGTTTACAAGGTGGAGCTTGTGGTCAGGAAGCAGATATGCGCAGAAAGTCTTCATCGCATCGATGGCTTTACCGTTCTTGATATCAGCCTGACGGACTACGCAATAATGGAGCATCTTGAACGACTTGTTGACATAGACTTCAATGCCGTTCTTCATGATGACATCCAGCAATTCAGTAAAGACCTGCGTTCCGCCGGCCTCAAACATTACCGAATAGTCAAAAACTAAAGCCTTATATTTTGCAAGACTCTCAAACATACCCATCACTCACTTCATAGATTCCCAAATAAATAATATATTAATGTAAGGGTTCTATCAATGAATTTGTTGAGATTGTGGCAAATTTGTTATTTCTATTTAAAATTTGACCATTTGATATTATCAAATCGGTATTTTGACAATAAAAACAGTCCTTATTCGATGCCTACGAGCTTCATGAGGTACTTGGCATTAGACTCCCTGCTGATTCCGGGAGCCAGGATGTAGTCGAAAGTTATGCCAGTGTCCGTGTATTTTTCGGAGAAGTGGTAATATCTGACGTTCTTGAAGTTCTTTACGGTATTGTCGACCATGGCATAATCATGTGTCGTCATCATGCCGCAGATATAGTCTCTGGAAAGGTTATGCAGGACCGTAAGTGCACCTTCCGTCCTGTCATCGGAGTTGGTTCCCCTGAATATCTCGTCTATCAGGAACAGCATGGGTTTACCGTCTTCCGCTCCCTCGATGATCTTGGATATCCTGGTAAGTTCAGCTTTGAACGTACTGATGTTTTCTTCGAGACTGTCGACTATCCTCATTGAAGACATAATGCGCATCTTTCCGATGGTAAGAGCGGTACAAGGAACCGGTGCACCCATGTAAGCAAGGATTGAACAGACACCTACAGTCCTTATATGAGTCGTCTTACCTGACATATTAGATCCTGTGATGATGGCTATATCAGATTTGATCTCAACAGAATTGGCAACAGCCGTCTCGTGAGACAGCAGAGGATGAACAATATTCTCACCGTTGAAATACGCATTATCAGCAGGTTCAACGGAATCAACAAAGACCGGGAATTCGCTTGTTTCCGATGCTATTCCGACCTGAGCGGCACACATGAGAGATTCTATGCCTGCGATACCGTCTATCTGTACCCTGAGGCTCGGGCCATAGATATCTGCCCATCTTCCCATGAGATATGACACGAGATAATCGAGAGGACAAACAAGATTAAGGAGCAGAGCAAATATCGGCTGGTTTCTGAGCTGGGCAAAGAAGAGCGCGGTATTAAGAGCATTGAGCGACTCTGATGCAGTATATCTTCTGACATTACCTTTGATGTAACTGACGAGCAAAGGAGATTTTAGATCAGCCTTCTCAAGTTCAACAAACAGTTTTTGTATCGTGCTGACCTGCTTGGGCATCTCTCCTGCCGCTTTGAGATATTCACCGTTAAGCTTGAGACCGATTATCCAGACAACAAAATCGAAAATAAGCGCAGCTGCAATCGATGCGCCGATAAAGTGGTTGAAGAAGATTATGCAGATGACAGGAACTATCCAGAAACACATGGAGAAGATCGCAAGTATGGCAGGAAGCTTGCCCAGCGGCTTTCCGTTATCGGCAAAATTCAAAAGCGCTTTGGGGCTCTTGGTCATCTTTCCCAAAGCAGCGATTGCCTGATATGACTCCATGAAATCTTTCCTGTCGATCAGTTCGGCTACCGCCTCTTCCATGAGCTTGATATCTTCAACGGTCCTGTCAGACACGGGACTGTACAACAGTTCATCAGCAAATGCTTTCCTTCCGAACTGTGTCTCAGATACATTGTAAAGAGAGAAAAGGGATTTCTTGCCGAACAGATCGAGATCCATGCAATAATCATGACCCGGAGTAAAGAATTCGTTTCCGCAGAACCACTCGACCGCATCTTCTATCTCTTCGCGTCTTTTAAGGCCGTATGTGGATACTTCCCTGAGCATCTGGAAATCACCCTTGATCCTTGCCATGTATTTCTGATTAACAAGGTAGAGGCTCTCAAGATACTCCTGCCTGTCTCTTACACCGTCATGGATGTAGCACAGAAGGAAAAACGCAAAGATAAAAGCACCGCCTGCAAGGGTCAGAACGCCCTGTGCCCCGATCATTCCAAATACGAATGAGAATGTTCCGATAATAAACGAGATGAATCGAAGAATGCTGAGGATCAGGCTCTTACGGCCGGTTGCACGGATGTCTTCTGACAACTCTTCCGCACGTTTCTCGAAATATGCCAGATCAGACTTCATTTCTTGGTCTTAGGCGAAGCCTTCTTGGAAGTTGTCTTTGCTTCAGGCTTTTTTGCGGCAGTCTTTGTACCGGATGCCTTCTTGGCAGTCGTCTTTGAAGATGTGGCCGTTGCCTTTGCAGTCGAAGCCTTCTTTGTTGTCGTCTTCTTAGCCGCAGGCTTCTTTACTGCGGTCTTCTTTGCCGTAGTCTTCTTCTTGGCAGAAGACACACGCTTGGGTACACAGAAATCAAGAACGTCACCCACATTATCGTGAATGGTGAGCATTGCCTTAAGATCCATGTATGTGGAACTCTTGTTGATGATAACGATCCTGTTGTGCTTTAAAAACTGTGCAAAAGTAGCGGCAGGATATACTGTAAGCGATGTTCCTGCGATGATCAGAAGATCACATTTCTTAACAGCCTTGATGGCATCATCGACATTCTTATGTTCAAGATTCTCCTCATAGAGAACTATATCGGGACGGACAATGCCTCCGCACTTATCGCAATGAGGTATTCCTGATTGGGCAACAACATACTCGGTATCGAACTTCTTACCGCATTCCATGCAGTAATTCCTGAAGACAGAACCGTGAAGTTCGATTACGCATTTACTGCCAGCTTCCTGGTGAAGATTGTCTATGTTCTGGGTAATGATAGCCTTGAGCTTGCCCTGTCTCTCAAGTCTTGCAAGAGCCTTGTGAGCCTTGTTCGGCTTGGCATCGGGATATATGAGCTTACGCTTATAGAAATCGTAGAAGATCTCCGTATGCTCCATAAAGAAATCATGCGCAATGATATCGATGGGACGGTATTTTGTACCGCTCTCGGAGTTATAGATACCCGTACCGCTCCTGAAATCAGGGATGCCGCTTTCCGTGGAAACGCCTGCACCGCCTAAGAATACGATGTAGTTTGATTCAGCAATGAGATTTTTAAGCTGCTTGAGCTTATCTTCTCTTACGCTTCCGAGTCTGTCTATTCGGGTCTCCAAAACTTACTCCTTATTAATGATGATCGATAAGATCGTCCAGATCAAAATGACCGTCACCATCGTGATCGATTCCGTCAACATCACCGTGACCAAATGCGCCCGAAGCACCGAACATCTCTTTACCGGTAACTCTCTTCTCATCACGGCGCTGTTCAACGAGCGTACTGATAGCCTTGGAGATCCTCTCGGGCTGCTTGATGCTCTTGATCTCAAGGGTCGGTGTCGACTTATCGGCAGTGCTGAGAACAATGGTACCGACGCCGAATATCTTCTGTCCGAAGGACTGCTTAAGCGTAATATCGAGGACTCTGTAAAGCAGGATCTCTTCACGCTTGATATTGAAAAGTCCTGTCTTAAGATAGAACTTTGATTTGCTGAAACTGTATATTGTAAAAGAGATTGGAAGGCCGAGATATCTCTTTCTGTCCTGCCACATAATATCCTCTTCTTCAGTAAGAGCAGTAAGCTTATCGATCTTAGCCATAATTCTTCCTCCCGAAAATGTCATATATATCTTACATTAAAGCACAACATGTGGCACAGATTAACGGATAATGAAATGAAATTTTAATATTACCCCTCCGTCAGCCGCTCTTTCGTGCGGGGTCAAGTATAGCCTCTGCGTCCAATATCCTCGAATAATCGTATGTCATAAGAGTATTCGCACTGATGATCGCCCTGTCGAAATACAGGTAGTTGTCGCCGTATGTGTAGTACGGTTTCGAGCCGATGCCGAAGAAGATCCTGAAGCCCAGGTTCTTAAGATATACCGCCTCGTCGTCCGTGCCGTAGATGTAGTTGCCGCCGGGATAGACAATCATGTGGACCTCTCCCAGAAGCGGAGCTATCTGCTCGAGCCACTTCTCGGTATCGGCCTGGATCTCTTCAAATGTGCAGGATCTTGCATCGGGAAGGTAGCCGTAAGTACAGGATGCAAACTGCCATCCCTCGTCCTTCAGTGCATCAGCGATCTTGATGACTGTCTCCTGGTTTGCTGCTATCTCTTCGGGTGTTGGATCGATAGACGGCATATTCTGAGTTGCCAGTGCGGCATTCCTGTCATCGATCTCATCTTCACTTATTACGTAACCGAATACGGACTCGTATCCGCTTATCGAGATGATGCCCTTTGCACCGTCAAAAGTGAAATCCGGATGCAGCTCGACGAACTGGTCGAGTATTCCGATGCACTCGCAGGTCCTGCTGATGACGACTTCTTCATCACCGTTCTCATCTAAGGTAACATATTGTCCGCACACCTGGCCGCTGTCGTTCAGGACAAGCTGTCTGCATGTGCCGTAATCGTAAGCAGTCGCGCTGTATGTAAGGTTCTCGATTACGATAATGAGAGGCTTCTTGCCGACAGGCACCGTGAGGTTGCGCTCGATCAGATAAGACGGATCTTTCATGTCGATGAGATTCTCGGGATTTACCAGGCAATAACCGCCCTCATAGAGCTGCTCAAGCATTGTCTCGAACTCTTCGCAGGTCATATACAATCCGCTCTCGTCACTGGCATAACCTTCAGCAAAAGCCGTATCCGTATCAGCGATAAGAGACCTGACACAGAGAACCTCGATGGTTCCATAGTATTCATAGGTCTCTGTCGTATTGCCGGTAGCCTGCAGGAGATCTGATTTGATCCTCTCGTCATCCGGAAATATAACGGCAAGGTCAGACAGAAGGACTTCAGCCGAATAGTACTTGAATGTCTCGAGCATGTGCTCGCACTCGGCGATCATAGGCTCGTACATTATGTCTTTGATCTCTTCTATTCTGTTTATGGAGTACTCATAGACGAAGCCTTCGTACCCGTCGGCCACTTCCTGATAGTACTTAACTGCACTGATGTAATCGCCTTTATCGAAAGCAGTTTCCGCCGTCTGAACTTCACCCGTTGCCGTCTCGATGCTGTCAAGCTCACGCAGAAGCGGACCTGACGTTGCAGCAAGGTTGCCTATGGGCTCGAGTTGATCGAAAACAAACATTACATCAGGCTTCTCCGTCTTGCCCAGAAGGAAGCTGACACATAGATCGTTGAGCCACTTGTATACGACCGACGATGTAAGCTCGTCCATCGAATCGAGGAACTCGACATCAGACGGCATCGGAACATATCTCTCCGTAAGGATCTTGTTGCACAGGGCATCAGTCCTCTCGGAGACTATGGCCTCCATCTGCGAGAGCATCTCGGTCTGGGCAGTAAACTTGAACGCATCTTCCGGTTCGGCAGAGAGCACATCATCCTGGACACTCCTGTATATCGCCAAAGCCTCCTTATAATCTCCTCTGTCCAGGGCCGCCTGGAAATTAGGGATCGTCATGTTTGCATATGCATTCGTCCTTCCGACTATGGCGAAAACGATAAACGCCGCAGCAACAGCTACAGCGCATATGATCGCAGCCGTAATATAAAACTTTCCGGCTTTCTTCTCCCCTTCGTCTTTAATCTTGTATTCCTTGGAGAATGTAATCAATTCAGATCGTCAAAGCTTATCTGCTTCGCCTCCAGAGATTTCTCCCTGATGTAGTATCCGATAGCAGGAACTTTACGGATCCTGTAATACTCAGGGTCAGTTACTGATACTTCTTCAAGTCTTGCAAGACTCTTAAGAACAGATCCCTTCTTAGAGACAAGGAGCTGTACGCCCTGCGTTGTCCTGGTCGTCTTGAGCGGAATAAGGGACGACTTGAAAACCGCCGCCTTATCAAGGCTGTTCGTAACGATGAGGTCGGGATCCTCTTCTTCGTTCAAAAGAATAAATCCGACCGGTTTGCTTCCGTCGTAATATGCCTTAAGGAGCTTCTTACGGTTCTGCTTTGTCTCATAAGTATTGATCGGGAATCTTGCCGCCTTGCCGTTCTCAAAGGCAATGAAGAGTATTCCCTTATAGTCACGCGTCGAGATCATGAACACCGGCGTCTCATCTGCTTCCATGTCGAGAACGCTTCTAAGGAAGTGGCCCAGATCACCAGGCTTTGTGTCGGCGAAATCATATACATGGGCCTTATAGAGATTGCATTTGTCGGTGAAGATCAGCAGGTCGGATCTGTTCTCAGTCTCAAAGCCCATAAAGATCTCATCATCTTCCTTGGTCTTGAGCTCGCCTGCATTACGCAGGGAATTCATCGTATGCTTCTTGAGGTATCCGTGACGGGTAAGCATAAGGTGAAGAGTATAATCCGGGATTACCGCAGCAGCCTCGAATACCGGTGCTTCCTCAGCAACGATAAGCTCAGTCTTCCTGGGCTTGCCGTGCTTTGTGGCAACCTCTCTCAAAGCCTTAACAATCAGTGTGTTGATCCTTCTCGGGCTGTTGAGGATATCCTCAGTATCTGCGATATCTTCCTTGAGCTTATCCCTGTCAGAGATACGGTTGACGATATACTGCTTGTTGATGTTGCGGAGCTTGATCTCAGCAACATATTCAGCCTGCTCCTTATCGATGTCAAAGCCCTTCATTAAGTTAGGGATAACATCTTCTTCAAGTTCCGTGTTGCGGATGATCTTGATGGCCTTATCGATATCAAGGAGGATCTGAGCAAGACCGTCGAGCAGATGGAGCTTCTTCTTCATCCTGTCGAGGTTGAACCTGAGTTCTCTTGATATGCAGTTTCTTCTCCATTCAAGCCATTCGTCAAGGATCTGGGTTACGCCAAGAACTCTCGGATTGCCGTTGATAAGTATGTTGAAGTTGCAGGAGAAAGTATCCTGAAGCTTCGTGAATCTGAAGAGCTTGGCCATGAGAGCCTCATGGTCAGTACCTCTCTTGCAGTCGATCGTTATCTTGAGACCGTCAAGGTCTGTCTCGTCTCTTATGTCGGAGATCTCCTTGGCCTTGCCGGACTTAACGAGATCGGCGATATTGTCGATGATAGCCTCAACGCTTGTGGAATAAGGGATCTCCGTGATCTCGATGAGATTATGCTTGGCATCGACATTGTATCTTGCTCTTACCGAGAATGTACCTTTGCCTGTCTCATATATCTGTCTCATCTGTTCCCTGTCATACAGGATCAGTCCGCCGCCGGAGAAATCGGGCGCCGGCATGATATCAAGAAGGTCGACAGTATTATCTTTCAGGTATGCTTCAGTCGCATCGCAGACTTCTTTCAGGTTGAAAGAGCAGATGTTGGAAGCCATACCGACAGCGATACCCTGGTTGGCATTGACGAGCACAGCAGGGAAAGTCGTGGGAAGAAGCGACGGTTCCTTAAGCGTTCCGTCATAGTTATCCACCAGATCGACAGCATCGTGATCGATACCCTTGAAGATCTCTTCACAAATCTTCTCGAGCCTTACTTCCGTATATCTCGGAGCAGCACATTGCATGTCACGCGAATACTGCTTACCGAAGTTACCCTTTGAATCGACATAAGGATGCAAAAGCGCTCCGTTGCCGCGGGTCATTCTGACCATCGTGTCATATATGGCAGCATCTCCGTGAGGATTGAGCTTCATGGTCTGGCCGACTACATTGGCAGACTTCGTACGGTTGCCGTTAAGAAGGCCCATCTTGTACATCGTGTACAGGAGCTTTCTGTGCGAAGGCTTGAAGCCGTCGATCTCAGGGATCGCACGCGATACGATAACGCTCATCGCGTACGGCATATAGTTGGTCTCAAGTGTCTCCGTAATGGGCTGAAGCACAGGCGCCATATCGGCTGCCTTGGCATCCGTAAGCTTTGCCTTCAGTGAATTACTGTTATTCTCAGGTTCTTTTTTCTTTCTAGCCATTTATGTTCATCTCCGTTTATCCGATATCGAGCATATCGAGGTACAGGTGTCCGTCCTGCTCGATGTGCAGTTTTCTTCCGGCGAGGTTATCGCCAAGAAGCAGATCGAACACTTCCGACATCTTCTGCGCATCTTCGGAGCAAACCTTGATAAGTCTTCTGGACTTTGGATTCATGGTAGTCTGCCACATCATCTCAGGCTCGTTCTCACCGAGACCCTTCGATCTCTGAATCGTGCAGAGCTTGGGATCGACCTTGGAGAGTATCTCCGCCTTCTCCTTCTCGTTGAACGCGAAATACGTCTTCTCCTCTGCGTTCTTACCCTTCGCCCTGTACGTGATCTCGAACAACGGTGACTCTGCGATATAGACATAACCCTTATCGATTAAGGTCGGTGTAAGCCTGTAGAGCATTGCAAGGATGAGTGTCCTGATCTGGAAGCCGTCGACATCCGCATCGGTACAGATTACTATCTTGTTCCATCTGAGGTTCTCGATATTGAAAGCCGACAAGTCCTTGTTGTGCTTGTTGGATATCTCAACTCCGCATCCCAGGACCTTGAGAAGATCGGTAATGATATCGCTCTTGAAAATGGTCGCATAATCAGCTTTGAGGCAGTTTAAGATCTTACCTCTGACAGGCATCACAGCCTGGAATTCAGCATCTCTTCCGAGTTTGACGGAACCCAAAGCGGAGTCACCCTCAACGATATAGAGTTCTCTCTTGTTAACGTCTCTGGATCTGCAGTCTACGAACTTCTTGATCCTGTTGTTGATGTCGAGCGAGCCCATGAGCTTCTTCTTGATGTTGACTCTCGTCTTCTCGGCATTCTCTCTGGAGCGCTTATTGACCAGTATCTGCTCGAGGACCTTATCACCGGCATCCTTGTTCTCCGTGAACCAGACTTCAAGATTGTTCCTTATAAGTTGTGTCATGAAGTCCTGGATGAACTTGTTGTTGATTGCCTTCTTTGTCTGGTTCTCATACGAGGTCTGAGTCGAGAAGGTATTGGTGACAAGGATGAGTGAATCGGCGATATCCTGGAAGATGATCTTGGATTCGTTAGACTTATACTTGTCGCGGAGCTTGATCTGACGGTCAACTTCGGAAACAAAAGCAGACCTTACTGCCTTATCCGGAGAACCGCCGTGCTCGAGGAAACTCGAGTTATGGAAATACTCGAGATCATTGATATTGTTGTTGAAGCAGAAAGCTACCTCTGCCTTGACCTTGTACTCGTCACGGTCTTCCTTGTCACGCCCCTTGCCTTCACCTGAAAAGAAGAAGGAATCCGTAAGTCCTCTCATATCGGAGAGCTCGTCAACATAACCCTTGATACCCTCGGGATAGTTGTAATGGAACTCTTCGCCGGATTCAGCATCCTTGAGGATGAACTCAATACCGCTGTTGATGACGGACTGACGCTTGATGATGTCCTTGAATGTATCAAGCGGGATGATAGTCTCGGTGAACACTTCTGAATCGGGCTTCCAGCGCTGGACCGTACCCGTTCTCTTAAACCTGTAAGGCTCTGTCTGGAGCTCGGTTACGGGATTACCCTTCTTGAATGACATCGAATACTTTGTCTTGTCGCGGAATACCGTAACATCGAAGAATTCGGACGCATACTGGGTAGCACATGCACCGAGACCGTTAAGGCCAAGCGAGAACTCGTAGTCTCCCGCAGTATTGTTGTTATACTTGCCGCCTGCATAGAGTTCGCAGTAAACAAGTTCCCAGTTGAAACGCTGTTCTTTAGTGTTGTAATCGAGAGGGATACCTCTTCCGTAGTCCTCGACTTCGATCGTTCCATCAGCAAAACGCGTGATGAAGATCTGGTTGCCGTAACCTTCCCTTGCCTCATCAATGGAATTGGACAGGATCTCAAAGAATGAATGGATGCAGCCTTCCAGATTATCCGAACCGAAGATTACCGCCGGACGAAGTCTTACTCTGTCAGCACCCTTGAGCATCTGAATGCTCTCATTGCCGTAATTAGCTTTTGACGCCATATCTTACTCCTCTTATTATTTACAGATAAAATTATAGCATAAGGTTTGAAAATCAAAGTCCCAATTCAAGGACATAAAAAAACGCGTCATAAAGGACGAAACCTTATCTGACGCGTCTGGTGAGCCATGGGGGACTCGAACCTCCGGCCCACAGCTTAGAAGGCTGTTGCTCTATCCAGCTGAGCTAATGACCCTGGAGCGAGTGATGGGAATCGAACCCACGTGGTCAGCTTGGAAGGCTGAAGTTCTACCATTGAACTACACTCGCGTAT
>JAILMZ010000021.1 GCA_024692105.1 Saccharofermentans sp.
TTGCTTTCCCTTGTATAATACTTTACTGCGTCGTAGTGGGTAGGGGTATTTTGCCCTTTTCGCTTGACGGGGAAGGTCTTTTGTGTTAAATAAACAGGCTTTCTCAACATATGAGGCCGCTTGAAGACCCCAAGTTTTCAAGCTTTGTGTGAGGTGATTCATAAAATATGGTCCATTCCGTTAAACAAGGCAAGACTGAACGACAGTCTTATTCCAAAATCAACGAAGTAATCGAAGTACCTAACCTCATCGAGAATCAGAGGCAGTCCTATCAGTGGTTTATTGACGAGGGCATGCAGCAGATCTTCGACGAAGTTTCACCGGTTACTGATGAGCAGGGCAAGTATGAGATTTATTTTATAGACAAGATCTTTGACCCTGACAGTCCTTGTGATCCTTCAGGAAAGGAAGACAGATCTAAGGATTCTAAGAAAGATAAGGCTAAGGCAGGTGTGCCTAAGGCATCTAAATCCTTTATCATCGACCAGTGTAAGAAGAACGACAGCAACTATGCTGCTCGCCTCTCTATTAAGATCAGACTCCGTAATAAGGTAGATAATACAGTATCTGATGAGACTGTATATGTAGGTGAGTTCCCTATCATGACAGATCAGGGTACATTCATCATCAACGGCGCTGAGCGTGTAGTAATCAATCAGATCGTAAGATCACCCGGAGCTTACTATGGTGAGGCAAGATCCAAGATGGGTAACCGTCTCCTCACAGCAGAGCTCATTCCTTACAGGGGATCATGGATCCTCATCGAGGAAGACGAGAAGGAGAACAAGCTCACAGCAAAGGAGAAGGCAAGCTCTGATACTCCCAACGAGACAGAAGAGTACAACCTCCTTTACATTGTCGTAGATAAGTCACACAAGATCCCGCTCTCTGTATTCCTCAGATGCTTAGGTCTTGTAACAAACGAGCAGATCATCGACATGTTCGGTGACGAGGAGTGCCTCCGCGCCACTCTCGAGAAGGATGACACAAAGGATGCTGAAGATCCTCAGACAGCAGCTTTCTACGAATTCTTCAAGAAGATCCGTAACAATGAACCTTTTACAGTTGAGAATGCAAAGAGCATCCTCGACAAGACATATTTCGATTCCTTAAGATACGACCTCGAGAGAGTAGGTATCTTCAAGGTAAACAAGAAGCTCGGACTCGAGGGCAGGATCGTCGGTCAGAAGCTCGCTGAGAGCGTAACGACAGTAGACGGTGAAGTAGTTGCAAAGAAGAATACTATTATCACTGCCGAGATCGCAAGGAAGATCGAGGATGCAGGCGTAAGTTCAGTCATCATCTTCCCTAAGAAGCTCGTTAAGGCTATCGACGAGGACGATTACGATGATAAGCCTCTCAAGGTTATCGGCAACGGCAGAGTCGATGCTGATACATTCATCCGTAACAGCTTCCCCAAGAAGGAGCTCAAGGGCTTCGATATCGATAACACACCTATCAACGAGAAGGTAAGAGTTTCAGTTCTCCGTGAGATCATCGAGGACATCAGAGCTAATTGCGACAAGGCGGATTACGCTTCCAAGCTCGAACTCGCACTCGAGCAGCGCAAGAACGAGCTCATGCCCAGAAACCTTACAATAGATGATATATATGCATTTATCTCTTATTACTTAGGTCTCCACAGAGGCGTAGGTAAGATCGATAACATCGACCACTTGGGTAACCGTAGAGTAAGATCCGTAGGTGAGCTCTTACAGAGCCAGCTGCGTACAGGTATCCAGCGTGTTGAGAAGAACACAAGAGACAGGATCTCTCAGATCGCAGGTAAGGAAGGCGAAGTAGTTACAGCTGCAAGCCTCGTTAACTCAAGACCTTTGAGCGCATCCTTCAGAGAGTTCTTCGGTTCATCACAGCTTTCTGCATTCGCAGATCAGAACAACCCTCTTGCTGAGCTTACAAACAAGAGAAGATTGTCAGCATTAGGTCCCGGCGGTATCTCAAGAGAGAGAGCTTCAATGGAAGTTCGAGACATCAACCCTACACACTATGGACGTATGTGTACGATCGAGACACCGGAAGGTCAGAACATCGGTCTTATGACTTCACTGGCTATCTATGCACGTATCAACAAGTACGGCTTCATCGAGACACCTTACCGCAGATTCGATAAGGAGAAGCTCGTTCTTACAGACGAAGTAAGATACATGGCAGCTGACGAAGAGGACGATTACAATATCGCTCAGGCTAACGAGCCTATCGATGACGACGGCAAGTTCGTTAATTCCAAGATCGTTTGCCGTCACCTCGATCAGTTCGTTCAGTTAGATGCTGAAGATATCGACTACATGGACGTATCTCCTAAGCAGCTCGTATCAGTTTCTACGAGCCTTATCCCGTTCCTCGGAAACGACGACGCTAACCGTGCTCTCATGGGCTCTAACATGCAGCGTCAGGCCGTACCTCTCATCAAGCCTGAAGCACCTATTATCGGTACAGGTATGGAGTACAGAGCAGCTAAGGACTCCGGCGTTTGCGTAGTTGCAAACCACGACGGTGTCGTTACATTCGTTTCTGCAGACAGGATCGAGATCACATGCGATGACAAGACAGTAGATACATACATGCTCGCTAAGTATCAGAGATCCAACCAGAGCACATGCATCAACCAGCGTCCTATCGTTGCTATCGGCGAGCGCGTAAAGGCCGGCGATACGATCGGTGACGGTCCTGCAACGGAGAATGGTGAGCTTGCTCTCGGTAGAAACGTTCTCATCGGCTTCACGACTTGGGAAGGTTACAATTACGAGGACGCTGTTCTCGTAAACGAGAGAATAGTAAGAGATGATGTTTATACATCTATCCATATTGAAGAGCACGAGTGCGAAGCCCGTGAGACAAAGCTCGGTTCTGAGCAGATCACAAGAGAAGTTCCGAACGTAAGCGACGACGCTCTTGCTAACCTCGACGAGAACGGTATCGTTATGATCGGTGCCGAGGTCAAGGACGGCGACATCTTAGTCGGTAAGGTTTCACCTAAGGGCGAGACAGACCAGACAGCAGAAGAGAGACTTTACAAGGCTATCTTCGGTGAGAAGGCACGCGAGGTTAAGGATACTTCCAAGAGAGTTCCTCACGGCGGTAACGGTGTCGTAGTTGACGTTGTTGTTTCAACAAAGGAGACAAACGGCAACCTCAAGAACGGCGTAAACAAGAGAGTCCGCGTATACGTAGCGCAGAAGAGAAAGCTCTCCGTAGGCGATAAGATGGCAGGACGTCACGGTAACAAGGGTGTCGTTTCCAGAGTACTTCCGGAAGAAGATATGCCTTTCCTCCCTGACGGTACAACACTTGATATCTGCCTCAACCCCTTGGGCGTTCCTTCACGTATGAACATCGGTCAGCTCCTCGAGGTTCACCTCGGCAGAGCAGCCAAGGCTCTCAACTGGAAGATCGCAACACCTGTATTCGACGGTGCAAACGAGAACGATATCGCTGACGCATTCAAGCTTGCAGGTATCGACTCAGACGGTAAGACAGTCCTCTACGACGGTCGTACCGGTGAGCCCTTCGAGAACAGAGTTACAGTCGGTGTAATGTACTACATGAAGTTGCACCACTTAGTAGACGATAAGATGCACGCAAGATCCACAGGACCTTACTCACTCGTTACTCAGCAGCCTCTCGGAGGTAAGGCTCAGTTCGGTGGTCAGAGATTCGGTGAGATGGAAGTTTGGGCCCTCGAGGCTTATGGCGCTGCACACACACTGCAGGAGATCCTCACGGTCAAGTCCGACGATATCGACGGCCGTTCAAAGACATACGATGCCATCATCCGCGGCAAGAACATTCCCGAGCCGGGTATCCCGGAATCCTTCAATGTCCTTGTCAACGAGCTCAAGGCACTCG
>JAILMZ010000050.1 GCA_024692105.1 Saccharofermentans sp.
TAATGAACAGCGTCATAAACGGCTATGAACCCTTCGCGGGAGAGATCGAGACCAGAGGCCAGGGCGTACTCGTTGCTTTCGAGACGGGAACCGCCGTAACCTACGGATTGTACAATGCCCAGGACAGAGGTCCGCTCTTTATCGGAGCAGGCACACCAGTGTACGAAGGCATGATCGTAGGTGTCAATCCCAAACCCGAAGATATTACCGTTAATGTCTGCAAGAAGAAGCATGTAACCAACATGCGTTCTGCAGGTGCTGATGAAGCAATGCGCCTCACTCCGCCGCTCAGATACTCCCTCGAGCAGTGCCTCGAGTTTGTAGAAGACGATGAGCTCTGTGAGGTGACACCCCAGTCGATCAGACTGAGGAAGAAGATCCTCAGCAATGACTTAAGAGCCAAGACAATGGCCAAGCTCAAAAATAAGGACGCCTGAACCTTCGCACGGGCAGAGGCGTCCGCCGTTGATAAAGGTGGATATTAGCTGATGCTGCCAAAGAAATTAAGGATCGCCCTAAGGGTACTTATCGTCCTTGTCCTGCTGTTCGCATTCGCCGTGGCGGGAGTCATTTTCGGCTATAATTACGTCATCTCCCAGGAAGAGCGTTTCGATGCGCTGCAGGAGCAGATCGACAACGGCACTCTCGTGATCGACAAGAACACGGAAGGCGCGGTCGTTCTCGTGGTCGAGATGGGTGATTCCACTGGCGACATCGCAGACAAGCTCCTCGAGATGGGCCTCATCAACAATACTTTTGTATTCTCACTAATGAGTAAGGTCAACGGCTTCGACGGCGCGTATGTTGCCGGCACGCACTATCTTATCCCCGGACTGTCATACGACGAGATCATGTATTTCCTCACGCTCGAACCTTCGCAGGTCACGGTTACGATCCCCGAAGGAACGACTTACGTCGAGCTCAAGGCAATCCTGCACGATGCGGGCTTGAACTTCGATGACGCCGAGTTCGACGAGTGCATGAATTCACCTGACCTGTTCGTCGATTACGACTTCATCTCGTCGATCGAGATCGATCCCGACCGTGACTACATCCTCGCGGGTTATCTCTATCCGGATACATACAAGTTCGACGTCAATGCGAGCCCGGAGAGCATCATCCGCAAGTTCCTGAACAACATGGAGAACAAGCTCTACGACGAGTACTATGCCCGTGCAGAGCAGATCGGAATGAGCATGGACGAGGTCATCACACTGGCTTCGATCATCCAGCAGGAGAGCGGCAAGGTGTCAGACATGATGTACATCTCCGCGGTATTCCACAACAGACTCGATTCCGACGATGAGTCAATGAGATACCTCGGTTCTTCCGCGACGATCAATTACCTCGTCGAGCTGCAGGGAGGCACGCCTTCGCTGCTGCACACGGAAGCCGAGACAAGCATTGACAGTCCTTACAATACATATACGAATCCGGGCCTGCCTCCGGGACCCATCTGCATGCCGGGTCTCGATGCGATCTCCGCGGCTCTCTATCCCGAGCCGAACTGCGGATATATGTATTTCTGCGCTACCGGTGACGGCGGAACGGCCTTTGCCGTAACGCTCGCTGAGCACGAAGAGAATGTCGCTACCTACTCAGCGAACTGGTCGGTAGGCGCAGACATGAGCGATACATATGAGACCGGTGATGACGAAGAAGGTGACGGCGAGTAATGGACAGATCCCGTGTTGAGGTATTAAGCCCCGCGGGTAATCCCGCCAAGCTCCGCACCGCAGTGAATTACGGTGCCGACGCCGTATACATGTCAGGCAAGAATTACGGACTGCGCGCATTGTCAGATAACTTCACCCGCGAAGAGATGGTCGAGTCTGTTGCCTATGCGCACTCCCGCGGCGTCAAATGCTATGTCACGCTGAATGTCATGCCCACCGAAGATGATCTCCCGGGCCTCGATGACGCCATCAGGTTCATAGGTGATGAGTCCGGCGCCGATGCCGTTCTCGTATCAGATCCGGGTATCTTCGTGCGCACCAGAGAGCTTTGTCCGGACCTTGAGATCCACATCTCCACACAGGCTTCGGTCACCAACAGCGCTGCCTGCAGGTTCTGGGCAGATCAGGGCGCCAGTAGGATAGTCCTCGCCAGAGAAGTATCACTTGCCCAGATCCGCAAGATAAGAGACGCCATCCCCGATGACGTCGAACTCGAATGCTTTGTACACGGCGCCATGTGCGTCGCTTATTCCGGCAGATGCCTGCTTAGCAATTATTTTACCGGCAGAAGGTCCAACGGCGGTGCGTGCGCGCAGCCGTGCAGGTGGGGCTACCACGTAGTCGAAGAGAAGCGCCCGGACCTCGCGATGCCCGTGGAAGAGGACGAGAGGGGGACGTATGTTTTCGGGAGCAAGGATATCTGCATGATAGACCACATCCCGGAGCTCGTTGATGCCGGCGTCAACTCGTTCAAGATAGAAGGCCGCATCAAGGGCGAA
>JAILMZ010000143.1 GCA_024692105.1 Saccharofermentans sp.
TGCCGGTATCAAGGCTGCACGTGAAGCGCTGAATGCCTGCCAGATGAAGATCAAGGAGGCCGGACTTCCGGTAATGGTCATTTTCGAGGGCTGGGGCGCGGCTGGCAAGGGAAGCGTTCTCGGCAGGGTCATAAAAAGCATAGACCCGAGGTTCTTCAAGGTCCAGACATATGCCGCACCTACGGCAGAGGAGAAGAGGTATCCGTTCCTGTACAGATACATCAGGGACATTCCCGAGAAGGGCAAGTTCACTTTCTACGATACATACTGGATGGAAGAGATAACCGACGCGAGACTGGACGGCAGCATGTCTGATGCTGAGTACGAAGAGAGGATCGATTCCATCAACCGCACCGAGAGGACTCTGGTCGATAACGGATATCTCGTAATGAAGTTCTTCTTCCAGATCGGCAAGAAGGAGCA
Organism: Saccharofermentans sp.; assembly: GCA_024692105.1. Next base: position 424 of record JAILMZ010000143.1, read on the forward strand.
GAAGAGAAGACTCGATGAGCTCCTCGATAACAAGGACACGAAGTGGAGAGTCGACAAGAGCGACCTCTACGAGAACAAGCACTACGACGAGAGCATCAAGGTGTACGACAAGTACCTGAAGGATACGAATTCCCCGACTGCGCCGTGGTACATCATCGATGCGAAGGACAAGAAGTTCGCAGAACTTCAGGTACTGGAGTTCCTTAACAGCGGAATAGACACCGCACTCAAGAACAAGGACCTCGCAGTGCCGATCCTCCAGAACACTTTCGCTCTTAAGAAGACACCAAAGCTCAAGGATATAGAGCTTAAGGGCAAGACATTGACGGATGAAGAATACGACAAGCGCCTCGATGAACTGCAGGACGAACTCAGGCAGCTCCACTACAAGCTCTACCGCAAGAAGATCCCCGTCATCATCGCGTACGAAGGATGGGATGCTGCAGGCAAGGGCGGCAACATAAAGAGGATCACGGGCGCGCTCGATCCGAGAGGATTCGAAGTACTGCCCATCGCATCGCCCGAACCGCACGAGAAGGCGAGACACTTCCTGTGGCGTTTCTGGACGAGACTTCCCAAGACGGGACACATCGCGATCTTCGACAGGACCTGGTACGGAAGGGTCATGGTCGAGAGGATCGAAGGGTTCTGTTCCGAGAACGACTGGCAGCGCGCTTATAACGAGATCAACGAGTTCGAGAAAGAGCTCACAGACTGGGGCGCAGTCGTCATCAAGTTCTGGGTACAGATAGACAAGAGGACACAGTTAAAGCGATTCAAGGAGCGTCAGGCAACGCCGGAGAAGCAGTGGAAGATAACCGACGAGGACTGGCGTAACCGTGAGAAGTGGAACCAGTATGAGAGCGCGATCGATGAGATGATACAGAAGACGTCCACCGAGTTCGCACCGTGGTACATTCTCGAGTCGGTCGATAAGAAATATGCGCGCATCAAGGCGCTTGAGATCGTAATAGACAGGATCAAAAAAGCATGTGACAAGTAGGCGTTTAGTCTATTAGCGACCAAAGTTTAAAAGCCCGTTGGTTTTTTTGTAGAAATTGCCGACGGGCTTTTATTTTTGCCCGTGATAGAATAAAAACAGATATTTTACACCTAATTGTCAGTTTTGCAAATAGTTTTTCAAAAATTTTTTATTTTTATGGGAAGGAGAGGTATATGGCTTTTAAAATTGGAGATAACATTGTCTATGGAGCTAAGGGCGTGTGCCTGATCGATGACATCAGGGACATGAGTTTTTTCCATGAGCGCCCTCAGAAGTATTATGTTCTCAAGCCGCTTTTTGTTAAGCAGTCCGCTACTGTATATGTTCCGCTTGCGAACAAGGCTCAGGTCAGCAGGATCCAGAAAGTACTTTCAAAGAAGGAAGCAATATCTCTCATTGATCATCTGCCCATAACGGGCGGAGAATGGATCGATGACCGCAATGCCCGCAAGGATGCGTTCAACGATATAGTTGCCAACGGCAGCCGTGAAGAGATACTTCAGCTTATCCATCTCATCATCGCACGTGCAGAGGAGCTTTCAGCAGAAGGCAAGCATCTTAATGCACAGGATGAGAGAGTCCTGTCCGAAGCAAAGAACAGGATGAACAACGAGTTCGCCATCGCGCTCAATATGGAGCCCGAGGGTGTCGTTGAATTGATTGAAGAGAAAACGGGATTTGCTTTGGCCTGAAGTATTGCATTCCATTTGAGATTGTGTTTTAATAACCGCAGTTTTTCGTTAGGAGATTACGAATGAAGACTGCGGTTTATTATTACGCATTTAACTTTTATTACTACGGTGAGAGATCCGGAGCGGTTTGTGCGTGAATAAAAACTGTTGATAAACAGGTTAACTAAGATAGGAACGCTGCACAAACCACAAGGTGTGCAGCGTTTTTGTTTAAGCAATTCTACGGAGGAAGAAGAGAATGATTGCAGTATTGAAGAAGACAGCCACAAAGGACCAGATCGAGAGTCTCAAGAACTGGTTCGAGAACAAGGGCCTCAAGGTCAACGAGTCACAGGGTGAATTCTGTACCGTCTTAGGACTCATCGGAGACACCACACAGGTAGACATCGAGATGCTCCAGGGATTGGACATCATCGAGTCGGTCACCCGTGTATCCGAGCCGTTCAAGAAGGCGAACAGAAAGTTCCATCCCGAGGATACCGTCGTTGATTGCGGCGGCGTTAAGATCGGCGGAGGAAATTTCGCGGTAATGGCAGGTCCCTGCTCGGTAGAATCCAAAGAGCAGATCATCGAGACTGCAAAGCGCGTTCAGGATGCCGGCGCGACACTTTTAAGAGGCGGCGCATTCAAGCCCAGGACATCACCTTATGACTTCCAGGGACTCAAGGAGAAGGGCATCGATCTTCTTCTCGAAGCAAAAGCAGCAACAGGTCTTCCCATCGTTACGGAGATCATGAACCCCGATCATCTTCCTCTCTTCAAAGACATCGACGTAATCCAGGTCGGTGCCAGAAATATGCAGAACTTCGAACTTCTCAAAGAACTCGGCAAGACAGACAAGCCGATCCTTCTTAAGCGCGGTCTCTGCGCTACTCTCAAGGAGCTCCTCATGAGTGCCGAGTACATCATGAGCGAAGGCAATCCCAACGTCATCCTCTGCGAGAGAGGCATCAGGACATACGAGACATTCACGAGAAACACTTTCGACCTGTCTGCGGTACCGATCCTGCACGAGCTCTCGCATCTTCCCGTAGTAGCGGATCCTTCACACGCCACAGGCAAGAGATCACTCATCAGACCTATGGCCATGGCGGCAACTGCTGCAGGTGCAGACGGCCTTGAGATCGAAGTGCATCCGGATCCCTCGAAAGCACTTTCCGACGGCGCACAGAGCCTTACACCCGATATGTTTGTCGATGTAATGGCTCAGGTTACGAAAGTTCGCGGTATACTTTGATCATGGATAAGTTTACTGTAGGAATCGAAGGCTTAGGTCTTATCGGAGCTTCTTTTGCAAAGGGCTTCAAGAAGCGCTGCAAGGATGTGACCGTCCTTGCTGACAACAGAACCAGAGCAACACTCGATAAGGCGATAGAAGATGGTAATGTCGACGGCGTACTGGACAAAGACAGCATCGCTTCGTGCGACATCCTTATCCTCGCACTCTACCCGGAAGCAAGCGTTAAGTACCTTGAAGAGATCGCACCTTACATCAGTAAGGACACGATAGTGACTGACTGCTGCGGACTTAAAAGATATATCTGCAAGGAAGGTTTCCGTCTTGCAGACGAATACGGATTCACATACATCGGCGGACACCCGATGGCGGGCACTCAGTATTCCGGTTACGACAACTCCAAGGCTGACATGTTCGTTAATGCATCCATGATACTTGTACCGGATCCTTCGAAGGATGAAGCGGACATAGCAGATAAACTCGAAGCAGCTAAAGACATGCTCGGCAAGCTCGAGTTCGGAAGATTCGTCATCACCACACCGGAGAATCACGACCGCATGATCGCGATGACATCACAGATGGCACACCTCGTATCGAGCTGCTATGTAAAGAGTCCGGGTGCGGAGGAAGCGGAAGGATTCACGGGCGGTTCTTTCCAGGACCTTACAAGAGTCGCATACCTCAACGCTGGAATGTGGACAGAACTCTTCCTCGAGAACAGCGATTATCTCCTTGCTGAGATAGAAGCAGTACAAAGAGAACTTGAAAGTTACAGGGCTGCCATTGCAGCTGCCGACAGCGATGAATTGTACCGTCTCCTTGACGAAGGCAGCCGGATCAAAGAGAGGATATTAAAGAAGAATGGACAGGATTAACATTCAGGCTTCAACCGATTATGAAGTGCTCATCGGCAAGGGACTTATCGACAGTTGCGGAACACACATCCGCGAACTTCTTTTCCGTGCCCAGAAAGCGCTCATAGTAACTGATTCCAATGTTGCCCCGCTTTATCTCGCAAGAGTTAAGTCTTCGCTCGAACGCGAAGGCTTTTCTGTTTCGGAGTATGTTTTCGAGGCGGGAGAAGAGAAGAAGAATATCGAGTCCATCGCAGGAATGTGGGCAGTGATGGCAAAAGATGAGTTCACGAGAACGGACATTGTGGTATCGCTCGGAGGCGGTGTCGCCACCGACATGGGAGGTTTCGCTGCTGCCACGTTCCTCAGAGGCATCAAGGTCGTGCAGATCCCGACGTCGCTCCTTGCAATGGCGGATGCTGCGATCGGAGGCAAGACCGGAATAGACCTTCCCCAGGGCAAGAACCTGGCAGGCGCGTTCCATCAGCCCGTAATGGTAATAGAAGACACCGACTGCCTTGCCACGCTTTCCCCGGAGACATTCACTGAAGGAATGGCAGAGGTCATCAAGTATGCATTCATAATGGATCCCGATCTGTATGTAATGCTCTCGGATATCGCATCTCAAGGCAAGGCGATGCAGCTGCAGGATGACATCGATACGGTAACGAAGATTTTGATCTCCTGCGTAAAGGATAAGGCTGAAGTGATCTCTCAGGACGAGCACGATAACGGCAGACGCCAGATCCTCAATTACGGTCACACGGTAGGGCATGTCATCGAGAGGAACAGCAACTTCACTCTCGCTCACGGCGTATGTGTCGCGAAAGGCATGGGCATCATCGCAGACGCATGCCTTAAGGCGGGTCTTACGACAGAGAAGACCGCAGGAAACATCAAGGAACTGATCAAAGCATACGGTCTTCCCGCAGGCGATCCCATCACCGCGGAAGAAGCAGTTGCAGGTGCTATGAACGACAAGAAGAAACGCGGCGAAAGCATATCCGTCATACTCGTAAACGAGATCGGCAAAGCCGAGATCAAGAGGATGACACCCGAAGAATTCACGGAGTTTCTCAGATGATCGATATCTGTTGCACAGGCAAAGAATTAACGGTCAAGGCGCCCCCTTCGAAGTCGGTCTTCCACAGGGAGCTCATCGTTAATTACATCCTTGGCGCGAGAGGAGATTATCTTCTGTCTTCCGAAGGTGACAGCAACGATATCAAGGCGACAAAGGAATGCCTTGCCGCTCTGGCAGACAGTGCTGACGGCGAAGACATCATCCTTCCCGCAAGAGAGAGCGGTTCGACTTTGAGATTCATGATACCCGTGGCACTTGCATTAACGGGCGGAAACAACAGGCTCATCTTCAAGACGGAAGGCAGACTTATCGAAAGACCTCTGGAAGAACTTTCGGACTGCCTTGCTCCGCATGGGATCAGCATCTCCAAAGACAAAGAGAATAATGCTGTTATCTGCACGGGCAAACTTGCGCCCGGAAGATATGTTATAGACGGCAGCGTCTCATCCCAGTACATCTCGGGACTTCTCATGGCACTGTCGTTCTTCGAAGACGGCTCTTCTGTTGAAGTAACGGGCAAGATATCATCCGTTCACTACATAGAACTTACGACGGGCGTTCTTGCAAAATACGGCATAAACGTTGCTCTCGAAAACAATGTCTACACCATACCCGGAAGACCTGCAGACAAGACTGCGGCAGGCGACTTTGAAGTTGAAGGCGACTGGTCTAACGGAGCTTTCCTTCTCTGTCTCGGAAGCCTTATAAAAGACGGCGGAGTAAAGGTCGAAGGACTTGAACCCGATTCCGCACAGGGAGATAAAAAGATAACCGAATTCCTGAGCGGACTCGGTATCGATATTAAGTACGGTGAAGGTGTCATGGAGACGGACTGCAGCGCAGAAAAGACTGCCGTATCCGATATAACGATGGAGTGTGATGACATTCCCGATATAGTTCCGTACATGGCTGTTACCGGCGCGTTCTATGCGAAGAAGACGGTGCTCAAGGGCACGGCGCGCCTCAGGATAAAAGAGTCCGACCGCGTCGCTGCCGTAACCGGCATGCTCGCTTCGTGCGGAATAAGAGCGGAAGCAGACGAAGATTCCATCACCGTGTACGGCGTGGTTCCTGCTGATGTACCGGAAGAAATAAGCCTTACTTCTTCGGGCGATCACAGGATGGCAATGAGCGCGGTGCTTCTCGCGGCAGGCCTCGGCAAAAAGGTCAGCCTCGATGACATATGCTGCCTGGATAAATCCTTCCCGGCGTTCAGAGAGATTGTTGAAAGGGAGATGATGTTATGAGCATGGACAGCACATACGAAGGCAAGACATTATCGCTTAAGATCTACGGACAGTCCCACAGTGAGACTATCGGCGTATACATAAAAGGCCTTCCCGAAGACGTGGTTCCCTCTGAGGAGTTTACTGCAAGCTTCATGGCAAGGAGAGCTCCCGGAAAGAATGCGTGGTCCACTCCGCGAAAGGAAGCGGACGAGGTGCGTTTCGAGAAGACGGATGTTGCCCTCCACGGATACATCATCAACACCAATACGAAGCCGAAGGATTATGCTTCGATAATGAATTGTCCCAGACCATCACATGCGGATTATACGGCAGGAATCATCTACGGTGATGAGGCGGCAAGATCGGGTGGCGGCATATTCTCCGGAAGGATGACAGCACCGCTTTGCATCGCAGGCTCCATCGCGCTTAATGAACTTAAGAAGATGGGCATAGAGATACATGCGCATCTGAAAGCCATTGGAAGCGTCAGTGACGATTCATACTACGATCATGACCCCAGGGATCCTAAGTTCAGGCAGGACCTTGCTCTCTGTGCAGATAAGGAATTCCCCGCGATATCTGAAGATGCTGCAGAGAAGATGAAGGCAGTGATCGAAGATGCAAGAAGCGAAGGCGATTCGGTAGGCGGCATCATCGAGTGCGTGATATACGGTCTTCCTGAAGGGATCGGCGGACCGATCTTCGGAGGCATTGAAGCAAAGATAGCAGAACTCCTTTATGCCATCCCGGCAGTAAAGGGAGTGGAGTTCGGACTCGGGTTTGGAAGCGCACTGCTCAGAGGTTCGGAAAATAACGATCCGTTCTTCTTCGAAGGGGACGAGGTAAGGCTTAAGACAAATAAATGCGGAGGCATATTGGGAGGCATAAGCGTAGGCTCTGCCGCTCCCGTTGTCTTTGCGTGTGCGGTAAAGCCCACGCCGTCCATATCAAGGGAACAGGATACCGTAGACCTTGCCGCCAAAAAAGACACCAAGATAACCATTCAGGGAAGACATGACCCTTGCGTAGCTCCCCGCGCCGTTCCCGTGACGGAGGCTGCCGCAGCGATAGCGATTTATGATATGATTCTTTCAAGGGGGAATTGATCATGGACGAACTGGATAAGCTGCGTATCGAGATCGATTCGGTAGATCGCGATATACTTAACGCCTTCGAAAGAAGGATGGCCCTGTGCCGTCAGATCGGCAACACAAAGCGTGCACACGGTATTGCCGTGTATGACGAAGCAAGAGAAGAAGTAAAGCTTAAGCAGATCCGCGATGCGGCCGGTTTTGAGAGTGCCCCTTATTCAGAAGAACTTTTCCGCGAACTCATAAGCCTTGCCAAGATACATCAGAACAAGCCGGCTTTCGGCGTTCTCGGCAAGTCGCTTCCGCACACATATTCACCGATGATCCATAACATCATCGATCCGTCTTATACATATTCCGTTATCGAGCGCGAGGAGAATGAACTTGATGAACTGTTCGGCAGCGGACTGTTCAGAGGATTCAATGTCACGATCCCTTACAAGAAGGAAGCGTTCGCGCGCTGCGATGTTTTGGATGATGCCGCAAGAGAGACCGGCAGCGTCAATACCGTAGTATTCGGAGAAGACGGAAAGACTTACGGTTACAATACTGATTATTTCGGCTTTATCTATATGCTCAGGCGCAAGGGCATAGACGCTGCAGGCAAGACGGTTCTCGTACTGGGAACGGGCGGTGCGGCTTCTGCGGTGCTGTTTGCACTTAAGCAGCTCGGCGCATCTGAAGTAATAAGCTGCGGCAGGACTTCGCAGATCAATTATGAGAATGTCTATGACCTTGCTTCATCAGCACAGATCATCATCAATACCACGCCTGTCGGAATGTATCCGAAGGTTAACGAGAGACTTCTTGATCTTACGCGCTTTGAGAAAGCCGAAGCATGTGTGGATCTAATCTATAACCCTTCAAGAACAAGATTCCTGCAGGATGCGGAAGAACTCGGCATAAAGACTGCAGGCGGTCTGTCCATGCTGGTCGCACAGGGCTACAAAGCATCAAGGATCTTCTCAGGCGATGCACAAGGCGCATCGAATATCGACAGCGAAGCAGAGAAGGTGATCGAGAGCGTCATAAGCAGGCTTGAACTGAGCATGCGTAACATCACGCTCATCGGAATGCCGGGCTCGGGCAAGACCACGCTTGCCAAGAGACTTGCTCTTCTGACCGGCAGAAAGATGATCGATCTTGACTATGCATACAGGGATAAATTCGGCATGACTTCCGCAGAGGCCATCTCCGGTCTTGGCGAAGATGCATTCCGTGAGAATGAGATGGCTGTAGCTGCAGAGGTACTGCCGTCTTCCGGTCTTGTCATATCCTGCGGCGGCGGTATCGTAACAAGGGAAGAAAACAAGTTCTATGTAAGATGCAATTCGAATGTTATCTATCTCGAAAGGCCGCTTACATCGCTTTCAGATCACAACCGTCCGGTATCCATACAGCACGGCGTCGAGAAACTCTACAGCCAGCGCAAGGAAGCATACGAGACATGGTGTGATTACAAGCTGCACCTGGAACGTTTCGAAGACAAGGCATCTTATTCCGACGGTGCAGGCAAAGCTGCAATGGAACTTATCGAGAAGATGAAAGGCACACTATGAAGTTACTTGTTATCAACGGACCCAACCTCAACATGCTCGGCATCAGAGAACCTGATATCTATGGCAAGACCACCTATCAGGATCTGGTCGCAATGATAGAAGATCACTGTGAGAAGAAGGGCATAGAAGTTAAGTGCCTTCAGAGCAACCATGAGGGCGATCTGGTCGACTTCATCCAGGGAGCTTACTTCGATGATACGGACGGCATAGTCATCAACCCCGGCGCATATACGCATACATCGATAGCTATCCTGGATGCGCTCAAGGCTGTATCGATCCCCGCGGTCGAAGTCCACATCTCTGATATCGACGAGAGGGAAGAGTTCAGGAAGGTATCCTACATCTCTTCCTACTGCTCGAAAACGATCATCGGCAAGGGACTTGCAGGCTATATCGAGGCCATTGATCACCTGGCAGGCTGATTTGTAAATTTTGATGCAAACACACCTGCGAAATCCCGTTATTAAACATAGATAACAATCAATATTAATCCGCAAACCCTTTGCGGTGTAGCATTCTTGACGAACGGTATTAATGGTGTGCGGAATGATGCCTGCCGCTTGAACCGCAACAGATATATTTATTCACATCTATATATCAAAACTACCTTTGACAATCATGCTCTGACTTAATATTATTATTGTGTTCGGAGGTGGCTTGTTTATGAATGCTGTTACAATTGCAATTCTCGGACTTTGCTCGGGAATGGCGATCTTCCTTTATAGCATCAAGATGATGAGCAGCAGCCTTGAGGTCGTTGCCGGCGACAAGATGAAGACAGTTCTCGGCAAACTTACGGGCAACAGGTTCTTAGGTGTAGGCGTAGGTGCCGGAGTTACTGCTCTCATGCAATCCTCAACTGCGACTACCGTCATGGTCATCGGATTTGTTAACGCCGGACTCATGGATCTGTATCAGGCTCTCTGGCTTATCATGGGTGCCAACATCGGTACGAATATCACTTCACAGCTCATTGCATTTAAGATCGGTGACTACGCAGCCATCCTGGCGCTGGTCGGCGTATTCATGTGCCTTCTCCTTAAGAACAAAAAGATGAAGAGCATAAGCGAAGTTGTCGCAGCGCTCGGATTTATCTTCGTCAGTATGAATCTCATGACTTCATCGATGGATCCTCTGTCGGAACTGGATTTCGTTAAGGACATGTTCCTTAATCTTACAAATCCTGTTCTCGAGATCCTGATGGGTATCCTCTTCGTAGTTATCTTCCAGAGCTCAGCCGGCGGTCTCGGTGTCTTGCAGGCACTCGTTATGTCTTCCGCAGGTGCTGATCTCATTACTCTCGAACAGGCAATGTTCATTATCTTCGGTCTGAATATCGGCACATGCCTCCACGCGGTCATCGCGGCTATCGGAGGATCAAAGAATGCCATGCGTGCCGCTCTCATGCATCTCCTGTTCAACCTTATCGGTACGATCGTATTTACCATCGCCGCATTCCTGTTACCCGTCGCAGACTTCGTAAGATCCTTGAGCCCCGATGATGTAGCAAGACAGTTCGCGAACATGCACCTCGTATTCAATCTCGTATCGACAGCATTGCTGCTTCCCTGCGGCGGTCTTATCGTTAAGCTCGTTAACCTCATCCTGCCTGACAAGGGCGGCGATACGGAAGGTGTCAGATATCTCAAGTATCTCAATCCGAATATGCTCTCACCCAATCTCTCGATCGGTGTGGCAGCAATGACTACTGCTCTTGCCAATGAGATCGGCAGAATGCTCGTCATGGCAGGAGGAAACGTACAGAGGAGTTTTGCTGCCGTAATCGACAACAACGAGGAGATCCAGAACGAGATCAACAAGGCGGAAGAATACATCGATTATCTCAACAAGGAAATATCATTCTATATCTCACACATCATGGTATTCGAGCTCAGCGAAGACGACGCCGTTACGATGAGTGCCCTGTTCAAGATCACGGGAAACATCGAGCGAATGGGTGACCATGCCACAAACATCGCAGGCTATGCAAACATGCTCGAAGACAAGGGTCTCAGACTCTCCGACAAGGCGCGTGCCGAGGTTGAAGAAATGATGAAGGTTACTGAGGAAGCATATAACACTCTCATCAAGACAAAGCCGAATTCCGTGCATATCAGGATGGCTCAGATCGAGCAGAAGATCGATGATATGACGGAAGACTACAGAGAGCATCAGCTTGAAAGACTCAAGTCCGGTGTATGTTCAGGTGATGCCTGCGTCGTATACTCCGAGATGCTTACGGATTTCGAGAGACTCGGAGACCACATGCTCAACGTCGCGGAAGCAGCGGCAGAGAGCAATGTTAAGTCTTTCGGTATCGAGATAGACAATGCAAAGAGCGAGCAGGCTGCAGCTACGGCAAAAGCATGACGGACAAGCGTGTAAACGTAGTTCTCTTTGAACCCGAGATACCTCAGAATACCGGCAATATCATGCGCACCTGCGTGGCGTTCGGCTGCGGTCTGCACATCATCAAACCAATAGGATTCGATATAGACAGTCCGGTGTTCAGACGTTCGACGACCAACCATATCACATGGGCCGATTACGAACTGTACGACAGCTATGAGGACTTCATAAGCCGCGCCGGCAAAGGCGAGTTTTACTTCATGACAAGATACGGCAAGAAGGCTCCGTCCGATATCGATTTCGCCGCCGTGCCTGAAGATAGAAGGATCTACCTGATATTCGGCAAAGAGAGCACAGGCATCCCTCCGGAGATACTAAGGTCCAATATGGACAGATGCTTCCGCATACCCATGACGGCAGAATGCAGATGCCTTAATCTTTCCAATGCTGCGGCTGTCGTGGTATATGAAGTCATGAAACAGACGGATTATCCCGGCCTGTCGACGGAAGAGGTCCAAAAGGGCGCGGATTTCCTTGAAGGTTATTCTTACGATGAGACGCTGAAAGTCCCTAAGTAAATATCAGATACCGCTGAAGATCGATACCAGTATAGATATCAGTGAGAACTTGAAGATGATCGAGCAGACAAGCACGATGAGACCTGCCACGATCGAAGCAACGTCGAGCCAGCGGCCGGTGCCGTAAACACCTACCGTGTATCCTTCTCTTCTCGCAGAACGTGAGCAGATGATGCCCGCGATCCCGAAGATGACCGACAGGGAAGAAGCATAGCTTCCCATAAGGAAAATAAGTCCTGCGATACCGAGGACGAGACTTGCAATGGCGTAAGGCTTTCCCGAACGATCTGCCATATCAGAGCACCTTCTGGAGGAAAGACTTCAGACGTTCATTCCTCGGATTTGTGAATATCTGTTCCGGAGTATCTTCTTCGATGATCTTACCTTCATCCATGAATATTACCCTTGTGCCGACTTCTCTTGCAAAACCCATCTCATGAGTTACGCAGACCATCGTCATACCGTCCTTGGCAAGCTGCTTCATTACCTCGAGAACTTCTCCTACCATCTCGGGGTCGAGTGCGCTCGTAGGCTCGTCGAAAAGCATTACTTCGGGGTCCATCGCAAGAGATCTTACGATGGCGATCCTCTGCTTCTGTCCGCCGGAGAGCTGTGAAGGGTATGAGTTGGCACGATCTGCAAGACCTACTCTGTCCAGGAGTTCCATGGCCTTCTTCTCTGCATCTTCAGCAGAAAGCTTGCCGAGCTTAACGGGAGCTATGGTCATGTTCTTGATGATCGACAAGTGGGGGAAGAGATTAAAGTGCTGGAATACCATTCCCATGTTCTGGCGCAGCTTGTTGATATCAGTCTCGGGAGATGTGATGTCGATGCCGTCCAAAGTTATCGTACCTTCTGTCGGACGCTCAAGAAGATTCAGCGACCTGAGGAAAGTCGATTTGCCTGAACCGGAAGGTCCGATCACGACTACGACCTCACCCTTGCGTATATCGTTTGTTATACCGTCAAGAGCATGGATCTTGCCGTCGTTGTAGTATTTCTTAAGCCCCTTTACGGAGATCAGAACTTCGCCGTTGTTAACGCTCACTGTTCCTCAGCCTCCCTTCGAGCAGAGATACCATCTTGGTAAAGAACATTACGATAATAAGATAGATAGCGGCAACCACGATGAGTGGCAGGAATGCCGAATATGTCTGGGACTGGATGATATCGCCGGCTTTTGTGAGGTCCTGAAGACCGACATAACCTGCGACCGAGGTCTCTTTGATGAGGACGATGAACTCGTTTGCGAGTGCCGGCAGGATCGTCTTAAAAGCCTGCGGAATGATGATATAAACCATAGTCTGGATATAGTTGAAACCCAGAGACCTGCCCGCTTCAAACTGGCCGGGATCGACGCTCATGATACCGCTTCGGATAATTTCTGCGACATATGCACCCGAATTGATTCCGAATGCGAGTACGGCGACCAGGACTTTGTTGTTGGATGCGGCAAAGATGATGAAATAAGCGATCATGAGCTGGACTACCGTAGGAGTACCGCGGATGACGGTAAGGTATATCCTTGCAAGCTTATCCACAAAATCAAAGATCTTTTTGCCGAAACCGGGACGGAGCTCTTCTTCAAGCTTGTCGTGTGATGAGCGGATCGTGGCAATCAAAACGCCCAGCGCGATGCCTATCAGCGTGGCAAAGAAGGTGACCTCGAAAGTGATACCGAGACCTTTGACGATGTACATGTATCTGTCTTTGTCGATGAAGTTCAGCTTGACCTGAGCATAGAAGTCGTTGGACCAACCGATCAGGAGCCTGCCGATACTGCTGTCGGCATAGATGCGGAGCAGAGATATGGCATAGTCATAGTTCACCAGGAGAAGGATAGCATAGCCTACACTGGCGGCAGCTATTATGAGACAAAGAATCGCAAAGAGTATGGAAGTCCTGCTGCTCTTTTCAAGGGTGAACAGCTTTTTACGCGGCGCTTCGCTCTCCGGTGTGTCTATCTGCTTCTCTTCTTCTTCGATCATCAGATCGTCTCCTAAGTGTGTATTCAGTCGAAAACACTATTATAGAAAGAAAAAGGACGGAAATAAAGTCTCATTTCCGTCCTTTGTTATAGTTTTTGGTTTAATGGTTGAAGTTATCAGCCTTCAGCGGGGATGTACTTTGCAACGATAGCGTCGAGCGTACCGTCCTTCTCGAGTTCGTCCAAAGCGCCGTTGATAGCGTTGAGAAGATCTTCGTTGTCCTTGCTGAGGCACATAGCATATTCCTCTTCAGCATAAGCCGTATCAAGGATGACAAGGCCTTCGTTTGCAGCAACGAATGCCTTTGCAGGCTCGTTGTCGATTACGACTGCGTCTACCTTGCCGCTTGTAAGAGCAATGATAGCATCTGTACCCTTCTGGTAACGGTCGATCCTGTCTTCTCCTACATCATCTGTCATATAGATATCGCCTGTTGTTCCGATCTGAACACCAACGATGTAGTCGCCATCAAGAAGTGTATCTACATCTGTGATCTCGGAGCCTTCAGGTACGATTACAGACTGGATGCCTGTAGCATAAGTGGATGTAAAGTTGACTGACTGGAGTCTCTCTTCCGTTACTGTCATTCCTGCGCATCCGATGTCGTACTTTCCGGACTGAACGCCGACGATGATGGAATCGAACTTGGTATCCTCGATAACGAGCTCAAGTCCCAGTTTGTCTGCAACAGCCTTAGCGATCTCTGCATCGATACCTACGACCTGGTCACCGTCATAGTACTCATAGGGCGGGAAGTCAGCACTGGTAGCCATGATGAGCTTGCCGGATTCAACAGTCTTAAGACCGTTATCGGCAGTCTCTGTGGAAGCGGGCTGTGAGCATCCGGCCATTCCGAGAGCAAGAGCGCCCGTAAGAACGGCAGAGATGACCTTGCTTGTAATTGTCTTCATAATCGTTCCTCCAAAAGTTCTGTATTAATCAGCAACTTTATCTTAAACCTCACACGGCATTGGTGGCAAATCAGCATTTATTCAAAAACTCGGCGTGCGAAAGAGCCTGAGGTTATGCAATTTATTTTCATTTGGAAGAAAAAACATATAAAACCGCCTTATTTTACAATTGCCGATTTGCCGGTTGCAAAGTAAAATATATCAGTAATTATAAATTAGTAATTGAGAGGTTCTTGTTACATACCATGAAGAGTCTGATGATACTCGGTTGTAATGATATTACCAAGCGACTGCTCCTGGAGCTCTGCAGGGACAGGACTTTTGCCACGAACGTCTGTCTGGCTTCGCGCAGAAAGCAGGAGTGTGACGAGCTCAAGAAGATGGCCGAGAGCCGCGGAATGAGAGTCACGACTTCCGGAATCGACGTATCCAATGTCGAGGGCGCGATGCTCATGATGAAGATCATAGCTCCCGAACTCGTGGTCAACCTTCTTCCGCCCGAACTTGCTCCCGGTGCCATGGATCTGGCAGCAAAAGCCGGCGCGGATTACCTGGACGGCAAGCTCAGCGGTGTTCCGGATACTCCGTCTGCGACCTCGCTCCTGTCTGAACAGTTCAAGAAGTTCGGACAGTTCCAGACTGCAGGCAAGACGGCAGTCTGCGGTGCAGGCGTTATGCCGGGCGTAGTTACGACCATAGCAAGGAAGTTCGCAGCACAGGATTTCGATAAGGTAAAGAAGATAGACATCGTCCGCATCATAGGCGATGTTGAGAAGAAGAGCAAAGACGGCAAAGAAGCAGCTGTAGATGAGACGCTGTATGCGGAAGACATAAAGGCTGCTCTTGCCGGAGAAGATGCCAAGAAGCAGGAAGGCAAAGAAAAAGAGACCGCGTCAGAGAAGGTGTTTATCGTTGAGGACGGCAAGCTTAAGACGCTTGATGCCGCTTCCCTTAAAGCCAAATCCGCGTCCGGCACGGATGTTGTTCTGGCAAGCAGCCCCGTTGTAACGGATTTCCTGAAGGAGATCCCCGAGGTGTCTGACATAAGGTATTTCGAGCCGGGCCAGGCATCTGAAGTAAAGACGGTACATAAGGCACCTGCTGAGAAGATCGAGCTTCTGAAGTCGCTCGGACTGCTCTCTGACAAGCCCGTTAAGGTAGGCGATGTCAGTGTCGCCCCCGTTGATCTGGTAACGGAAGTCCTTCCTAAGATGAATGCGGGAAGAAGATCCGAGGACAAGAAGGAATCTCCCGCGAAGGGCAAGTTTGTCCTGGAGATTTATATTACCGGCGAGAAGAATAAAAAGGAGCTCACCAGGCTCTACAAGATAGAACTCGATAACGAAGAGTGCATGCTGAAGCATAACGTCGATGCGGAAGAATATCTTGAAGGTACGGCTACCATCGCCGCAGTCAAGCTGATGTGCAACGACAAGTGGAAGAAGAAGGGCGTGTTCTCGCCTGCATCTTTTGACAGCAGGATCTTCTATGAAGCACTTGAAGCAGAAGGAATCGAAGTAAAAGAATCAGACAGCAAACCGCTCCTGTGACAACTTCAACGGAGGTAATCTGATATGACGGCCATCAACAGAGAAGAGATCAATAAGATAGTTCTTGAGACGATAAGGGATTATTCTTCGGATACGGTTTACTTCAAGGATCTTGATTCAAGGTTTATCTGGAACAGCAAAGGCCATATCCGCCAGCTTGGCGCATCAAGCACGGAAGAAGTTCTGGGCAAGACGGATTTTGATTACTTCCCCAAGGATTTTGCCCAGGCGGCAAGAGAGACAGAACTCATGATAATCGCGACGGGCCAGCCGATGCTCGATGTCATCGAAGAGCTCGTTGTCGATGAAGATACGACCAAGTATTACATGGCATCCAAGTATCCGCTCTTTGATAAGGACGGAAAGATTATCGGAACATGGGGTTCGAGCAAGGACGTCACCGAGACCAAGACTCTCGAGAAAGAGCTTCAGCGTTCTTATCTGCAGCTGGAACACCTGATCAGGGTAGACAACCTCAGCGGACTTTATAACCGTAAGTATTTCTATGAGACGCTCGAGAAGTATTCAAGCGTGTACAGCGAAGTCAAAAATGACGGAAGCACATTCTCGGTAGTCCTGATAGATGTTGATGACCTGACTGTTATCAACGACCGTTTTGGTCAGCAGAACGGAGATATTGTGCTGAAGACCATCGCCGATCTTCTCCTGCAGAACACCCGCAAGGCTGACACATGTTTCCGTATCGGCGGAGATGAGTTTGCCATTGTCCTTCCCGCTACGGACAAGACACAGGCATACGGCCTGGTAAAGCAGACGATCGGAGCGATCGCAGACAGTCCGATAATCGTTGAAAACAAGCGTCAGAAGATTACGATCTCTGCAGGCATCGCGACGTTCGACAAGAACGAGCCTGATATCTCAAAGCTCCTTTCCGTTGCAGAGAGAAAGGTTAATAAATCAAAGCGCGAAGGCAAGAATCAGGTTTCTTTCTGATCCTTATAACTTTGACGCGCCAATCCTAACGGCACCATTGTCCAGCATCTGCTGTGCGGCTTCCTGAGAACGGATGCCTCCGGCTGCTTTGATGCGCGTGTCTGCATCACACTCACGTCTCATCAGGGCGATATCTTCTGCCGTCGCACCGGCAGAACCGAATCCCGTTGATGTCTTGATAAAGTCAGCTCCCGCTTCCGATACGATCTTGCACATGCGCACTTTCTCGTCTTCCGTGAGATCGCATGTCTCGATGATGACCTTTAAGATCGCTCCCTTTCCGTGAACACCGTCTGAGATCAGTTTGATCTCGGATGCGACATCGTCCCAGCGGCCGGTCTTTACGAAGCATCTGTTGATGACCATGTCTATCTCGGAGGCTCCGTTGTCACAAGCCTCGAGCGCTTCGTATAACTTGGAACCCGCGGTCGAATAACCGTTGGGGAAACCGATTACGGTGCAGATGGATATGCGGCCTGCGGACACCCTGCTTCCGTAGCTTACATAGCAGGGAGGAATGCAGACGGATGCGCAGCCCTGTTCTGCAGCCCTTTCGATGAGAGCGCTTATATCTTCTTCCGTGGCGATAACCTTGAGATTGGTGAGATCCACATAACTCATGATATTGTCCGGATCGGGCTTGTTGCTGTCTGCGGAAGGCTCGTAATCACGCTTGTATGATCTTCCTGCAAGTGCGGTAGTAACAATGCCGGAGATGTTGTTGAAGCCTGCAAGTTCACCCATGTTGCAGGGCACGCTGAAGCCTTCCCCGTATATGAGGAGAGGTATGCATTCGCGTGAGTGGTCCGTCGATTCCGTTGAAGGATCGCAGCCGTGATCTGCCGTGATGATGAGAAGGTCGCTAGCACGCATTTTCGTCAGGATCGTGCCGAGAGCGTCGTCAAACTCGTGCATGGCAGCGGCGTAACCCGGGATGTCGTTCCTGTGTCCGTATTTCATGTCGAAATCAACGAGATTGGCAAAACAAAGACCGTTAAAATCCCTGTCCATCATCTCTATTATTTTCGCGATGCCTTCGGCGTTGCCTGAAGTGGGATTCGACTCGGTTATGCCGCGTCCTGCGAACAGGTCATAGATCTTGCCTATAGAGATGACGTCAAACCGTTGATCCTTCAGGATGTCGAGCATCGTTGATGACGGTGCGGCAAGCGAGTAATCGTGCCTTCTTGAAGTCCTGGTGAATTTTCCGGGAGTTCCTTCGAAAGGTCTTGCGATGACTCTTCCGACGGCGTGTTCGCCTGACATTATCTCACGTGCCTTGGCACAGATCTCGTAGAGTTCTTCAACGGGTATGACATCCTCGTGTGCTGCTATCTGGAGTACGCTGTCTGCGGAAGTATAGACGATGAGATCACCGGTCTTCATATGCTCTTCACCGTAATCTGCGATGACCTCGGTGCCGCTGTACGGCTTGTTGCATAGAATGCCGCGTCCGGTAGCAGCGCGGAGGTGCTCGAGGATCACTTCGGGGAATCCGTCAGGGTATGTGGGCTGCGGACGGTCGGATAACACTCCTGCTATCTCCCAGTGACCGATGGTCGAATCCTTGCCCTGGGACAGTTCCCTTACACGGGCATAAGAACCTATGGGACCGGGCAGGGAAGAAGTCTTCTTCAGGTAGTCTTTTATCCTCGGATCGTCCTCTCCGTCTATCGCGAAAAGGCCCATCTTTGCAAGGTTGGGGAAGGGTTTGTCGGAGTCCGACAGAACAGCCGCCAGCGTGTTGCTGCCCTCATCACCGAAAGAAGCTGCATCAGGTGCTCCGCCTATGCCGAAACTGTCAAGGACTATAAGAAAAACGCGCTTTGCCATACTGCAACCTCCACTCAGGGATACTTTTTACACATTATAACAATTTGTGGTATAGTTTTGCGGTAACAAAGGTTGACCAAAAAGGCTTGATATGAATAAAGAAGTGACATTTGAAGATCTTGACCTCTCACCGGAGGTAATGGACTCGCTTAAGAAGATGGGCGTTAAGCGTCCTACTACCGTACAGCAGAAAGCGATCCCGCTCATGATGGACAACATGAGCGTCATAGCAAAGGCTCCGACGGGAACCGGCAAGACATTTGCATTCGGAATACCGATACTCGAATACCTGAACCTCGATGCAAAGTTCGTTCAGGCATTAATACTCTGCCCGACCAGAGAGCTCGCACTTCAGATCACATCGGAGCTCAAATTACTCGGTAAATACATACAGGGGTTCCGCATAGCATCGCTCATCGGCGGTCAGGGAATGCACATCCAGAAGGAAAAGCTGGATAAGAAACCTCAGGTCATCGTCGCGACTCCGGGAAGACTTCTCGATATGGTCGGAAGAAAATGGGTGGATATCTCACAGATTTATACCCTTGTTCTTGACGAGGCTGATGAGATGCTCAAGATGGGTTTCATCAATGATATCCGCAGGGTAATGGCTCTTACTCCGAAGGACAAGCAGATTGCACTGTTCTCAGCGACCATGCCGCGCGAGATACAGGACATAACATGGCAGTTCATGGGTGATGCTGCAGAGATCGACGTAATGCCCAAGGCCCAGGATCACCCTGACATCGACCAGTACATCGTATCCTGTCCCGAGAAGGACAAGCTCGATTCGATAATCGCGATACTCAAGAAGGAAGAACTGCGCAAGGCAATCGTGTTCTGCAACACCAAGATGGAAGCATCAAGAGTCTGCGCCAAACTCGCATCAAAAGGCCTCAAGGCCGAGGTGCTTCACGGTGATATCGGACAGGGTACGAGGAACCGTACCATGGATGCTTACCGCAAGGATAAGTTCGACATACTCGTAGCTACCGATGTCGTTGCCAGGGGAATCGATGTCGACGATATAGAAGCCGTATTCAATTACGATATACCGAAAGAAAACGAACTTTATCTGCACAGGATCGGAAGGACGGCACGTGCCGGAAGATCGGGCAGGGCATTCTCTCTTGTGGCTTACCTCGATAAGCCCAGGATGGAAGAGATAATGAGGTATACGAAGGTCGATCCCAAGCCTTACGAACTGTAAGACTTATCTCATCGGCATCTTGGCGTGAAGCCTTGAGCTGTAAGTTCCCGGATAGAGGAATATAACGAGCGGGAAGAGTTCAAGTCTGCCTGCGAGCATGTCTATTATGAGCATCCATTTCGACGGGTCGCTCAGGAAGGCATAGTTCTGTGTCGGACCTACCATGGAAAGTCCCGGACCGATGTTGTTGATGGTGGCTGCCACCGAAGTAAAGCTGGTGACAAGATCATATCCCTCGATGGACACGACTGCGACCGATATGGAGAATAACAGCAGGTAGACCATAAAGAAGACCGTGACGCTGCGGATGACTTCCGGATCGAGAGGCTTGCCGTCCATCTGGATCTTCTTGACGTTCCTGGGATGGATGTACTTGTCTATCTCTCTTGCGACGGTCTTAAGCCTGATCTGGAAACGCGAAACCTTGATACCGCCGCCCGTGGAACCTGCGCACGCACCGATGAACATAAGCGATACCAGTATGAGCTTTGACAGTGTTGGCCATGTGTCAAAATCGGCATTGGCAAAACCTGTAGTTGTGATGATGGTAGCAACCTGGAAAAATGAATTTCTCAGGGTGGTCCCGACATCGCCTGCAATGCTGAAAGTATTGACGAAGATTATCGCGACAGCTGCAAGTATTACCAGGAAATAACCCCTGACTTCTTCCATCTTGAATGCTTTGCCGGGCTGTCTTACAACGAGCAGATAGTAGAAGTTGAAGTTCACGCCGAAGACTATCATGAACACTGCGACTATCCACTGGATATGCGGTGCGTATGACGTGAAGCTGTCGTTCTTGATTCCGAATCCGCCGGTACCTGCCGTACCGAATGCGGAGCAGAGACTGTCGAAGATCGGCATGCCCGCGAGTGCGAGCGTTAAGATCTCGAGCAGTGTGAGTCCGAGGTAAATAAGGTAAAGCGTCTTGGCCGTGGAACGGACCTTGGGTGCGAGCTTACCGACGGAAGGTCCCGGGCTCTCCGCGATCATGAGGTTCATGTTCGATCCGCCCGACATGGGAACGACTGCGAGAAGGAAGACGAGCACGCCCATACCGCCGATCCAGTGCGTGAGTGATCTCCAGATCAGCGAAGCATGTGACATAGCCTCGACGTTGGTCAGTATGGAAGAACCGGTCGTGGTAAATCCTGATACGGTCTCAAACATAGCATCCGTGAATCTCGGTATCTCGCCGGTAACGAGGAAAGGAATGCAGCCGCACAGAGAAAGAAGCAGCCAGCTTGAAGCGGTGACGACACAGCCGTCCTTAAGGTAAATGCGCGTGTCCTTGGGTTTGAAGTAGCCAATGACAAGTCCGAGTAACATGCAGACTGCCGAGCAGACCAGATAGACAATGAGCTTGTCCAACTCTCCGAAGAAGAGTCCGCATGCTGTCGGGATAAGCATAAGTACGCCCTCAATGAGCATGACTTTCCCGAGTACATAGAAGTGCATTCTGAAGTTCATCGAAGTATGTCCGTCAGTTCCGTAAAGCCTTTGTGTGATGTAACTATCATAACATTGTCGCCTTCATTGATGCAGTCAGTACCTGTAGGGATGATGAGCTGGCCGTCGTGGATGATGAATGATACGATGACGCCTTCCCTGAGCTTAAGATCCTTAAGCGGAATGCCGTTGATGGACGGAGTATCCTTGACCTTGAACTCGACTGCCTCTGCCTGGCCGTCCTGAAGCTGGTAAACAGTCTCGACGTTGGAGCCGATAGAAGCCTGCTTTGCTCTGACATAGGAGATGATAGTCTCTGCCGTAATGTACTTGGGATAGATAACGCTTCCCAGATTGAGATTATTGATGACTTTTGTAAAAGTGATCCTGTTGATCTTGGTTACAACCTTAGCCTTGGACACCTGCTTCGCGTGGAGCGTCAGCATGATGTTCTCCTCATCGATACCGGTTAGTGCGACGAGAGCATCCGTGGTCTCGATGCCGACTTCCGCGAGCACTTCCGCCTCTGTTCCGTCACCGTTGATGATGAGTGCTTTGGGAAGAAGGAGACTGAGTTCTTCGCAGCGTGCCCTGTTCTTCTCGATGATCCTGACGTTGATGCCTGATTTGATCAGCTGGTCTGCAAGATAGTATGCCGACTTACCGCCGCCGATGATCATCGTGTTACGTACTGACTTCGTGTTGAATCCGATCTTCTTAAGGAACTGGAGACAAACCTTGCGCGAAGAAACGAATGAGATTATATCGCCGGCTTTAAGTACGAAATTACCGTTCGGGATGGTAAGATCGCCGTCTCTGTCAACGCCTACGATAACCAGTTCATTGGTGATGTTCTTACCGAGATAAGCGATGCTCTTGTCATCGATTATGCTTCCTTCGGGGATCCTGATCTTGACGAGTTCCGCACTTCCGTGTGCGAACGAGTTGATCGATATCGCGGCAGGGAGGTAAAGGAGGCGTGCAGCTTCCACCGCTGCCTCAAACTCCGGATTGATGATACGGTCTATCGCAAGACGGTTCATGAGGTAAGGGATCTCGTTGCCGTAGTCAGGGTTCCTGACACGGGCGATTGTCGAGATGTCCGGGTTGAACTGCTTTGCTATCGTGCAGCAGAGAAGGTTAAGTTCGTCCGAATCGGTTACTGCGATCATCAGATCCGCATCCGTTATGCCTGCTTCGTTCAGCGTGTTGTGGCTCGCGCCGGAACCGGTTATAAGCATGCAATCGCACTGGTCTGACAGTTCCGACAGCTTAGCCTCTGACCTGTCGATGACGATCAGGTTATGACCTTCATCCGTGAGTCGCTTGGTGATAGTCTTACCGACCTTGCCGGCGCCTACGACGATAATGCGAAATCCTGCTTTGTTCATATCAGTAATCCCTTAAATTCCGAACAGTTCCTTGATCGCTTCCTTGTTGACCTGTGCGCCGATTACGCAGAGCTTGCCCGTAACGTCTGCAGCGCCTGTCCTTACGTTTTCTTCACCGGGCACGTAATCGAAATGTATCCACTTGCCGCCTTCGCCTGCAACGATGCCCTTGGCACGGAGGATCTGGCCGTATTTCTCGGAATCATCGAGAGACTTCAGAGCATTCATGATCTGATCTTCCGTGAAAGATCTCGACGTCTCGAATCCAATGCTGTCGAAGATCTCATCTGCGTGATGGTGGTGGTGATGATGCTCATGCTCATCGTGATCGTGGTCATGGTGATGTTCATGCTCGTGTTCGTGTTCTTCATGATCATGGTCGTGATGGTGATGCTCATGTTCGTCATCATCATCGTCGTCATCGTGATGATGGTGGTGACCCTTGCACTCTTCGCACTCGCAGTCCTCGCCGTGCTCATGATGGTGATGATGCTCGTGCTCCTCAGCCTCGAGAAGGGCAGCAGCCATATCAGCTGCAGTGATGGGCTCTTCGATGGCCTTGAGTATCTGAACGCCTGAGAGGTCATCCCAGGGAGTGGTGATGATCTGTGAGTGATCGTTGACTTCCTTGATCAGTGCAACAGCCTTGTCGAGCTTGTCCTGTGCGATGTTGCCCGTACGGCTTAAGATGATCGTGCCCGCATACTTGATCTGGTTCTCATAGAACTCCTTGAAGTTCTTCAGGTAGATCCTGCACTTTGATGCATCGATTACAGTTACCGTACCGCAGACCTCAGTGTCCTCAACGCGCTTAACCGCTGCAACTACATCAGAGAGTTTGCCGACGCCGGAGGGCTCTATTACGATCCTGTCGGGATGGAACTGATCGATTACATCCTGAAGAGCCGTGCCGAAATCTCCCACGAGGCTGCAGCAGATGCATCCGGAATTCATCTCCGTTATCTCGATGCCGGACTCCTTGAGGAAGCCGCCGTCGATACCTATCTGACCGAACTCGTTCTCGATAAGGACGATCTTCTGTCCGTTGTATCCGTCAGCGATGAGCTTCTTGATGAGCGTTGTCTTTCCTGCTCCGAGGAATCCTGAGAATATGTCTACTTTTGTTGCCATTTGCAAATACCTTCTTTCTATCAGTTGAAATAAATGATCTCATTTTCGGGCTTCGAGGTCACCGCGTAGTTCTCAACGGTGAGGCAGGGAACAGCTACCTTCTGGCCGTTCTGCTCGTCCTCGAAATATCTGACCTGTCCCGTTACCTTGAGCCACTGGCCCGAAGGGAAACCGGACTTGACGTCATACATGCAGAGCACTCCCATCATGCCGACATCTGCAGCGCAGCAGGTGTAAGCCTGTCTCTGGAGCACGAAGGCCCTGCCTCTGAACTCTCTTAATATCTCGGCTTCGCCGATGAGCGTAACGCGCTTGCCGTTGTAGCGTTCAACGTTGTCGAGCGCATCGGTATAGAACAGACCGAAGTCATCGGCAGCGATCTCGCAGGGACTCTTGGAAAGATCATAGGGGAGATGATCCTCGATCCTTATGATCTCGTTATCCTTGCTGAGGAAATTGATGCTTATCGAAGGGTTGACGGCCTTGACCGAACCCCTGAGCTTCGGGATGTTATCCGTCTCGGGATCGACTCTGTTGAATATGACGGTATCGCAGTATCTGTAGTAATCTGCGAAGAACGTCTGCATGTTCTTGTAGTACTCTGCATATGTCGAGCAGTCCACAACGACCACAGCTGCAGCCAGCGCCCATCTCTGAGGCACATCGACCTTCTCGAAAAACTCCGCAGGGGACACGGATCCGTTCCACTCGATAAAGACCAGATCGGGCTTGTGTCTTGCTTCGATGTCAAAGGTAAGTTCCTTTGTTACGCCATCGGCATCACAGTTGATGATGACCGGGTCGGCATTCGGGTAGTTCTCGGCAATGTATTCTTCTTCGCCTTCTTCAGTATTGATGACCACCGCTTTGTGGCCTCTGAAGTTCTCGCCGTCGAGCCAGGAACAGATAACGGAGGTCTTACCGCTGTCCAAGAAACCCGTGAAAAAATAGACCAGACAATCGTCCATGAAATACACCTCTTTTTACGTGTACTATTTTGTCCCCTAATTGTTATTATTTCAAGTAAAAAAAAGTGTAAAATCAGTCAGAGAATGCTCAAATGCAGGTGAAAGCGTGAATAGTGTCAAAATTGGTGACATTAAAATAGAAAATCCCATATGCCTTGCCCCGATGGCAGGGTTCAGCAGCCTGCCTTTCCGCATAATATGCGAAGAGATGGGAGCTGCTTTCTGCCCGACGGAGCTCGTGTCTGCCAGGTCGATCAAGTACAACGGCGTTAACAGGAGTGCAAGATACAGCAGGATAGACCCTGCAAGGGAGAAGATCCCCGTGGTACAGCTTTTCGGGAGCGACCCGGAAGACTTCCCGGTAGCGGTGGAGAAGCTCCTTGCAGATCCCAGATATGAGGGACTTAAGATAATCGACATCAACATGGGATGCCCAGTACCGAAGGTCATCAAGACAGGTTCGGGGTGCGCCCTTATGAAAGAGCCTGCAAAGGCGGCAAAGATAGTCTCGGAGACGGTAAGAACTTTGCGTGAAGCCGGAATGAACATACCCGTTACGTGCAAGACAAGGACCGGTTTTGACGACCGCGACAAGGGAGGTCCGGACTTTGTCAGAGGCCTTGCGGAAGCAGGTGCTTCCATGATCTGCATACACGGAAGGACAAGGCCGCAGATGTATGCCGGTTATGCCGATTACGATGCCATCGCAAAAATGGCGGAAGCCGTAAGACCGACCGGCATTCCGGTGTTCGCAAACGGCGATATCAAGGACGGAAAGTCTGCACTAAAAGCACTGGAAAGGACCGGCGCAGCAGGCATTATGGTGGGCCGCGCGGCAAGGGGCAATCCGTGGGTATTCCGCAAGATTACGGCAGAACTCGAAGGAAGGGAATTCACTGAACCTTCAAGTCTTGAAAGAAGGCAGATGCTCCTTCGCGAACTAATGGAAAGGCGCGAAGAAAATGCCGACTGCGAAGAAGGTGCCGTGGTAAGGGAATACAGATCGGTGATGCCGTTCTACATAAAGGGAGAAGAAGGTGCCGCAGCTCTCAAACGCGCTCTGTGCAATGCTTCTTCCATCGACGAAGTAAAGGAGATATTGGAACTTTGACTGACGTAATACTGACGATAGTAACGCTGGCTGCAGGATGCCTTGTGTGCTTTGCGGGATACAAGTTCTTCCGTTTGAGCCTTGCTCTCGTGGGTGCGGCGCTGGGCTTTGCGGCCGGAGTGCTGCTGGTGAACTACATTGCATCTTCAGGGGCCCAGCTGCCTGATATAGCGCGCATCGCGGTCATCGGAGTGTTCACGATCGGCTTCGGAATAGGTGCATTTGCACTTTACATGAAGGCGCTCATACTGGTCAGCACGCTTGCTTGCGGATACTGGTTCTACACTGATTACAACGGGATGCTTCCTGAAGATCTGGCAGGCAACAAACTGGTCCTCGCAGGGGTAGGTCTTGCCGCGGGCGCTCTTCTCGGTGTCCTGGTCTACTACGCACAGAAATGGAGCATCAGTCTCCTGACGGCACTCCTCGGTGCGAGGATACTTTCTTCCGTCATATCGCCGCTGCTCTGGTCCGGGTTCCTGTCGGGGTCTGCCGTCGGTTCATTCGAAGAGACGGTCATTGGCGGAAACTTCACGGGAGACTACGTGCTCACAGCTTCTCTGGTAACTGTTGCACTGGCCGGAGCTGGGCTTGCGATACAGCTCAAGACATCACGAAAATAGTTCAGATATTGCCACAAATTTCATTTGACCTTAAGTAAAGGACTTGTTATCATACACCTATACACGTACACGTGTTTTAAAAGACAATTTTCTTAATCTATCCCTTATTCCATGTCGAGGGCACTCCGAGTAATTCCGGGGTGCCCTCGGTAGTTATGGACTATCAGTTTTATGAGGGATCACATGTTATTTCAAAGTCAACTTTTGCTGCAAGATCTGTTCCCGGGAAAGAGATGTTTACCGAAGCTTTTCCGGGTCTGCCCATGGATCTCACATAGATTCCGCCCGTACCGCCGTTGATATCGGCAAGATCGGGTCCGAGGATCTCAATATCACCGGAAACTTCCAACTCAGCCGGTCTGTTAAAGTAGGATACGACATTGCCGTATTCGTCAGTGACTTTGATCCTTATTGCAGCCACGTCATATGTTGAGTCTTCGGTCAATTCCGTCTTTGATACATCAAGGCTTAAGCAGAGTTTGGATACAGTGCATTTCGTTACGGATTTAACCACTTTGCCGTCCTTGATCGCATCAAATCTGAAGGTTGTTGCCTTGCCGCCCCAGTTACCGACATATTTGGCAAAGAGGGCGTATGCCGTCTCGAATTTCATCTTGTATCTCGTTATGGCTTCGACCATGGTAAGCTTCATCTTGAGAGGCATGTTTTCCATGCCGTAGAGTGCCGTGAAATTCAGAGCGTCCTTTACGATCTTGGCCTGCCTCGGAGCAAAACCTTCGCCATCTTTTATCATGTCGCCGATATAGTCGTCTATAAGCATCGGAGGCGAGATAAGATTCTTGAAAGAAGAATCCTTCCCTGAGTATTCCTTGATAAAGACATCGTTCTTATACATCTTTACGCTGTCGCAGTTCGAGAATATGAATATCTCGCCTCTGTTGCCTGCAGGGTGGTCTCCGATGTCCATGGAAGAACTGATCTCCAGAACGGGTTCAATGTCCTTGTTCTGGCTTGCATAGACACTTGCGGCGAGCTTTGGATTTCTGAACATGTCCATTACGCCGTGATAGCAGATCCTGTCTCCTGAACCGAAATCCTTATGTGTGTTGTAATCGAACATACACCAGCCGAACGAGCCAAGGATGTCGTCATGAGACATTACACTGTCAAGGACATTGCAATGTCTTATTGCATGTTCCTGTCTGTGGAGTTCGTCGTCGAACGCCTTTGTCGGATACATATGACCGTTATACTCACTGATGAAGTAAGGCTTGCTCATGTCAGATGTGACTTTTTCCTTCGGCTCACATCCTGCAGTCTTTCCGTCGTGGCTGAAATCGTTAAAGGCATATACATCTTCCAGCAGGGAACTGTTCTTGATATATCTGACACCCGTCGTCTGTCTGTAGGGGTCGAGGTCATGAGCAGCCTTATTTGTTTTCTCATACAGCTCATCGCAATCCAAAGACTCATTGATCCTTACACCCCACAGGATTATCGAGGGGTGATTCCTGTACTGCGATACCATTTCCTTCGTGTTTACCACAGCCTGGTCTTTCCATGCATCGTCTCCGATGTTCTGCCAGCCGGGGATCTCGGTAAATACGAGAAGGCCTAACTCATCACATCTGTCGATAAAGTGGTGGGACTGCGGATAGTGTGAAGTCCTGACCGCATTAAGACCTAACTCATTCTTAAGGATATCGGCATCCATTCTCTGCATTGACTTCGGCATGGCATAGCCGACATAAGGCCAGCACTGATGGCGGTTCAATCCTCTGATCTTGATCTTCCGGCCGTTCAGATAGAATCCGTCGGTCTTGAATTTCGCAGATCTGAATCCGAATCTTACATAATAAGAATCTCCGCCCGACAGACTTACCGTCAGTTCGTAAAGAACCGGTGATTCAAGTGTCCAAAGTTCTGCTTCAGGCACTTCTATCTCTGCATCTTTTCCGCAGGGGCCTTCGAAAACGATCTTACCGTCACGGGTATCCGTAATCTTTGCCGCAAGCTCACCTTCACCTTCGACATCTGTCTGTATGCGGACCTTTTTATTCATGCCGGCATAAACGAAAACATCGCGGATAAAGTCATTCTCTTTCACATCAAGATGTACTTCTCTGTAGATACCGCCGTAGGTCATGTAGTCGATGACAAATCCGAAAGGCGGCACATTAAGCGTCTCGTTACTGTCGCACTTAACAGCGATCACATTATCTCCGCCGAATCTGAGGTGTTCGGTAAGGTCAACGGTAAAAGCCGTATATCCGCAGGAATGCTTTGCTGCGAAGAGCCCGTTGATAAAGACTTCGGCATCGTGGGCAACTGCATCAAAAGTGACGAACACCTTCTTGTCTTTCCATTCTTCGGGAGCCGTAAATGTTTTTCGGTAACACGACACCATCTGGTACTCGTGCGCATCGAAATAGTTCAGCGGGGTAACCTTAACGGTATGAGGGATCCTGACATGCTGCATGGAACCTTCGCCCTCATATGCGGGCCCCACCATCTGCTCGTCATACTCGGGTGACCACAGCCAGTCGTTATTTATGTCTATCCTCATATGTGAAGTCCTCCATTATCCAATCTTTTCCATCGTATAGATCCTGGAACCGTAGTCAGGATAATATCTCATGTTCTCGTTATAACCGCCGGATGCAAATGCGCTTCTCAAATGAATACCGGCATACATCATCGCATCACCGTACATATTGTGTTCTTCAGTCTCGGAATTCATCTTGTAGAATCTAGCGATAGTCCTGTGCTGAAGACTGTCCTGCTTAACATGGATCGGAGCAACGTAATTGATCAGTCCGCCGAACTCGCAAAGATCAAATTTCAGCTTTCTTCCCTGTATGTGATACTTCACATCCTCATCAAGTCCTGTGGGCTTTAGAACTCCCCACTGTGCGTTCGGGTGGGTAAACATCTGCATGACCATCGATACCGCGCGTGTCCTGTCAGGTGA
Organism: Saccharofermentans sp.; assembly: GCA_024692105.1. The sequence continues at coordinate 30,151 of JAILMZ010000143.1, forward strand.
GACAACCGTCCAGGCGATATCATTTCCGGGAAGCGGTTCAAGAATGCTGTATCCCGGAGCCCCCAAAGGATCACCGTCACATGATCTTGAGTTATTCATGGATAACGAACGGTAGAACCTTCCGAATTGCATTACGTCGCGCCATTTTTTATACATTGCGATCTGTGCTTTAACAGCAGCAAAATCTTCCTTGCTCATGTCGTTAAGATTGCACTCATATCCGAGCACTCCGAAAGATGCAACATTGAATCTTGTCTCAATTGGAGTCCTCCTCAATGTCTGATGGTTGGGACAGTCAGAGACATGTGCAGTCATGGTCGACATAGGATAACCATAGCTGTATCCGTTCTGGATTTCCGCCCGGCACCCTGCATCTGTATCATCACTTGCCCATATCTGAGGAAAGAAGCACAGGATTCCCAGATCGAATCGGTTTCCGCCTGATGCACATCCCTCAAAAAGAATATCGGGGAACTTCTTTGTCAGTTCTCTCATCACGCGGTAGAGTCCGAGGATATATCTGTGTGTTACCTCGCCCTGCCTGTCAGGCGGAAGAGACCTCGAGAATATGTCCGAGAAGTTTCTGTTCATATCCCATTTGACATAAGATATCTCGGCAGAAGAGAAGACGTGGCTCATTACGCGGATCAGATGATCCTGAACTTCTTCCGAGGCGAGGTCCAGTACCATCTGGTTCCTTCCTTCGGAATGATCTTTGCCCGGTATCTCCATGGCCCAGTCGGGGTGTGCAAGATACAGTCCGCTCTCGCGGCTTACCATCTCGGGCTCGACCCATATGCCGAAATCAAGACCTAAAGCACGCACCTTATTGCAGATGCCCTTTATGCCTCCTGGCAGCTTCTTGGTATCGGCAAACCAGTCGCCCAGCGAAGTGGTATCGTCATTTCTCTCGCCGAACCATCCGTCGTCCATGACAAAGAGTTCGATGCCTGCTTCTTTAGCTTTCCTTGCCAGTCGAAGAAGCTTGCTCTCACTTATCTTGAAGTAGGATGCTTCCCAGGAGTTCAGCAGAACTGGCCGAAGTCTGTCTTTCCACGGACCGCGCAGGATGTGCTTTGACACGAAGTCGTGCATCTGCCCGCTCATTCCGTTGTATCCCATTGAGGAATACGTCATGACCGCTTCCGGGGTCAGGAAAGACTCTCCTTTCGATAATTTCCATTCAAATGCCGTCGGGTTGATCCCGGATAAGAATCTAACTTTTCCGAACGGACTTTTTTCCACTGACTCATAGTGATTGCCGCTGTAGATGAGATTGAAGCCGTACACATCGCCGTATTCCTCGTTACTGCCGCGCTTTGAGATCATCACGAAAGGATTGGCGCGGTTAGAGGAATTGCCGGTAAAAGAAGAATTGACAAGGCGTGCGGAAGAAACTGACATGTCAGTCTTCTTCATCTCTCTTGCCCAGGCACCCGTGAAGGTGGTGAACACGTAATCTCCGGGATCAAGATCCAACTGAGTGCTCATGATCTTTCTTATCTTGATGTCGCCGTCGCTGTCGTTGAGCAGACGTGCGGTCCTGGTGATAACATCAGTGTCGGAATAGACGCAGTAGATCAGTTCAAGTCTGACATTATTATCTTTATCGGTCAGCTTGAGAGTGAGGACTTCAGCATCGTCTCCGTATGAGGAGGGAAGACCTTCGCTGCCGCCGTCTCTGCCTTTGCTTTCCTCATAGCCGGAATAAAGAAAATCGGATGTCATGCTCCCGTCGGAATTGACCAGTTCAATGAATGCCTCTCTTACATCACCTTTGCCGTAAGAACTCATCTCGAGTCTCATGTCATCCAGTGAGAAGTTTCCGTGTTCTTTCGAATACACAACTGATGTGCCCGGGGCGAATTCATGCTGCTCAGTAAGACCGTCCTCATCGTCAAGACGGATCTTCCGACCGTAATAAAGATGCTCAACGTGTCCTGAATCCAACACCTTCATGGCATATGTCGTATGACCGGAGTTCAGGATAAACAGAGGAAAATTATCTCCTTTTACAGTGATCATGAAAATCAACTCCTTGTCTTGAGTTCGCTTGCGATCTCTTCGAGTTTCTTGTCAGTCAGGATGTACTTTGACTTGAATATGAACAACGCGATTACGAGTACGACGATGGGCGCAAGTGTCATTACCAGACGAAGGCCTACAAGGGCACTCGTGTCTATCGTCTCGACGACATTGTTCCTTATGGCGGATACTTTCTCAAGCAGGGCGCTGAGATTCATGTCCGTATCGCTCTGCTGCTGGATATTAAATACGGTAAGGCTTAACGAGGCTACGAGCGCTGCGATTCCCGAAGCGAGCTTTACGACAAATGTCTGCATCGAGAAAATGACGGATTCGTCTCTTCTGTTGTTCTTGAACTCACCGTAGTCTACCGTGTTTGCAAGGAAGATCGTAACGATTACGTTCAGTATTCCGACTGCCGCCATGATGAAGAATCCCGGAACAAAATACGGGAATACACTCTTAAGACCTGCAAGAGCCATGAACAGCAGGATCACATAACCACCGATCGCTGCGAAAACGCTGATGTAGAAGATCTTCAGGGTGTTGAACATTTTCCTCAGGAGAGGGAACAGGATCATCATCGCAAGGATCTGCATGCCGCCCGCAAATGTGTTGAACAGTGTGTAGTTGCCCTGCCAGCCGGAGCCGCCGAAATCGTATTTGAAGAAATATATCAACAGATTCGATGTGATATAAGTTGCCGTGTTGATGAGAACAATCGTTATTACGATGGTCATCGCCTGATCGTTGCTGAGGAGGGCCTTAAACATCTGCTTAACAGAAGGAGTCTCCATGTCAACGGAAGATTTCTCTTTGATGCAGATGCAGGTGATGCCGATGAATATTACGAACAGCACGCCGATCACGATGGAGAAGTATTTGAAACCCAGTCTCTCAACTTCCAAAGTGGAATTCATGGTGAGATCAGCGCTTATGGAATCGCTTGCCTTGATCGCTTCAAAGCTGTCGTGATCGACATAGAAAACAAGGCCGGCTTCTCCGGCCGTCTCTGAATCCATAACGTATTCCACCTTGGAAGACTCTGCTTCTATGCCGTTTACGGTAAACTCGTAATTTGTGTTGTCGTTATTGAAAACATAGACATCACCGAATGCCCTCTCGGAACCTGTTACCGAGACGGTTACATCCGTCTTATCCTGATCGTATTCCAGGACATTTGCAGTGGGATTTCCGTCGCTGTCCAGCTCGATTACAAATGTCTCGATCTTTGTGTCAGCTGAATTGAATGTCTTTGTTATGTTAGTCGTGCTGTTGGCTGCAAGTGCGGAACCGATAGCTGAAACAGCCATTACTGTTATTACCGTAACAAGGGCAGAACCGACGCCGGCGCAGGAACGTGCCAGCGCTGAGAGACCTTCTCTTTCTTTGCCGCCCTGTGTAAATGCGGGGATCATCGACCAATAGGGGATATCCATCATCGTATAGGTGACGCCCCAGAGTATGTAAGTGACTGCCGCGTATGCGATAAGGCCTTTTCCGTCGAGAGACGGCGGAGCCGCAAACATCAATATGAGTATGACGGCATTTGTGATCGTACCGATCAGGAGCCAGGGACGGAATTTACCCCAACGAGTCTTTGTCTTAGCAACGATGACACCCATGATGGGATCGTTGAATGCATCGAAGACACGCGCAATAAGAAGGATTATTCCCATGGCGATTGCGCTGGTCTTCATGATGTCCTGGAAATAGTAGAGGACATAAGAAGCCGAAAGCATATAGACCATGTCTTTACCGACGGCACCTATTCCGTATGCGATCTTTTCTTTACCGGAAAGTTTCTTTGTTGTTCCCATAATCTGTCCTCCTTATCAGGAAGCTATCCCGCAAAGAAGAATATCCACGACTGTATTTAAGTAGTCGTTATATCTTCTCTTGCAGCCTTTCATAACATCTTGCTCAAAGCATCTTTCAAGAGATGCCTCCATCATTATCTTGAATATGCGAAGATCTGCCTCTGCCTTGATGACACCTTCTGCCTTGCCCTGTTCCAGGAGCGCGAAAGCCGGCTCCCATCCGCTCTCCAGACGTCTCTGGAGTTTCTTATATACTTTCGGGTACTTGTCTTTAAGCGGATGGAGTTCCTGGAAATTGATATTCCTGTAACTCTCAGGCATGGCAGACAGGAACAGCCTTATCTTCTCAATCGTTGTATATTCATCTGAATCAAGGATCTCGCTCTCCCTTGCCTTTATATTGTCAAAGACATAATCGACCATCGTATCGAAGATCTCATCTTTACTTGCAAATTCCTTGTATATGGTTTTCTTGGATATCTTAAGTTCATCGGCAACATCATCCATGGTGAGCTTTAAGCCCTTTTTGTTAAAGACTTGGATGGTGCCTTTTAATATCTTCTCTTTTGTCTCGTTGATCATAATCCGTTTTCTCCTTGGAAAACTCATTCTGAAAATCCGGTTTCCACCTTAATCATATCAGGGAGTAAGTAAAAACGGCACTTTTAATTGGAAACCAAATTGACAAAATTAGTTTCCAACTCTTGTGCAAAATATGCATATAAATGTTTTGGGAAGGCAATCTATAATCAGGCTAAATAACAATGACGGAGGTCTGTCATGCTTGTTCTGTCTGCAATTGATTTTAAGGATATTTATTGTACGGATGATTCTGCCGCTTATCAGGAAGGCAGATACCGTGATGCTGTAGAAGCATTTGCCGAGACCTTCCGGGGAGTTAAGCCGAAGGCCGTGTTTTCCGCTCCGGGCCGAACGGAAGTCGGCGGCAATCATACTGACCACCAGAGAGGGGAAGTCCTTGCGGCATCGATAAACAAAGATGCGATCGCGGTCACTGCACAGGCGGACGGTAAGACGGTACGTGTCTTAGCCGACGGATTCGGCATGACTGAGATCGATCTTGATGATCTTACCTTGCGCGAAGAAGAAAAGGGTTCGACCGCTGCCCTTATCCGCGGCGTGCTCGCAGGACTCAAAGATTCCGGTTTTGTGTTGGGCGGATTCGATGCATACATAACAAGTGATGTTCTGATAGGTGCCGGGCTTTCTTCGTCTGCTGCATTCGAGACCCTTATCGGAACGATCGTATCAGGTCTTTACAATGACATGAAGATCGATCCCGTAACGATCGCAAAAACAGGTCAGTATGCCGAGAATGTCTATTTCGGGAAACCGTGCGGTCTCATGGATCAGATGGCGTGCTCTGTCGGAAATCTTGTACACATTGATTTTGAGGATCCTGAGAATCCCGTAGTTGATAAAGTCGATTTTGATTTCTCACAAACGGATTATGTTCTCTGCATTACTGATACGAAAGGTTCTCATGCTGACTTAACGGATGAATATGCTGCCGTACCCGGCGAGATGAAGAAGATCGCATCGCTTTTGGGTTGTGACACGCTCCGCTCAGTAACTTTTGAAGACATCATGGACAATATTGAGATGCTTCGCGGAAATGCCGGCGACAGATCAGTATTAAGAGCAATTCATTTTGTAAATGAGACCCGCCGGGCAGCAGATGAAGCTGATGCCCTGAGACATAACGACACGGACAGCTTCATCAGGCTCGTCAAAGCCTCGGGAGATTCTTCTTTCAAGTATCTTCAGAATGTTTATACCAATAAAAACGTTACTGTTCAGAACATGTCTTTGGCACTGGCCGTCAGCGATACGATCCTGTCTTCTGATGAGGCATCAAGAGTACATGGCGGAGGGTTTGCCGGCACGATCCAGGCGTTTGTAAAAAAGGAAAATGCTGCCATGTATCAGGAACATATGGACAAGGTCTTCGGACACGGTTCCTGTGAGATATTGTCCATACGAAAATACGGCGGTATCAGAGTTGTCTAAGGAGCAGCCAAATGATCAACACATACATAACTGAACTCGTGAATTATGGGATTGGCAAAGGGCTTATAGATGAACTTGACCGTATCTGCATCACTAACAGGTTAGTTGAACTGATGGAACAGGACGAATACATCAGCCCTGACACAATCCCCGCCGAAAGAGATCTTCATCTTATCTTAGAAGACATGATGGATTGGGCGTATGCGCATGGAGTAATGAAGTCGGATACCGTTGCGGCGAGGGATCTCTTTGACACAAAGATTACAGGGATCCTTACACCGCCGCCTTCCGTTGTAATAGGCAGGTTCAGTTCACTCATGAACGAATCATCACAAAAAGCAACCGACTGGTACTATGAGTTCTCGAGATCGACAAACTACATCCGCACGGATCGCATCGCAAAAGATCTGAAGTGGGTCGCTCCAACGGAATACGGCGACATAGACATAACGATCAATCTCAGCAAACCCGAGAAGGACCCGAGGGACATCGCCGCTGCGGGAAAAGCTAAGAGCACTTCGTATCCCAAGTGCCTTCTGTGCCGCGAAAACGAAGGCTACGCAGGTACGATCACTCACCCGGCAAGACAGAACCACAGGATAATTCCGATCACATTGGATGGTGATGAATACTATCTTCAGTATTCTCCGTATGTCTACTATAACGAGCACTGCATAATCCTTAACAAAGAACATATTCCGATGGTGATCAACCGTTCAACATTCAGGAAACTTCTGAGTTTTGTAGAGCAATTCCCTCACTACACTGCAGGTTCTAACGCAGATCTTCCTATAGTCGGAGGTTCGATATTGAGCCACGATCATTTCCAGGGAGGATGCTATACCTTCCCCATGGAGCGTGCGGGATACAGACGCACATTCCGGATTCCCGGATATGAAGATCTGACTGCAGGGATAGTCGATTGGCCGATGTCGGTGATAAGGCTTCAGGGCGACACGGCAGATCGTCTTACCGATTGTGCGGATATGATACTTGGTAAATGGAGAAGCTATACTGATGCGGATGCTTTCATCTTTGCCGAGACCGAAGGTGTTCCTCATAACACCATAACTCCGATCGCACGCAAGAATGCTGAAGGAAGATTTGAGTTGGATCTCGTGCTCCGCAACAACATTACGACAGATGCACATCCGATGGGCGTGTATCATCCTCACGCGCAATACCATCACATCAAAAAGGAGAACATCGGTCTTATCGAAGTCATGGGCCTGGCGATCCTTCCGGCCAGGCTGAAAGAAGAGATGGCGCTTCTCGAAAGTGCGATCTTAGACGGCAGCGATATCCGTTCTGCCGAGGCAATATCCAAGCATGCGGACTGGGTCGACGAATGGAGATCAGACTATGATCTCTCATCACCGGATAAAGTGTCTGATGCCATCAAGACCGAGATCGGAAAGACATTTACCAAGATCCTTGGATGTGCCGGCGTGTTCAAGAATGAAGACGATATGATGAGATTCATCTCAACACTTTAATCGACCCTGTTAAGACGTTCACCTTTATTATATGCACCGATGTTGTCGGCGGCTGCCTGAATCAGCCTCTTGCGTGTCTCAACCGGAGCCCAGGCAATGTGCGGAGTTATGAATGTATTCGGTGCTCCGAGGAGCGGGTTATCGGGAAGCATCGGTTCGACCGATACGACGTCTGCGCCGAAGCCGGAGAGCTTTCCCGAATCGAGAGCTTTGCGCACTGCGGCTTCGTCGATAACGGGTCCTCTTGAGCAGTTCAAAAGTATCGCACCGTCCATCATAGCAGAGATGCGTTCTTCGTTTATGAGTGCGTTTGTCTCAGGCGTTAACGGGCAATGTAAAGTGACGACATCAGCGCTTGCGAGACCTTCTTCCAAAGGCAGCATCTTAACGGTATAACCTTCCACTTTTTCTTCTGAAGAATTCAGGTTGTGAGGCGTGGAAGACACGTTCATTCCGAGAGCCGAAGCGATCGCAGCGACCCTGCGTCCTATCTTGCCGAATCCCACGATATGAAGGTGCTTTCCCGCGAGCTCTATGAGGGGCGCTTTGAAGTAACTGAACTGGGGTGCGGTGACCCACTCGCCGCTCATTACGGAATCCGTGTGGAGACCTACCCTGTCGGCGATCTCCAGGAGGAGTGCGATGGTCATCTGGGCGGTCGCGAATGTCCCGTATTCAGGCACGTTCGTTACTGCTATACCGCGCTTTCTGCAGGCTTCTATATCGACCACGTTATAACCGGTCGCCAGGACCCCGATGTATTTGAGATTTGGAAGCTGAGCGAGCGTTTCGGCGTCGAACGGAGTCTTGTTGGTTATAACGATCTCCGAGTCTTTTGCGCGTTCGATCAGTTCATCAGGCTTTGTCACGTCATAAGCCTTTACATCACCGTATTTTTCGAGCGGGGACCAGGAGATGTCTCCCGGATTTGCTGCAAGTCCGTCAAGTACTACGATCACTGTATTTCCCTCCAGATATTCTAATTTGAAATCATTTTATAGTTTTTTGGCAAAGTATGGTAATGTTTTATAAATAAACAATATGGAGGGCGAGGATGTATTTACTTTGCTACGGCAGATCCGATAAAGCAGAGAAAACGATCAAGAGCATTCTATCCGGCAATCAGGGAAGGCGAATCGGCAGCACGGAATTCTTTGCTGCTGACATAAGCAGTCCCGAAGGCGACACGGTGTGCCTTGTCATGGTCCTTCCTTTGGAAGCGGCCTGCAGCATCCTGTCCAGGAACCTTTCGTCCGACCTGTCCGGAGTACCCGTTATCTGCGTATCTCCCGACGGTAAGTTCGTCGCGGCACTCAGATACGGAAGCGCGCTTCCTGCAGACATGACTGCTGCGGTAGGTTCCATCGCAAGATCTCTGGGCGGATCCTGCTTTACTGATTTCGGCAGCATCGCGGATATCGCCAAGGATCTTTCCGTGGTGACGGAATCCGTACCCGTGACGATAAGCGACAAGGATCTTTACGACAAGGTCAATGCCCACATCAGGAGCGGCGGACGCGTAAGCATCTACAGCGACCTTCCGTTAACGTTCGAAGAACCTGTCCTGGATTCGATGGTATTTGAACTTCACAAATACTCACAGGAGATGCACGAAGACTTCATACAGAAATACACTGAGCGTGACTCTTCTTCCGAGGGCAATCCGTCAGTGTTCATAACCTGCAGAAAGCTTCCCGGAGGCGGCAAGGGAAAAGCACTTGTTCTCACGCCCAAGCTCGTCTGTATAGGCATAGAACTTAAGTCAAAAGCTGACCCGCAGTATGCTGCAGATACGGTCAGGTCTTCTCTCGAGAACCATCTCATAGATCCGAGGGCAGTCTCCGTAGTCGCAGTATCACAGTCTGCAAGCCAGAGCGAGGCAATAAGGGCTGTCTCCGACATGCTCGAAGTGCCCGTCGTATTCTACGAAGGAAGGGAACTTGCCAACGTAAGGCTTCCGCTCAAGATGACATTTGCCCCCGAGCACGAATCGGATACGGCAACATCCGCGGCTTACCTGGCATCATCCGGAGGAAAGATATTATTCAGGAGAAGCGGAGGAGCTTCGGGAGTCATATTCTCGGCTGCTCTGCGCAAGGGAAACATAAGCATGACAGATTAAGAATGGGAGGGAATCGATATGAAACGTTTGGGTAAGAAAGCATTCAATAAGAGCATTGCGGCAGTCACGGTCATAGCACTTTGCTGCTCGTGTCTTCTCGCAGCCTGCACGGTCGATTATGACAGACTGAACGACGGCCTGTACTCGATCGGTAAAGGCGTATCCGATGCTTACTACGGCAATCAGTCAAGCACAACGACCGGCGGAAAGTCCGTTGCTGCCGAAGCACCCGAGCCCGAGGCAACTCCGACACCCGAGCCTGAGGAAGAGCCGGAAGCAACTCCTACAGAGGAGCCTACCCCTACGCCGACACCAAAGCCTACGCCCACTCCGACTCCCGAACCGGAACTTCAGAGAGTTGATTTCTCCGAGCTGACAGAAGAATGCATCGGAACAGACTTCGTTGTCATGATGGAAGAATTCGCAGAGAGCGACAATACCGGCAATGAGGAACTCCTTGCAACATTCTCAGGCGAGAGAATGGTGATCTCCGATAACTCGAGCGAAGCTGTCCAGACTGCGATCAATATGATCCTCGACGGTTTCTATCAGGAGGCAGCGGGTTACTATACACGTTGCTGCGCAGATGCTGAAGCAGCTTATATCCTGGCAGGCGCGCCCGAAGCGCCCGCTTCTGTCACGGTTGATTTTGATTACTCCGACAACGGCAGAGTACTGTCTGTTGTCATGAGCTATACCGTCATCGGCATTGACGGCGAAGAGACGGTAAAGACCGAATATGCAAGCTTTGACATGCTTACCGGTCAGTATGTGACCACGGCAGCGATCGCCGATGATGTCACGGAACTCGAAGACATTCTCAAGGAAAAACTTGCGGACGACGTATCCTCTCTGCCTGACCAGATCGGCGAGACAGAAGACGAGAAGGAAGCAAGAGAAGACCTTGAAGCTGATGATTTCAGCGAGATCTTCATCGCTGCACAGCAGCCCGGCGCCGGTACCACGACAGTTACCGTCTATGGAACTGCTGACGGAAAGGTTTATAATACTGCAGTGAATCTTAATGACTATGCGCTCTATCTTAACCGCTACGGAACGCAGCTGTTCTTCGTAGAGGGATAAGCGGATCTTACAGGAGAGACGGATGGAAAGAAGAAAGATCGAAGCTTTGCTTATGACGCTGATCGTAACGGTCGGCGTCACTGCCGGTTGCGGCAAACCGGATGTGACCGATCCTTCCGATGCCTCTGCTCCGTCCGTGCCTGAATCATCTGTTGCCCCGTCAGCTCCCGAGACTGATGTGACCGAGCCCGATCCGACGGAGACGACCGAACAGGTTACCGCCGATGATTTCAATGAGCTCACCGTGGCAACGAATGTCACCGACGAGGACGATACTGTCGTTATCTACGGCTGGTATGACGACGAGTTCTCTTATCTTGTCGATACCTATGCACCCGATGTCGACTACGATCTCGTGCTGTCGGAATCCACGGCATATACAGCAAAACTCGATGCCGTTCTTGCGAGCGGCGATGTGAATGTCGCTCCGGACCTGTTCGTCTGCGAATCGGCTTACGCAAAGAAATACCTTTCTTCCGATTACACCATCCCGGTAAACGATCTGGGCATCTCATACGACGAGTTCGCAGGCAACATGTTCAGTTATACGACCATCTGGGCGACTGACAGTGACAATGTCATCAAAGGTCTTACATGGGAGGCATGCCCCGGCGGAGTATGGTATAACACGGAACTTGCCCAGGAGTATCTCGGTACGAGCGATCCTGCCGAGGTGGGACAGTATTTCGAGACATGGGATGCATTCCTGCAGACGGCAGAAGACGTTAACGCGGCTTCCGGCGGCACGGTAAAGGTCATTGCGGATCCCGAAGACATCTTCATCCCCTACCTCGGTTCCAGGACAGAGAAGTGGGTCACGGACGGCGCGCTTACGTTCGAGCCTGTGATGGATGATTACTTTGACCTCGCGAAAACACTCTACGCAGACGAGCTTACGTTCTCCACGGGACAGTGGACCGGCGACTGGTTCGACGGCGCCGAGAACGGCAGCGTCCTCACATACTGGGGTCCGCTCGAGACTGCTTATATCCTCGGCTTAAACGACGATGACAATGCAAGCTACGGCAACTGGGCGCTTACATCAGGTCCGTCCGACTATTATTGGGGCGGCACGTGGATGATGGCTTCCAAGTACTGTGACACCAAGGCGTCTGTGGCCACCATAATGAGGAATATTGCGATCGATAAGACAAACCTTGAGGATATGGTTGCGAACGGAGGAATGTTCGTAAACAACGTCGAGGTCATGACCAATGCCGCGAATGATTCCAGCATTGCTCCCGAGTACCTCGGCGGACAGAATCCTTATCCGATCCTGCTTGATACGGCACTGAGGATAGACAATTCCGAGATAGGCGAAGACGACGCCCTGATCAACAGCGCGTTCGATGCCGCAGTCAAGTCTTACTGCGAAGGAAAAGTGTCTACGATAGATGATGCCAAGGCGGATTTTGAGGCAACGCTCAAGGATTTCGGAATTGTCTGAATCCCTTGATTTATTTGAGCAAACGGTTGCATTTGTAAAGTTTTGAAGACCTCCCCCATAAGCACTTCGAAGTGTTGTAGAATGAAGTTGCTTTTCGATTTATTACTCTCATTTTTACGGAGGAATTCTCTATGAAATTCGGACATTTTGACGACACAAGAAAAGAATATGTCATCAACACTCCCAAGACACCTTATCCGTGGATCAACTACCTCGGCAACCAGGGCTTCTTCTCCCTGATCTCCAACACTGCCGGCGGCTACAGTTTCTACATGGATGCAAGACTGAGAAGAATTACGCGTTACCGCTACAACAACGTTCCTCTCGACATGGGCGGACGTTATTTCTACATCAACGACAACGGAACAGTCTGGAATCCGGGCTGGTCTCCGGTAAAGACAGAACTCGATGAATACGAGTGCCGCCATGGTATGGGCTACACGATCATCAAGGGTAAGAAGAACGGCCTTACGGCTGAAGTTACATTCTTCGTTCCCCAGAACTACGACGGCGAAGTTCAGCAGGTCGTTCTTACAAATGACAGCGCTGAAGCAAAGGAATTCTCCATCTTCTCCATGGCAGAGTGGTGCCTCTGGGATGCACAGGATGACTGCACAAACTTCCAGAGAAACTTCTCCACAGGCCGTGTCGAGATCGAAGGTTCCACGATCTATCACGTAACAGAGTACAGAGACAGACGTAATCACTACGCTTTCTATACAGTAAATGACGAGATCGACGGTTACGATACGGACCGTGATGCATTCCTCGGAAGCATCTACAACGGCTGGGATAACCCGGAGACAGTCAAGGCAGGCAAGGCTTCCAACTCATTCGCAGACGGTTGGTCACCCATTGCTTCGCACTACAAGAAGATCACTCTCGCTCCCGGCGAGTCCAAGACACTTATCTACATCCTCGGCTATGCAGAGAATCCGCAGGACAAGAAGTTCGCTTCCGAGAAGCCTGCAAACCTCCTTACAAGAGAGGCATGGGTCCTCAACAAGGAGAAGGCTTATGCGATGATCGACAAGTACAACACACCTGAGAAGGTTGCTGCAGGTCTTGCAGAGCTCCGTACGACATGGGATAACCTCCTGTCGATCTTCAAGGTCGATACACCTGATGACAAGGTCAACAGAATGGTCAACATCTGGAACCAGTATCAGTGCATGGTCACATTCAACCTTTCACGTTCCGCTTCCTACTTCGAGTCCGGAATCGGCCGCGGAATGGGCTTCAGAGATTCCAACCAGGATATCCTCGGTTTCGTTCACCAGATCCCCGAGCGTGCAAGAGAGAGACTCATCGACATCGCTTCCACACAGCTTTCTGACGGCGGATGCTATCACCAGTATCAGCCTCTTACAAAGAAGGGCAACGCAGACATCGGCGGCGACTTCTCCGATGACCCGCTTTGGATGATCCTTTCAGTTGCAGCTTACATCAAGGAGACAGGCGACTGGAGCATCCTCGATGCAAACGTTCCGTTCGATGACGATCCGGAAGGCAAGCACACAATGCTCGAGCACCTCGATGTATCCTTCTATCACATCGTTAACAACCTTGGACCTCACGGTCTGCCTCTCGCAATGAGAGCTGACTGGAACGACTGCATCAACCTTTCATGCTTCTCCGATACACCGGGTGAATCTTTCCAGACATATACCAACCCGAAGTTCAAGGCAGAGGGCGGTTACTCCAAGATCGCTGAGTCCGTATTCGTTGCAGCTCTGTTCACATACACAGGTCCTGCTTACGTAGGCATCCTTGAGCACCTCGGAAAGAGCGAGGAAGCTGCAAAGGCTCAGGCTGAGATCGACAAGATGAAGAAGAACACAATGGAGTCTGCTTTCGACGGCGAGTGGTTCCTCAGAGCTTATGACGCTAACGGCGAGAAGATGGGTTCCCACGAGTGTGAGGAAGGCAAGATCTTCATCGAGCCCCAGGGCTTCGCAGTCATGTCAGAGATCGGTAAGGAAGAGGGCGCTGACATCAAGACTCTCAACTCCATCGACAAGTACCTCAACTGCGAGTTTGGTCTCGTTCTGAACAACCCCGCATTCACAAAGTACTACATCCAGTACGGTGAGATCTCCACATATCCGGGCGGATACAAGGAGAATGCAGGCATCTTCACACACAACAACGCATGGATCATCTGCGCAGAGGCTTATGCAGGAAGAGGAGAGAAGGCATTCGAGTACTACTCAAAGATCGCTCCCGCTTTCACGGAAGAGACTTCTGATATCCACAAGACAGAGCCTTACGTTTACGGTCAGATGATCGGCGGTAAGGATGCAGAGAACTTCGGTCAGGGCAAGAACTCCTGGCTCACAGGTACGGCTGCATGGAACATGGTTGCCATCTCCCAGTACATCCTCGGCGTTAAGCCTGAGTTCGATGGTCTGAGAGTAGATCCTTCCATCCCTTCCGCTTGGGACGGCTTCACAGCTACGCGTCAGTTCAGAGGTGACACATATGAGATCACCATCAAGAACCCCGATCACGTTAACAAGGGCGTTAAGAGCCTCACTGTTGACGGACAGGCAGTAGACGGCTGCATCGTTCCTGTCGCAGGCGACGGACAGACACACAAGGTAGAGGTAATCCTCGGCTGATAATCTGTCATAAGTCCCGAATAAATTATTAAAATAGTGCGAAACCCCGCTTTCATCTTTTGAACGGCGGGGTTTCTTGCTATAATTTTACTGTTTATTATTTCCAATAATGGGAGGATATGGCTTACATGGGTTACAGAGGTGAGAAAGCAAGAGAAGTGCAGTGTACTGCTGCGGAGCTCCTCGTTAAGAAGTTCGGAGGCAAGGTCGAGTTTAAGGGCGGTATCTCTGCCCAATATGTGGCTTTCGGAACCAAGCCTATAGTAATAGGTGTTACAGGCCTTAAGTTTGATTCACCGCTCGTAAGTGTTATGGCAGGAGACGACAGGCTTTATAATGCATTCTCCACACTTGCTGCCAAGAATAAGAGCATCTGCATCGTGGCAGGTGAGCAGCCTGTTATCTATGTCGAGTTCGAAGGCGAGATCGAGATCCTCGAGGCAGGCGACAAGATCCTGTCCGCGATCGCAGATCTCATCAAGGAATCAGAGCTTTGGGGCGGAAGACTCACGGGATCAGGTGACCTCATCTGCGATCCTTCTTCACCCGCACCGGGACCTCATTACTATACAAATATGTTCCTCGGCAACAGGATCGGTTTTGACAGACCTCTGCAGTCGACACCCAAGAGCTGCGTTGACAGGCTTGGCGGCGGTTCTTTCAGAGCCCATGCCGATACACAGGTTCTCGCTACACGCTGGGACTACCTTCCTGAAGAGAACGGTTTCCCCGCTAACAGACAGTTTTATATCGTAGAGAACGGCAAGAAGATATTCTGGTCCGGCGCCGCTATCGCAGAGGGCCTTGAGTCCGTGCGCACGGTTCACTCACAGAACCGCACGACCATCACATATGACCTCGACTGCGGACTTAAGGTAAAGAGGACCATCTTCATCGTTCCCCAGCACGAGGGACTTCCTCTGGCTACAGAAGCACAGATGATCGAGATCCAGAACGACGGTCACGAAGACAAGGACCTCAGGATCGTTGTTACCGGCATGTTCGGTACGAGAGAGACACACGCTCTGTCTGAAGACGTCATCTTCACGACAGTCGTACAGCAGTCCGAAGTCTTCTATAACGAGGACGGCGAACTCCGTGCAGTAAGCTTCAACCCCAACCCCAAGTGGACAAAGAACAACATCAGATTTGCAACCCTCATCGCTCATACCGATGACGGCGCCGCATATCCCGACGAGTACTGTGCAAGATACGGTGATTTCGTAGGTTCCGGCACGCTCGAGAACCCTGAGTTCATCGCTCCTCTCGCATGCAGGGCTTCACGCAAGGGCCCCGGATTCTTCGCACTCTCAGCACCGTTCTCCGTTAAGGCAGGCGGAACGGTCAGAGTCGACAGTTTCACATGTCTTTCTTCCGACGCGGTCAACAAAGACTTCGTCGTCGAGGAGACGCCCGCTGTCGAGATGGAAGCAGTCTGCAACTACTACAAGGATCCTTCCAAGCTTGCAGAAGACCTCCAGACCGTCATCGACTTCACAAAGCAGTATGCTTCTTACATGCAGATCGACGGTGACGACAAGGAATTCACTGCTTATGTAAACAACAACCTTCCGTTCCAGGTCTTCTATCAGACATTCGTATCGAGATCTCTCGACTGGACACAGAAGGGTTACCGTGAGATCGGATTCAGAGAGATCCAGGACATCTATGCTTCGATGTACTATTTCGCAGGCATGGGCAAGACATCCTTCATCAAGGAGATGCTTGCAGGCTGGATCGAGAACGTATATGAAGACGGTTATACAAACCACAACTTCTACTGGATCGGCAAGGAACCCGGCTGGTGGTCGGATGACGGACTCTGGCTCCTCCAGGCCCTCGACCGCTATCTCGGACTTACGGGCGATTATGCATTCCTCGATCAGGAATTCGTAATGGCAGGCACCAAGAAGACACTTACGGATGAGGGCGTAAAGAGGCCTCTGCGCGAGACGATCAAGGCCATCATCACATACAGCTGCAAGATCTCTGTCGGTAAGCACGGCATCCCGCTCATCGACAGAGCTGACTGGAATGACTGCCTCAGAGTAGATCCCGATTCCATCTCAGGCGAAGACAAGATCGCTAAGTACAAGGAGCAGCTTGCAGCAAAGGGCAAGAGCTATGGTGAGGTTCCTTTCGAGTCCGAGTATACGGAATCCGTTATGAACGGCTTCCTCCTCAAGGTTGCGATCGATGCGGCTAAGACGATGTTTGCCAAGATCGGCGACAATGCTTATTCGGAAGAATTAGGCGGCATGTCCGATACGCTCGCAGCATCTCTTCGCGAGAACTGCTGGAAGGGCGACTTCTTCTGCAGACTGCTGTTCAACAGAGCAGACAAGCCCGATCTCAAGTATCTCGGTGCGCAGGGCGACGGACTCGCATTAGAGGACGGCCATCCCGGCGCATACTTCCTCAACGCATTCTCCTGGTCGCTCCTTGCGGAAGTCGCAGACGAAGATCAGATCAACACGATGCTCGATTCACTCGACAAGTATCTTAAGTCACCCTACGGCTTCAGACTCTGTTCGACAGTCGACTATCCGAGGATCGCTCCTAAGATCGACGTTGCCCTCTACTATCCGGGCGACAGAGAGAACGGCGGCGTATTTAAGCACGCAAACATGATGGCATGCTCTGCCATGCTCAAGGCTGCCAAGACAGTTAAGGACGAGGCTCTCGCTAAGCGCCTTGCCGAGACGGCTTACTGGATCATCGACATGATAGTTCCGTTCCGTACGCTCAAGGCTCCTTTCACGGTTTGCGGCAACCCCAGATGGTGCACACAGTACAACAACTCCGATTCTGGCGAGAACATCGGACCTACGCTCTCAGGTACATCCACATGGCTCCTCCTGTCACTGTTCCAGTGCTTCGGCGTGGAGTTCACGTCTGATTTCCTGAAGTGCGAGCCGATCCTCAGAGAGAACGAGACAAAGCTCGACATCAAGGTAAAGAGCGTATCCGCTGAATACGATATCCACATCACAAAGCCCGAGGGCTTCAGAAGAGCCCAGGACGGCGTTAAGATCACTGCTGACGGCAACCCGGTAGAGGGTACGGGCATCCCCGTATTTACTGACGGTCAGGCTCATGACATCAGCGTTGTTTTCGACTAAGGAAGTGATATAAGTGCCTTTTACAAGCGTATTTCTGTCTGAGATAGTCAAAGAGTTCAATCTGGAGATCGTCTATGATTCCGGAGATATAGAAGAGCGCAGACTGCTGGTGGCAGACGCCACCAGACCGGGCCTGCAGCTTGCCGGATACTATGACCATTTCGGCCCCGACAGAATACAGATAATCGGCAACATGGAGCACGCATATCTCGATCATCTCGAACCGGATGAGAGACTTGCTTCCGTGTCTGCTCTGTTTGAGAAGAACATACCGGCGCTCGTGCTCACGCGTAACCACAAGATCCACAAGGAGATCCTGGAGGCTGCGCAGGAATACAAGACTCCGATCTTAAGGACAAGCCAGGCCACATCGGATTTCGTGTCCGAACTCGTCAAATACCTGAGAGTCGAGCTTGCTCCGCGTGTATCGATGCACGGCGTTCTGGTCGAGGTCTACGGCGAAGGTATCCTCATCCTGGGTGAATCCGGAGTCGGTAAATCCGAGACGGCGCTTGAGATCGTAAAGCGCGGAAACAGACTTATAGCCGATGACCAGATAGAGATAAGGAAGGTATCAGAGACGACGCTCGTAGGACGTGCTCCCGATGTCATCAAGCATCTTATCGAGATAAGGGGCATCGGCATCCTGGATGTTAAGGAACTCTACGGTGTATCCTCGGTCAAGCCGCAGGAGGCGATCGACTTCGTCATCAACCTGGAACTCTGGGATGAGAAGAAGACATATGACAGATTAGGTCTCGGCGACGAGACGACAGATATCTTAGGCATCAAAGTACCTTCCGTTACCATCCCGGTAGGTCCCGGACGCAACCTTGCGATAATCGTTGAGGCTGCTGCGATCAACTACCGTGTCAAGAAGATGGGCTATAACGCAGCGCAGGATCTCGTATCCCGCGTGTTCCCGGGGAAGAATTCCGATGTCTGAGCCGGCCATTCAAAGAGACGTTATCTTAAAGCCGTTCACCACATTCAGATGCGGCGGACCGGCTAAGTATTTTGCCGAGCCTTCTTCAGAAGAAGAGCTTGTCAGCCTGCTGGCATTTGCAAAAGAAAACGGGCTTGAGACATTTATCTTAGGTCTGGGTTCAAACATACTTGTATCAGACGAAGGATTTGACGGTCTGGTCATAAGGATCGGACGAAATCTCGGGGATATCTCGGTGGAAGAAGATAATGACGGTGCCGTGATCACGGCAGGTGCGGGTGCGCCGCTCTCGCTCCTCGGCAACACGGCGGTAAAGCACGGACTTGAAGGCGCCGAGTTCTGCTGCGGGATCCCCGGCAGCGTCGGAGGCGCGGTATACATGAATGCCGGCGCTTACGGCAGGGAGATAAAGGATATAGCGGTATCCGTTACCTGCCTTGAAGGCGGCGCTGTTAAGACGGTAAGCGCTGAAGAGTGCGGCTTCGGATACAGGACGAGCGCTTTCGAGAAGGAAAAAGTGAAAAGGATCATATTAAGCCTTAAGGTCAGGCTGGACAAAGGCGATCCGGAGAAGATCGCGGCATATGTTGATGAGCTCAAGACCAAGAGGACGACGAGCCAGCCGCTTGATGTTCCCAGCGCGGGTTCCACCTTCAAGAGACCGGAAGGATATTTCGCAGGAAAGCTGATAGACGATTCGGGCCTGCGGGGATTCAAGCTGGATGAGTCCGGCGCGCAGGTATCGCCCAAGCACTGCGGCTTTGTCGTAAACAACGGCGGCACTGCAAGTGCATCGGATGTCATGAGACTGATAAGGCATGTCCAGGAAACGGTCCTTGAGAAGCAGGGCGTGAAGATAGAGCCCGAAGTCAGATTAATAGGAGAGTTCTAAAGGGGAGAAAGGAGACAGGTCATGGAAATCGTTTTCGTGACTGGAATGAGCGGGGCCGGTAAGAGCCAGGCCGTGGATTATCTTGAGGACAGAGGATATTTCTGCATGGACAACGTACCTCCGTATGTCCTTCCAGATATCGTCAGCAGTTTCGTAAAGAGTACAGGTACCGAGGAATTCGGCATCGAGAAACTGGCGTTCGTCGTCGACATAAGATCGCAGGAATTCTTAGACGGCTTTGAAGATGCCCTCACAAAGATCGAAGAAAGTGTCGGCTGCCCGTACAAGATCATATTCCTGGAAGCATCAGACAATGTGCTCATAAGCAGATATCAGCAGACGAGACGCAAGCACCCGCTTGCGGAAAACGCTTCGCTTACGGATGCGATCGCAGAGGAGCGCAAGAGGCTGGAAAACATCAGGACGATGGCAACGGGCGTCATCGATACGTCGTTTCTCAATCCGGCCAAGCTCCAGCAGGTCTTAAACGAGATGTTGGCAGGTGACGACGGGACAGGTATGTCTGTGTTTGTCGAGAGTTTCGGATTCAAGTACGGCGTACCAGTCGACTGTGATTACGTCTTCGATGCAAGGTTCATCCCGAACCCGTATTACGTGCCCGAACTCAAGAATCATACGGGAAGGGACAAAGAGATCGCAGAGTATCTCGAAGGTTTTGAACAGACATCGGAATTCGTGTCGAAGATGGCGGATCTGATCGAATACACCATCCCGAGTTTTATACGTGAAGGCAAGGGAAGACTTCACATAGGCATCGGCTGCACCGGCGGAAGGCACAGATCGGTATACTTTGCCGAGAGACTGTGCAGGACTCTGCTCGAAGCGGGCGTCAAAGCCACTGTCCGCCACAGGGATGTCGACAAGGAAGCATCAAGATACATGAAGAAGGCGGAAAACTGATGGAAGAGGCCAGTTTCTCGGTCAAGATCAAACTCGAACTGTCCCGCATCCGCCCGAAAAACATGAACGCGAGGCAGGCTGTCATAGCAGGCCTGTTCTGTGCTGCGGCAAAGAAAAGTGCGGACCATCCTTCGCTTGAGATAAAGGTCATACCCGAGATCAGGGAACATGTCGGTGCTCTTCTCAAAGATGAAGGCCTCGTCTTCGGTATAGATAAGGAACGTATATATGTGTCGGCGGAATCCAAGGAACTGTTTGCGAGGCTGTACGGCCAGTGCTTTACGGATGACGGCCTGCGATTGCTGCCCGAGGAACCGGGTTTTGCCGAAGGGTTTATGCGTGGAGTTTTCCTTGCGACCGGATACTGCTCGGATCCGGCAAAGAACTACCGCATTGAATTCCATCTGGAAAACGACGCTATCGTGAGGCTTTGCGAGAGGATGCTCGCCCGGTGGGATATCGAACCCATACTAAAGGACAGAACGGGCTTTACGGCGTTGTATTTTAAGACCGGTGACATGGTATCCGATTTTATCGGCCATGCCGGCGCGACGGGTGCAATGCTGGAATTCGAGAACATCAGGGCAGAGAAGACCGTATCCGGCGGAGTAACCAGGGTAATGAACTGCGATAACGGCAATGCGAGGAGACTCTCGGATGCCGCAGCTGCCAGAAATAATCTTATAAAGAAGTTAATGAAGTCGCCCAAGGCGGCAAAACTTACGCCTGAACTCAGGCTGGCTGCCGAGAAGGCTTTGGGCAATCCCGGAGCTTCCATAGCGGAGCTCGGCCAGATGATGGATCCGCCGATCGGCAAATCAGGCATGAGTCACAGGCTTTCCAAGCTTACGGAGATGGCAAATTCCCTTGATTGAGTAAATGTGTCAGCCGTGTTACAATAGGTTTTATTTTTTGTGCTTGGAGGGGGACCTTTAAGGTCCAAGCTGATGAACAGAGGGGAACAGTACATCGAACCCGATAACAGCTACTATAAGCCTTCACGCGATCCCAATGAAGGAACGCTGAAGCTGGTAGTCGTAATGACGGCGCTGTTTGTGATTCTCACCGGCATCCTGGCGGTCGTTTATTTCAACAAGAACAGCATACAGGAGACGATAGTCACAGGAGAACCCGCAGGTGAGTCGGGCTTTATCTCCGTTGCGACACCTACGCCGTCGCCGATACCCCCGATGACTGACTATCAGAACCCGATCCTGTATCCGGAGAGTGCTGTGATCAACACCTATACCGAAGATCCGGTAGCCCCCGAATGCAACCCTGCAGCAAGAGGCATCGCACAGCAGGTCTCAGTTGCCGGTACGCTCGTGGAAGGGGATTATGTCAGGGATAACCCGATATGGTTTACCGACCCGGTATATTACGGCCAGGCAAAGGGCATATTCACATACCGCGGCAATAATTTCAGGAACTGTGCTTCTTACGGTTATACGGAACTCATTAACGGATCACTTACACAGGTCTGGGAATACGACGGCATAGGAACGATGCTCGCCTCCACGATGAATTTCGAGTGGTCAGGTCTCAGGTGGACCGGACAGCCCCTGTGCATCAAGTGGTCTGACAACATGAGATCCGTCATGAACATGTATGACAACGCGAAGCAGCAGATGGGACTTGTCGAGGTCATCGTCGCGGCTCTTGACGGCAATATTTATTTCTTCAATCTCCAGACCGGAGATATGACGCGTGATCCGATCTATGTCGGTTCTTCCATCAAGGGAACACCGGCTCTTGACCCCAGAGGCTATCCTCTGCTCTATGTCGGACAGACCGACAACAACGGTGATAACACGACATTCGGCTTCTACATCTATTCGCTCATCGACGGATCGCGCCTGTATTCCTACGACGGTTCTGAGGACGGCGCTTACAGGAGCAACTGGAACGCTTTCGATTCGTCGCCCATCATCGACGGTGCCACGGACACGCTCATCTGGCCTTGCGAGAACGGAATGATCTATACATTCGATCTCAACACGAACTACATACCTGACAGTTCCACTATATCGATAGCGCCTGTCTGCACGTCATATAAGTACATATTCAATGACAACACGAGCAACCGCATGGGCGTCGAGAGTTCTATCGCGTGCTACGGCAACTACGGTTACTTCATGGACAATACAATGAACCTGTGCTGTCTCGATCTCAATACCCTCGAAATGGTCTGGACCAGAGTCTTGGGAGACGATTCGGATGTTACACCCGTGATCGATGAGGAAGACGGAATACCTTATGTCTATATCGGCACGGAGGTCGATAACCAGGGAGGTACCGGTCAGTATTCCGGCGCTGCTTATGTCTACAAGATCAATGGTCTTACGGGCGAGATAGTATGGCAGACATCCGAGCCCTGCTATACCTACAACGGTGAGACTTCCGAGACCGACCAGAGCGGCGGATGCTTCGGCAATCCGATAATCGGCAAATACAACATCTCCAATCTTGTCATCTTCTCATTTAGTATGACAAACGGCCTTGCAAGCGGAAATAAACTTGTGGCATATGACAAGGACTTGGGTACCGTTGTTTGGGAATATAATATGAACTGTTACACCTATAGTTCTCCCGTGGATTTCTACGACGAGAAGGGTAATGCATACATAGTGATCTGCGACAGCCTTGGTCAGATCCATCTGATCGATGCCACAGCCAATTCTACCTTGACCAACGAGGAGAGGAGAATCACGGTGCTTCAGGCGGTAAAGCATGCCGGTACCTCTGAAGAGTCTACAACGGGCATCTGCTTCGAAGCTTCGCCGATCATCTATGAGGGCATGATGATAGTCGGATCGACATCCGGCAGCGTATTTGGAATTGCAATAAGCTGACGAGGAGCGTTAATGGATCTTAGCGGGAAGTACAATTCAATAGCCGTTATTGAGGTCAAGATAATGACGCTTGCGGGTGAAGGGTATTCGGTCAAGTTTAACCTTCACCATAAGATAATGTCATGGCGCGACTATTACATGTGGAACAACAATTTTACCCGCGCCATAAGCGATGATTCCTGCAATACCATTAAGAGCAGCCTCCCCAAGATAGGTGTTATCGAGTGGATAATGGCTTATAACGACAAGTTTACTGACGGCATCGAGAACAAGTTCACGGTTTCCGGCGAGTGGAAGATAACCATAGAATTCGAAGACGGCACAAAGCTTACGGGCGGTGCCGAAGAGAATTTCCCCAAGGATTGGAACAGCCTCAGGTCTCTCATAGAGAAGATTACCGGCTGCAGTTTCGTTTTACACTGAAATAATAATGCCTTTTGTGGTACAATAAGCCGTACTATATTTATTTTTATATAGGAGACACGGGTTTTGGACTACATCGAAGGACTATTCCTCGGAAAGCTCTGGAGCGATACGGATTTTGAGAACAGGAAGCATATCGGGCTTTTTGTTCTGTACGGTCTGCTCTGCGATGTCATCATCCTTTATGCATATCTTCTCGGAAAGAGCTTTCCGGGCGTGCTGTATTTCGGAGCTGTCCAGTTCGTATTGTTCATCCTTCTTTTTGTAGCCAATCCCTTTATCTGTTTCAGATACTATCGAATGCCCTTGTGGGGCAAAGTACTTATATTATTGGAAAAACTTTTCCATTCATATCTGGTCCTTGACTATACGGTCAGCCTGTTATTGCCGAAGCTCACGGTTCAGTCATCGGAACTGTCCACGTTCCTGATCGACTACCTCAATCAGACGCTTGAGACTTATACCGAGAAATTTGCCGGAAGCTCAGGTTCTTTCTCGACCGTAATAGGCGTCCTGGCGGGCGGAGTTCATGTAGTTCTCGTTGCCTGTCTTGGAATGATAATAGCTGTAGCGGTACCCGGACTCATCTATCTTGCATACCGCTTGATCCAGTTTTGCTGGGACTGGCTTATGAATGTACTCATCATAAAGAGATTTATTCCGGAAAGAAGATAATTTCCGGTTATTCGGGAGGATTAACATGGCGGAGCTTAGAGACAGACTCGACATAACGGTTGAAGAACTCGAAGAGAGTCTCGGACAGACAAAGCTTCCAAGATTCATCAATGAATCTGAAAGACTGTTTTTGGACAGGATCGATGCAATCTGTGACGAGATATGCTCAGATCCCGGCAAAAGAGCCATCTTTGTCTCCGGCCCCACATCTTCCGGAAAGACAACATTTACACTGAGGCTTTCCGAGGCGCTTACAGCGCACGGAAGGAAAGGTTACCACCTCTCGCTTGATGACTATTACAGCTTGAAGGAGCTTACCTTCGACAGGGACGGCAGACCGGATTTCGAGACGATAGACACGCTCGATACGGACCGCATCGTAAAAGACATCAATGCCATTCTTGCAGGCGAGCGCGTCGTCCCGCCTTTCTTCGATTTCACCGTGAGGCAGCAGAGGGAAGGAGACCCGGCCAACGCCATCGAGATGGACAGCAACGGAGTTCTTGTAGTGGAAGGACTTCACGGTCTGTCCGAGCACATCTCGGGCCACATCCCGGATGAAGCATGCGCGAAAGTGTTCATCATGCCCTACGGCAATGTCTACTGCGACTCCAAGCTTATGGACAGCACCGAGATAAGGCTCCTTCGAAGGATAGTAAGAGACTACCGCCACAGGAGCGCGCACGCTCTCGCGACGATCGATTACTGGCCGATGATCACTAAATCAGAAGAGAAGTATTATACCGACTATCTGACACGTGCCGATTATCACATCAACTCTTTCCTTGCTTACGAGAGTCTCATCATCGCACCCATGGCGCTTCATGATATCGACGAAGCGATGGATCAGGCGATGAAAGGTACGATCGAACCTTCGGTCTTCATGGAGAAGTCCGAGACGGGCAAGCCTTTCGCAGATCTGTCTGCGGCACTTGCCAAGGCAGCAAAGCTTCAGTCACATCTTCACAAGATACCTGTTGTCGTTCCGGATCAGGTTCCTGCCGAATCAATACTTAATGAATTCATAGGAGCATGACATGCCGATCAGAATAGCAGACAATCTTCCTGCAAGACATGTCTTAGAGCAGGAAAGAATATTCGTTATGGAGGAGAACAGGGCTCTGTCTCAGGACATCCGTCCGCTGAAGCTCGTTATCCTCAATCTGATGCCGAACAAGATCATTACCGAGACTCAGATCCTGAGGGCTCTGTCAAATTCACCCATCCAGGTGGACATCGAACTTATCTGCACGGCATCGCACACATCAACGCACACAAGTCAGGAACACCTGACGAAATTCTACAGGACCTTCGAAGACATCAAGGAAGAGTTCTTTGACGGAATGATCATCACCGGCGCACCTGTAGAGAAGCTTCCTTTCGAGGAGGTCGACTACTGGCCGGAACTGTCCAAGATCATGGAGTGGAGCAAGACCCACGTCTATTCGACT
The DNA here is from genome assembly GCA_024692105.1 of Saccharofermentans sp. The sequence goes on from JAILMZ010000143.1 coordinate 56,078, forward strand.
CTCCACATCTGTTGGGCTGCTTTTGCCGGACTTTACTATCACTACGGCATACCCAAGTATGTCCTGGACAAGAAGGTGTTCGGCGTGTTCGAACACTCGATGACATACGTAAGACCCGTAAAGCTCTTTAGAGGCTTTGACGATCTTTTCTATGTGCCTCATTCGAGATACACGGAAGTAAGAAGGGAAGACATTGAGAAGAGATCTGATTTAAGGATCCTGTCCGAGTCTGAAGAGTGCGGCATCTATGCGGTGTCCGATCTTCACGGAAGACAGATCTTCATCACGGGCCACTCCGAATACGACAAGGAGACTCTCGATCTCGAATACAAGAGAGACAGGGGCGCAGGCCTTGATACGGCGCTGCCGGTCAACTACTACAAGGACGACGATCCTTCCAAGGAGCCGATCCTCAAGTGGAGATCTTCTGCCACGCTCATGTACACCAACTGGCTTAACTATTACGTATATCAGGAGACACCGTTCGATATCTCCGATATCAAGTCGATAAACAACGATACCTTGATACCGAACAGAGACGAGGAGAAACATGTCTGAGACTAAGATTCCGGACAGATTCGAATTCTTATCCGGAAGGGACGACAACGGTCATAAGAACACTTTCGGAACTGCGACCATAATCGCGGGCTCCGAGTATATGACCGGCGCGGCAGTCCTGGCTGCTGACAGTGCGCTCAGATCAGGCTGTGGCCTGGTCCGCGTTTTCTCGGATGAGAAGACCCTGGATGCAGTAAGATACAACCTTCCCTGTGCGCTCCTTATGCCGAGGGACGGCAGCGAAACCGAGACCGTCAGACAGATGTTCGCTGTCGCGGAGACAAAAGGCGCGGTGCTCATAGGCCCCGGCATGCCTCCGGATGATCCGTACCTGAAGATAATCCTTGCATTTGCTCTTGAGAACATTGATAACCTTGTTCTCGATGCGGGTGCGCTCACGCTGATGGCAAAGGACAAGACCTATTACTACGGTCTTCTCAAGGCAAGAAAGAATCCTGCCATCCTTACTCCGCATGTCGGGGAATTCGCTAGGCTTTCGGGCCTCGATATGGGCAGCCTCGGCGAAGAAGAGACGGCCAAAGCGGTCTCGGAATTTGCGATTAGCAATAAATGTATCGTGATTTTCAAAAACAGCAATCCGCGTGTAGCAACATTTGAAGGAAGTAATTATTATAGCGGTGGCGATTTTGCGAACAGCGGCCTTGCAAAAGGCGGAGCGGGAGATGTCCTTGCCGGACTGGTAACAGGGCTTCTCGCACAGTTCGCGGACAAACCTGCCGAGGTATCGGCAGCGGCCGTCAGGATCCATTCCCTGGCCGGAAAACTTGCTGCCGACGAATACGGGGAATATCCGATGATTCCATCAGATATTGCGGATTTCTTCCCGGAAGCATTCAGGCAGGTAATGAGTTAGTATGGATCATATGGAAGAGAATTGGTGTTCTGACTATTATGACCGCTCCTGTGTGGAGATCGATCTTTCCGCTCTCGAGCATAATTTCGCTGAGATCAGGAAAGTGACCTCGCCTTCTGCGGGGATCATGGCGGTCGTTAAGGCTGACGCGTATGGTCATGGTGCCTATGAGGTTGCCAAGACTCTTCTGGACAGCGGCGCGGCAGGACTCTGTCTCGCGACGATGGACGAAGCAGTCGACCTGAGAAGGCGTGGTATCACGGCTCCGATGCTGACTCTGGGCTATACGGACAAGAGCCGTTACGCCGATGCCGTACGCTATGAGATAGACCAGGCCGTTTATTCCTACGATATGGTCAAGGCATTATCAGACGAAGCCGTGGCGCAGGACAAGACGATCAGGTGCCACTTCAAGCTCGATACCGGAATGGGACGTATCGGATTCAAATCAGACGGTTCCGATACCGATGAGATCGTCAGATGCTGCTCGCTTCCGGGCATAGTGCCCTACGGAGTGTTCTCGCATTTCGCGGTGGCGGACACCGATGACGATGTCTATACGAGGCAGCAGTACGAAGACTTTATGAACGAGATAGAGTCTTTGGAGAAAAAGGGCGTGCATTTTACAAAGAGGCACATCTGCAACAGCGCAGGGATCATGAGATTCCCCGAGATGCATTTGGACCTCGTAAGAGCAGGCATCATCCTTTACGGTCTGATGCCGCCGGGATGCCCCGAGCCTCCGGTCAAGCTCGACCTTAAGCCCGTTATGACCTGGTATGCCAAGGTCATACACGTCAAGAGGATCAGCGAAGGTGATTCCGTTAGTTACGGAAGGCGCTTCAGGGCTGAGCGCGAGACAGAGGTCGCGACGGTGGGCATCGGTTATGCCGACGGACTGTCGAGGAGGCTGTCGAACGGTTTCGAGCTGGTTGTAGACGGCGTCAGGTGCCCTATAATAGGTAATGTCTGCATGGACATGTGCATGGTCGATACGACGGCGCTTGCCACAAGGCCCAAGGTGGGCGACAAGGTCATGGTCTTCGGCAAGGACAGGCTCGCGGATGAGCTTGCGGACTGCATAGGGACCATTAACTACGAGATTACGTGCGTAGTCGGAAAACGTGTAAGAAGAATATACGTCAAAGACGGCGCACCTATTCAAATAACCTGAAAGGAAGGAATTAAGAAACGTGACACAGGAAGAGGAAAAAAAGCTGAAGCTTTTTGCGGCTAACGTCCGCAGGTGGGTAATTGAAGCAGTATATCGCGCAAAGAGCGGACATCCGGGCGGATCTCTCTCATGCACAGATATCCTCACTTATCTTTACAACAATGCTCTGGAGGTATCTCCCGAGAACATTGACGATCCTAAGCGCAACAGATTCGTTCTGTCCAAGGGACACTGCGCACCTGCACTTTACTCTGTGCTGGGTCTCAAAGGTTTCTTTGACATAAACGAGATGTCTACGCTCAGAGCGCTCGGCTCCAAGCTCCAGGGACACCCCTGCATGAACGAGCTCAAGGGCGTCGAGATGAGCACAGGTTCACTCGGACAGGGTATCGCTGCAGCTGTCGGAATGGCTATCAACGGTAAGCATCTGGACAAGACAGACTACAAGGTCTACACGGTACTCGGTGACGGCGAAATGCAGGAAGGCGAGGTCTGGGAAGCACTCATGGCAGGTGCTCACTACAAGCTCGACAACTTCTGCGCTATCCTCGACAAGAACGGACTTCAGATCGACGGTAAGGTCGCAGAGGTCATGGACATCGGTGATATCGAAGCCAAGGCTAAGGCATTCGGCTATGAGACACGCGTTATCGACGGACACGATTTCCAGCAGATCGAAGCAGCCGTAAACGACTTCAAGGCAAACGCAGGTTCCGGCAAGCCGTTCTTCATCGTTGCTAAGACACACAAGGGTATGGGCGTATCCTTCATGCAGGACAACCCGGGCTGGCACGGCAAGAACCCTAACGACGAAGAATATGCAAATGCGGTTACCGAACTGGATGCCGCTATCAAGGCTCTGGAGGTGTAATTACTATGGCAGATATGGCAACAAGAGAAGCTTACGGCAAGGCGCTTG
>JAILMZ010000144.1 GCA_024692105.1 Saccharofermentans sp.
TGAGGGTATAAGACTCTCAACCATTCCGGTGGTGATTACCGCGAGGCCACACCTGTTCCCATCCCGAACACAGAAGTTAAGCTCGCCGGTGCCGACAATACTCGGCTGGCAACGGCCCGGGAAGATAGGTTGCTGCCGGATTTAATTCCTCAATAGCTCAGCCGGTAGAGCGTTCGGCTGTTAACCGAAATGTCGCAGGTTCGAGTCCTGCTTGGGGAGCCAAAGACCTGAGGTTTTACCTCGGGTCTTTTTTTATGCAATTGGAACAAATCTCACTAAATTTTGATGAAATAACCTGAAGATGTCAAAACGCACACTTTTTTCGTTACAAGTTTGTGCATACATTTGATTTTCAGGCGTTTTTTTAATTTCATTTTTTATTTACTATTCATTTTGTCAAATCGGTGTTAGAATTATCGCAAGGAGTGAGTATTAATGGCTAGAATCGATTCTCTCAGAGCAAAAATCAATAAGTTCGCCGCTAAGGGTAAGCTTGACGGACTTATTAAACTGTCGAACGATCCTGACGATGATGTTCGTATTGCAGTTGCTATCGCTATGGGTCAGATTCCTACTTATGAGAGTGGAATGGCTCTGATTCCGCTCATGCGTGACCCTTCACCTATGGTAAGAGCATCTGCTGCTACTGCAGCAGCTGATATCAATGCCAAGCATTGCCTCGAGTATGTTAAAAAGCTTGCTTTCGGCGATTCCGATCCGAACGTAAGACTTACGGCAAAGGCTGCTTTTGATGTTCTGAAGGATCAGGTCGTCTGATATCAAACCAACAAATTAGTCTTTATGTATTGCCGGTTAACGCCGGCATACTTTTTGCAAGAATAAGGATAGAAATAACGGAGGAATAGGATATGCCACACAGCGGCGGCGGCGGTTCACATGGCGGAGGTTTCCACGGCGGTAGTTCGCGCGGAGGTACCGGCAGCGGACATCACATATCTCACACATATTTTCGCGGAGCAAAGAGATACCGTTATCTGAAAAGTGACGGCCAGTATGAATATGTTTACATGAACAGAGTTCCGGGGAAGAGCGAGAAGACTTCCATGATCGCAATGTTCGGATTTTTCATCGCGATAATGCTTTTTATCACATTGGGAATGGCAGCAAGCATTGTTAATCCGCCGAACAAACTCAAAGGTTCTTATGATTCTCCGTCATCGCACATCCTGGGATACAGCTATCTGGACAATACGGAAGAACTCGAAGAGTCACTTGTAAGATTCGAGGAGACCACAGGTATCTGCCCCGTTGTCTATTGCACATATAATGTCGAATGGATAACGGACCAGAGCCTCGAAGATTATGCTTATGATCTATATGTTGGGAAGTTTGACGACGAAGAGCATTTCATGCTCGTCTATTCGACGGATCCTAAAAATTCGGAGAAATGGCATTGGGAGACCATGGTCGGCGATGACACCGACAGCATACTCACCAACAGCAAATTGAAAAAACTCGGCAAGCAGCTCCAGGCAGAACTCGAGGACGGAACGGAGCCGGGCAAGGCCATAACCATGTATTTCGATGAGGCAAGCGATTACGTAATGCTTCCTGCGTCAGAGGCGGGCAATAACGCGTTCCTTCCCGTTGTCTTCATGCTGTTTATCGTAGGGCTGTTCGTCGTGATAATGATCGTGACGCTCAAGCAGTACTCGCGTAAATACGAACGTGTGGACAAGAAGGGTAATCCCATAGATGATGCGGTAGAGGAAACTTCTGAAAGCATCCCGTCAGCAATTTCGGCTGATCCGCAGAAGGCAAAGACGGTAGGAGCATTATCAACGGTGATAATCTGCGTCTTCATGATACCGTTCGTGATAGTCGGCGCCAGGTACATTGTTCAGGCCGTAACTGCATTTAATGAAGGAAACGGAAACGCGACATTCCTGCTCCTGACTGCTCTGCTCTGGAACGGCGTGATCCTGGCCGTCTTGATATCTGCCATATCCAAGTTTATCAAGTCCAGGAAAGAGATCGTAAGTTCCGATCCCGATGTAAGGAAAGCAGAGGCTATTGCACAGGAAGTAAGGAAGAAAGAACCTGTTATGCCTGATTATCCGCAGCCGGATGTCATGGACAAGCCTGCGGAAGAGAAGATGAATGCTTTCGAGAAGGCACAGGTCTATGACGAGAACCTGATAGATGCGGCACTTAACCGCGAGAGCCATGTGGACTATGATGATGAAGACTACAAGAGAATGAAGAAGGACGGTTACGAGTAATGATCATTGATTACAAGACTGCAGAATGGAAAGAAAATCCCGGATTCAAGGGCGGCGAAGGTTCGTTCTTCAACATGATGTACGATGACGGCACCAACAAGATGATGAAGGGCACGCTTCACCCCGGATGCTCGATCGGTTATCACAAGCACGAGGGTTCCTGCGAGATCATATTCATCGTAAGCGGAACCGGAAAGCTCATCCAGGATGACGAGGAATTTGAAGTTATGGCGGATCAGTGTCTGTACTGCCCCGAGGGACATTCCCACAGCCTTATCAACAACAGCACTGAAGACCTCGTTTTCTACGCTGCGGTACCGAAGCAGTAATCAGTCTTTATAATCGTCGAAATAATCAGCGTACTTAAGGTTCGGCTTTATGAACACGGGCTCGGCGTAGCCCTCTGAAAGCATGATCTCGTTAAGCATGATGTACTCTCCGTCGTCATCAAGCCAGACATAGGCGAGAGTCCTGTCATACTGGTCGAACTGCTCCACGTCGTATTCAAGATAGACGTATTCGGTATCTTCAAGAAGTTCCTTGAGGAAATCCGATGCTTCCTTGCCTTCCTCGGTATTCATCTCCTCATCGGGATGGACTGACTCGGGCGCGTTTATTCCCGTAAGCCTTACTCTTAACTTGTTGCCGTCCTTGTCGTAGACGATGATGGTATCGCCGTCGACCACCCTTCCGAACTCGCACTCGATAAGAAGGGAGGGGTCTGCCTCTATCTCCAGGTCGAAATCGTACTTATCCTCATCCTCCGCCTCTTCTACTGTGACGGGGGTATCTTTGGGCAGATCATAAGCATCGATATCGAAATCAAAATCGCAACCCGTAAGCACCGCAGCGCAGACAGCCGCAGGCAGGAGGAATCTCAGATAAGACCTTTTTACCTTTAACATGAGACTCATTATAAACCATTGCAGAATTAAAGATATTTTTTCTCTTCAAGATTGGAGCATCCGTAATATTTATCAGGGTGAATCTGTGATAGAATTCATAACAGTAATTTTAAGCGGGGGTGCTGAAAATGCCAAAGAGAGAAGATATCAACAAAGTTCTGATCATCGGTTCCGGTCCGATCATCATCGGCCAGGCGTGCGAGTTCGACTACTCCGGTACGCAGGCGTGCAAGGCTCTTAAGAATCTCGGATATGAGATCGTCCTTGTAAACTCCAATCCGGCTACCATCATGACCGATCCGGACGTTGCAGACCGTACATACATCGAGCCGCTGAACGTTAAGCGTCTCGAGCAGATAATCGCAAAGGAGCGCCCTGATGCACTTCTTCCCAACCTCGGCGGACAGTCAGGTCTTAATCTCTGTTCCGAACTGTCGCAGGCAGGCATCCTCGACAAATACGGCGTAAAGGTTATCGGCGTTCAGGTAGATGCCATTGAGCGTGGTGAGGACAGAATCGAGTTCAAGGAGACGATGAACTCACTCGGAATTGAGATGCCGAGATCCCATGAGGCATATTCCGTAGAGGAAGCCCTGAAGATCGCGGAAGAGCTTCATTACCCTGTAGTCATCAGACCAGCGTATACGATGGGCGGCGCCGGCGGCGGCCTCGTATACAATGTTGACGAACTCAAGACAGTAGTCGAGAGAGGCCTTGCTGCTTCCATGATCGGCCAGGTGCTCGTAGAAGAATCCATCGCAGGATGGGAGGAGCTCGAGCTCGAAGTCGTAAGAGATGCAAAGGACAACGTCATCACGATCTGCTTCATCGAGAATATCGACCCTATCGGAGTCCACACGGGCGATTCATTCTGCTCTGCTCCGATGCTTACGATATCGCAGGAAGTCCAGGACAAGCTCCAGGATTATTCATACAGGATCGTCAAGGCGATCGAAGTCATCGGCGGCTGCAACTGCCAGTTCGCTCATGATCCTGTTACGGACAGAACAGTCGTTATCGAGATCAACCCCCGTACATCAAGATCTTCCGCTCTGGCTTCAAAGGCGACGGGATTCCCCATAGCATTCGTATCCGCGATGCTCGCATGCGGTCTCACGCTTGACGAGATCCCCTGCGGCAAGTACGGTACTCTCGATAAGTACTATCCGGACGGCGACTATGTCGTTATCAAGTTCGCGAGATGGGCTTTCGAGAAGTTCCACGGCGCCCAGGACAAGCTCGGTACGCAGATGCGTGCGGTAGGTGAGGTCATGAGCATCGGTAAGACCTACAAGGAAGCATTCCAGAAGGCTATCCGTTCCCTCGAGAAGGACCGTTACGGTCTGGGTTTTGCAAAGGACTTCAACAAGATGTCCAAGGAAGAGCTTATGCTCAAGCTCACGCAGCCCACATCTGAGCGCCAGTTCATCATGTATGAGGCTCTGAGAAAGGGTGCGACAGTAGAAGAACTATACGAAGCAACAAAGATCAAGACATGGTTCATCGAGCAGATGAAGGAATTGGTCGACGAAGAAGAAAGCCTCCTCAAGCTCGCAGGCAGGATCCCTGAAGAGTCAGTCCTCAGACAGGCTAAGCTCGACGGTTTCTCGGACAAGTATCTCTCACAGCTCCTCGGAGTATCCGAAGATCTTATCCGCAAGGCCCGTTATGAGTACGGCATCAAGGAAGCATGGGAGGGAGTACACGTATCCGGCACACAGGATGCTGCTTACTACTATTCTTCCTATCACCTTGCAGAAGACAAGTCACCTTCTTCTGAAAACAAGAAGATCATGATCTTAGGCGGCGGCCCCAACAGGATCGGACAGGGTATCGAATTCGACTACTGCTGCGTACACGCTGCCCTTGCACTTAAGAAGCTCGGCTTCGAGTCCATCATCGTAAACTGCAACCCCGAGACGGTATCCACAGACTACGATACTTCGGACAAGCTCTACTTTGAGCCTCTTACTCTTGAAGACGTTCTTGCCATCTATGAGAAAGAGAAGCCTATCGGCGTTATCGCACAGTTCGGCGGTCAGACACCTCTGAATCTCGCTGCTTCCCTCAAGGCAAACGGCGTCAACATTCTCGGCACAACACCTGAGACGATTGACCTTGCTGAAGACAGAGATCACTTCAGGGCAATGATGAACCGTCTCGGCATCCCGATGCCTGAGGCAGGAATGGCAGTCAACGCAGATGAGGCCATCGCCATCGCAAACAAGATCGGCTATCCCGTCATGGTACGTCCTTCCTTCGTCCTCGGCGGAAGAGGAATGGAAGTCGTTCACGATGACGAGATGATGAGAGTCTACATGAATGCGGCTGTCGGCGTTACACCTGACAGACCGATCCTTATCGACCGTTTCCTACACCATGCAACAGAGTGCGAGGCAGACGCCATCTCCGACGGCACCAACTGCTACGTTCCCGCTGTCATGGAGCACATCGAGCTTGCCGGCATCCACTCCGGTGACTCCGCTTGCATCCTGCCTTCTCTGAACCTCACTGATGAGCAGGTCGCTACGATCAAGGAGTACACAAGGAAGATCGCCGTTGAGATGAATGTTGTCGGTCTCATGAACATGCAGTATGCGATCGAGGACGGCAAGGTATACGTCATCGAGGCTAACCCGAGGGCATCACGTACGGTACCGCTCGTATCCAAGGTTACGGGCACCAACATGGTAAGGGTTGCAACGGACATCATGACCATGGGGCTTACGGGCCGTCCGTCTCCCGTTACCGAGCTCCACGACAAGATCATCCCGCACTACGGCGTCAAGGAAGCAGTCTTCCCGTTCAACATGTTCCAGGAAGTAGACCCCGTCTTAGGACCCGAAATGCGTTCCACGGGTGAGGTCCTTGGTCTTGCAAGCCATTTCGGCGAGGCATACTTCAAGGCACAGGAAGCAACGAAAACAGAGCTCCCGCTCGAGGGCACGGTACTCCTTTCCGTATCAGACCTCGACAAGGTAGACCTCATCGACGTCGCAAAGGCGTTCAGCGAACTGGGCTATAAGCTCCTCGCTACGGGCGGAACTTACCAGATGATCGCAGACGCGGGAATCCCGGCTGAGAAGGTCAAGAAGCTTTACGAGGGCAGGCCGAACATCGGCGACATGATAACAAACGGCGACATCGACCTCGTTATCAATACTCCTGCAGGAAAGACATCCGCTCACGATGACTCCTATATCCGTAAGGATGCCATCAAGCAGCACGTTCCGTACATCACGACGATGGCTGCAGCGAAAGCATCCGCCGAGGGCATCAAGGCTGCCAAGGAGCGCACCTTCGAGGTAAAGGCTCTGCAGGATTTCCACGCAGAGATCAAGTGATGCGGTAAAGACATCAAAAAAACAGCAATATCTGAATAGCGATCGCACCGGAAAACAGCAATTTCCGGCGCGTTCTTTTTTCTCGGATCGAGCAATGACAAGGGTTACGGCAACCGCTTGCACACCTTGTAACAGGCGGTTTGGCAAATTAGCAATATTCGTTGATTTTTTCCGTATCGCACAAATGACAGGCACTAATCTAATCATTTTAGGAGATACAATTTTGCGGTAAAACCATTTAATATTATTATTAACGATTTATTATCGGAGGTTTTCATGCTTTACATTGGTATCGATCTGGGCACGTCTGCCGTAAAGATCCTCCTCATGAAGGACGGCGGCAGAGTTTTAAAGACTGTGTCTGAAAGTTATCCGGTCAATTTCCCTCAGACCGGCTGGTCAGAACAGAATCCCAAGGACTGGTTCGAAGGAACGGTCAAGGGAATCAAGAGGATCCTCGACGGATATGACGGAAGCGAAGTCGGAGGCATCAGCTTCGGCGGACAGATGCACGGCCTTACTCTCCTTGATGAGACAGGCGACGTCATCAGACCGGCTATCCTCTGGAACGACGGCAGATCTCAGGCTGAGTCAGATTATCTGAACAATGAGGTCGGAAGAGATTTCCTGTCAAAGAACACGGGCAACATCTCTTTTGCAGGTTTTACTGCTCCGAAGGTTCTCTGGGTCAAGAAGAATGAACCCGAGAATTTCGCAAGGATCGCTAAGATCCTCCTGCCGAAGGATTATCTCGCATACCGTCTGAGCGGTGTATTTGCCACAGACGTATCCGATGCTTCCGGCACGCTGTATTTCGATTGCGAGAACAGAAAGTGGTCTGATGCCATGATCGACCTTCTCGGCATGAAGAAGGAGTGGCTCCCTGAGGTATTCGAGAGCTATGAGGTCATCGGCAAGATCCTTCCCGATGTTGCTGCTGAACTCGGCATCAATCCTGAATGTATAATCGCTGCAGGCGCAGGCGATAACGCTGCTGCGGCCGTAGGTATGGGTATCATAGGCAACGGCGGATGCAACATTTCCCTTGGTACGAGCGGTACCATCTTCATCTCATCCGACAAGTTCAAGAACGATTCTCAGAACTCGCTCCACGCATTTGATCATGCTGACGGCGGATTCCACCTCATGGGCTGCATGCTCAGCGCTGCTTCCTGCAACAAGTGGTGGATGTCCGACATCCTTGATACGGAAGATTTCGACAAGGAGCAGAGAGGCATCGAGACACTGGGCGAGAACAAGATCTTCTTCCTGCCTTACCTCATGGGCGAGAGATCACCTCTTAACAACCCCAACTGCCGCGCTATGTTCGTCGGCATGTCCATGGATACGACCCGTCTCGACATGACACAGGCAGTCCTCGAAGGCGTTGCTTTCGCACTGCGTGATTCATTCGAGTGCGCTAAGAAGATGGGCCTCGAGATCACGAGCTCTTCCATCTGCGGCGGCGGTGCCAAGTCCAAGCTCTGGCGTCAGATCGTTGCCAATGTTCTCGGCATCGAGCTCACGCAGACCGTTAACGATGAAGGTCCCGCAATGGGTGCTGCCATCCTCGCGGCTGTTGCATGCGGCGAGTACAAGAGCGTTGAAGAGGCTTGCAACTCCATAGTTATCAAGCACGTATCAGAAGTGCCGGATCCTGAGATCACAGCACGTTATGAAGAGAGATATAAGGAGTTCTCAAAGATTTATCCTGCATTTAAGGAGGCTGGATTATGGTAATTTACGAACAGTATTCCGAGTGTTTCCGCAAGTATGGCCGCGTAGTCAAGAACATTGACTTCACTCCCGTCATCGAAGCTTTGGAAAAGATCGAGATCCCCGCAGACGGCGTAGAGTACAAGCCCTCTGTAGAATCTCTCGAAGCAGCTTCTGCTTCCGTTAACTTGGGCAAGATCTTCGGCGGCGAGCTGGCACTTGAGACCGGCTACTGCGCAGGTCACAACCAGTATCTCAACGCTGTTGAGTATCACAGATCTTCCGAGATCAACATCGCAGCTACAGACTGCATCCTGCTCCTCGGCTTAAGATCAGATGTTACGGATGATTTTGAGTACGACACATCCAAGATAGAGGCTTTCCGCATCCGCAAGGGTACAGCGGTAGAGCTTTTTGCCACAACACTTCATTACGCACCCTGCGGAATTGAAGGAAGCGGTTTCATGGTAGGCGTAGTTCTTCCCGCGGGAACAAACTATGACCTCGAAGAAGAGCACATCGACTGCCTGGCAGATTCTGACGATGAAGATAAGCTCCTTACCGCAAAGAACAAGTGGCTTATCTGCCATCCGGGTGCAAAGGGCGAAGAAGGACACTTCCCCGGATTAGTAGGTGCTAATATCAAAGTAGATATTAAGAAAAATCAACTGGAGGACTTGTAATCATGTCAAAGAAATTATTTAACGCTCCTGACGTTAAGCTCGCTATCGTAGCAGTCTCCCGTGACTGTTTCCCTGAGGATCTTTCCGTCAACAGAAGAAAGGCTCTCGTTGAGGCTTTCACAAAGAAGTACGGCGCAGACGACATCTATGAGTGCCCTATCTGCATCGTTGAGTCCGAGATCCATATGCAGCAGGCTTTAGCTGACATCAAGGCTGCAGGCTGCAACGCTCTCTGCGTTTACCTCGGCAACTTCGGACCTGAGATCTCCGAGACAATGCTCGCTCAGCAGTGGGACGGCCCCGTTATGTTCTGCGCAGCTGCAGAAGAGACACAGAATGATCTCGTTGGCGGCAGAGGCGACGCTTACTGCGGTATGCTCAACGCTTCCTACAACCTTAAGATCCGCGGCGTAAAGGCTTACATCCCCGAGTATCCTGTCGGAAACGCTGAAGAGTGCGCTGACATGATCAAGGACTTCATCCCCGTAGCAAGAGCTCTCTATGCTATGAAGAACCTCAAGATCATTTCCTTCGGACCTCGTCCGCAGAACTTCTTCGCATGCAACGCTCCCATCGAGCCCCTCTACAGAATGGGCGTAGAGATAGAAGAGAACTCCGAGCTCGACCTGTTCGAGGCATTCAAGAATCACGAGGGTGACGAGAGGATCCCTGCAAAGGTTAAGGAGATGGAAGAAGAGCTCGGCGCAGGCAACAAGAAGCCCGAGATCCTCGAGAAGCTCGCTCAGTATGAGCTCACACTCCTTGACTGGGTTGAAGCACACAAGGGTTCAAAGAAGTTCGTTGCAATCGCAGGTAAGTGCTGGCCCGCATTCCAGACACAGTTCAAGTTCGTTCCCTGCTATGTAAACAGCCGTCTCACAGGTATGGGCATCCCGGTATCCTGCGAAGTTGATATCTATGGCTGCCTCTCCGAGTACCTCGGTTATGTAATCTCTGAAGATATCGTTACTCTCCTCGACATTAACAACTCCGTACCTCACGACATGTACGATGAGTCCATCGCAGGCAAGTTCGATTACAAGTTCACAGATACATTCATGGGCTTCCACTGTGGTAACACATGCTCCAAGAAGCTTGCTTTCTGCGAGATGAAGAACCAGATGATCATGGCAAGAGCTCTCCCTGTAGAGGTTACAAACGGTACTCTCGAAGGTGATATCGCTCCGGGCGACATCACATTCTACAGACTGCAGTCCACATCCGACGGACAGATCAGAGCTTATGTTGCTCAGGGTGAGGTTCTCCCTGTTGCTACAAGATCCTTCGGGTCCATTGGTGTATTTGCAATCAAGGAGATGGGCAGATTCTACAGATACTTCCTTATCGAGAAGAACTTCCCTCACCACGGTGCCGTTGCATTCGGTCACTACGGAAAGGCTCTCTACAACCTCTTCACATACCTCGGCATCTGCCCTTGCGACATCGGCTACAACAAGCCTGCAGGCGACAGATATCCGAAGGAGAACCCTTTCAACTGATATTCTGACAGCTGGAAACAATAATGAAGCCCGGTGCGATCTGCGCGCCGGGCTTCCTATTTTAAAAGAAATTACTAATAACTATTATTCAGACTCATCGGGCTCATCACCGGCGGAGGCGCCTTCACCTTCCTCGTCTTCTGTCTCATCTTCATCTTCTTCGGAATCCTTTCCGGCTTCATCAAGCTGATACTCTTCATCGAGCGCGTCGTCTTCCTCTTCGTCATCCGTTGTAAGCTTGGCGCCGGCCTTCTCGAAAATCCTCTTCAGGAAAACCGACTCAAGTATCGCAACAATAGCGAAACCCAGGAAGCACATAAGGCTCAGGACAAGTACCGGATAGACGTAAGTAACGAGGCCGAGTGCGATAGTGATGACCGCAAAGAAGATCGTGGTAGGTATATTGGCAAGAGCCAGCAGCAGAGAGTTCTTGATTACCTTCCTATTATTCTCGTCGAACCACGCGATTATCGGGAAAGCGTAAGCCATGCATGAGAATATGGCCAGGAGCAGGAAGTACAGGGGATACTGTGTCCAGGTGTATTCGGCGGGCAGGGAAGTGTTGATGAGATAGATCTCCCATACAAAGAATGCCGTGATGGCGGAAAGAATGAGCCAGATGACCGTAGACTGCTTGAAATTATTCTTGAACGATCTGAAGTACTCGCTGAATACGGGAGGATTCTCACCGAGAAGGATCTTGATGGTTATCCTGTTCATTGCCGTGAGGGAAGCTCCAATCGTTATGAGGGGAACAGAGGTTATAACAAAGCAGAAGTTCACGAATATAAGGTTGCAGACCGCCGTAAGAAATACTGTAGCGGGGTGTTTTTGACTGAAGAATGATGCCATTTTTGACTCCGGTTTTTATAATATGTATAGAATTATAGGGATAATTATAGCAATCTGTGCAAAGTAATGACAATAGAGGGCGGAAAATAGCAATATGTGTATAAAAGTAGCAAAAACAGCACAAATTGTAGCAATATGAGCAAAGAATACTTGGGGGCTTTTGGTTAAAATATCAATACGTGAGAACCGAGACTCGGTTCATCATTCAAAACACGAAGGAGGAAATTTTATGAAAAAAGTTATTGCTAGCCTGCTCTCTGTAGCAATGGTTGCAGCAATGGCAGCTGGTTGTACACAGACTGAGCCCGCTACATCTGATAGCGGTGATGCTGCTACACCTGATGCTAGTGCAGCTGAAGCTGGTGATGATGCTGACGCAGACGCTGAAGGCGAAGGCGAAGGCGAAGGCGAAGGTGAGGGCGATGAAACAACCGCTGAGACAATGTCTTTCGGTACTGGTTCTGAAGTAATCAACCTCTGGTCATTCACTAACGAAGTTCCTAACATGATCGGCAAGTACATCGAGCTCCACCCTGAGTTCGGTGAGACCTACACTGTTAAGGTAACAATCATTGCTACAACTGATGGTGCTTATCAGCCTGCACTCGACGCTGCTCTCGTTAACGGCGGTGAGGATGCTCCTGATATCTACACA
>JAILMZ010000028.1 GCA_024692105.1 Saccharofermentans sp.
TTCGACATCATCTGCTTCAAGGACTTCATCGAGTCCTATGGAAGAGAGGCTCGATTCGTTCTCATCTGCCATGTCTTCGATGGCATCTTCGTCTATGATGACGTAAAAACCATCATCAACGTCTCCGCCATCAAGTTCGGCATTCTGGAGATCGTCAACATCATATTCTTCGTAGTCAAGCTTCTCGCAAGCCTTCTCGACCTGTTCTGTGGTGACCTTTTTTGTCTTGCTGCATCCTGCAGCCAGTCCGAGGACCATGGTCGCAGCAACAAGACAGGAAATTATCTTTACCTTTTTCATAAACCCAATTCCCTCCTGTATGTGGATGCAATCATTGTATCACATTCAGGAGGGAAAAAGTTGTTTACGGTAATTATGCGACGTCTTCGTCAGTCAGGATGCCGCCTGCGATGACCTTGTCTATGAGTTCCTGCGCCTTGGCAACGGATGCTTCGTCAGGATACATGACATAGAGCTTGGTGCCCTTCATGGAGTAAGTGATCTCGGATCCGCCCGTACCGGTAACGGCATAGGACTTGGTGTTCCACTCAGCCATATCGCCGAGCTGCATCTTTACGAGATTTTCGATCTCATCCGAAGTCATCGATGTTACGAACATGCCTGACATATCGTCCATGATGGAAGCATAGTTGGTCAGGAAGCTTGAGCTGTGAGTGAGCTTGTTGATAACGCCCGTGATGATCCTCATCTGGTTCTGGCCTCTCATGTTGTCGCCGGAAGCAAATGCGTATCTCTCACGTGCATAAGCAAGTGCCTCGTCGCCCATGAGCGTTATCTCACCTTCGGAGTAGCTGTATCCGGGAACATTCTTGGAAGAGAATGCGACGGGGTTGTTGATCGTAACGCCGCCCAAATCGTTGATAAGCGTCTCGAAACCGGTGAAGTTCAGCTGGCCATAGTAGTTGATCTTGCAGTCGTAAAGATTCTCCAGACCTTCGATGGAGCAGTCGACGCCATAGATACCAAGGTGAGTCAGCTTATCCTTGGCTCCGGTCGAAGATTCGGGGTTGGGGATGAAGTAGTCACGGGGTGTGTTGATGAGCAGGATCTGCTTTGTCTGAGGGTTGACTACCATCAGGATGTTAACGTCGGAACGTGAGACGTTAAGGATCTTGGAACGTGTATCAGAGCCGCTGATGTAAAGGATGAAAGGCTCAGCCGTGATATCTCCGACTGCAGCGGCATCTGCATTACCTTCCGGAGCAAATCCGTTTGCGATGAGGACGTCGTCCGTGATAACGCACTCGTAGATGAGACGCGTCCTGGACTCGAAATCAATGTACGCTTCGTTATCCTCGACGATGGTCGCGTAGGACTCGTTCATTATGATCGCCTGCAGCGTGCCGGAATAGAGTGCTCCGACAAGATCGTCAGGTGTGTCATAACCTGTCGGAACGACGGGCGCCTGGAGCACTCCTGATATCTCGTTAACGGCACAGGTAGTATATTCGTAATCACTCTCGGTATTCATTGTACCGAAGGAATAACCTGCGCAGTCGTTGATGGTCTGTGCGGGATCTTCCGTGCGGACATAAACGCCGATTACGGCCCTGACATCGCTCTGGTTGGTAATGTTGTTGAGCGTCTTTCTGGTCTTCATGGCGAACATTCCCGCATAGAGCGAGCCTGTGCAGATCAAGATAACCAGGATGACGGACAGGATCTTGCGTCCCAAGCCGATGCCGTCTTTTGCCTTCGACTTCTTGGACTTCTTGAAGATTACTATCGACATTACAGTTATGAGTGCCGCAAGGATGATGTTTGTTGCCGCAAGATACTTGAACGGCAGCATGTCGAGCAGAACGATCTCGACGAGCGCAAATATCTCACACAGACCCTGCGCTATAAGCAGGCAGAGACCAAAGCTCTTCCATGTGAATTTCTTCTTCGGTTTTTGTGCGGGTGCTTCACCCTTCTTGGTCTTCATAATCAGGACTCCCTATATTAATATCCTTTGTTAAAACGGAGAAAAGTCTATCGTTTAAACTTTAAGCGCGCTACCCGAATGTGCGTGCATAATGTGGCAAATGTAGTGCGGAACTCCGCCAAATAAGCATATTTTCAGCCATACGGTGATTGTAGCATAAGAACTGTTTATAATAATTACAATTGGAGGACAATATGCATCTGCCGCTTATAGAGACAGTTGAAGACCTGGTGCAGCTCACCGATGAGATAGGATTGCTTCCGTTCTTTGAGAACGGCATCGAAGGCTTTTCGCTCGAGGAGAATACCACCGAAGACAACTGGTGGCACGGTTCCGTTGAAGGCCGGGTCGACTGGCCCGCATGGGACTGGAAAGGCGAGGTCCTCCGCGACAAACGCCTGGTGTACGGCAAGTTTACCGGCGGGAGGGCGTGTTTCGTTAGCCTTAAGTGGTGGCCCTACCTGTGTAACTTCAGGCGTGACGGGTATGATTTCGATGCCAGATGCGACGAGCTTTCCGCACCGCAGTCCGACATTACCGCCGTGGAGTACCTTGCAAAGAACGGCCAGTGCCTGTCGAAAACGCTCAAGTACGGCGGCGCTGCATTCACGCAGAAGGGAAGATGTTCGTATGACCAGACCGTCACGAGACTGCAGATGCAGACCTATGTGACCCCCGTGGATTTTGTTTATCCGGTGAGCGCCAAGACCGGCAATGAGTACGGCTGGGGGATAGCGGTGTATGACATAGCGGACCACTATTGGGGAAAGCGTGCATGCAGGGGCAGATACAGGGAAGAACCCGAAGAGTCTTATGAGAAACTCTTCCGTCAACTTAAGAGCAAACTCCCCGGCGTGGACGAGAAGAAGATAAAAAGACTTCTTGCGATCTGAGTTCAGACAGTATCCGGAGCGGGCTTGGTACGGCGCAGTCTGCGTCTTTGTTTCTTCGCTTCCTTGATGTCCTTTGCGACAGGCGCGAAATCCTCAAGGCCCAGAAGTTCGGACAGCATCCCGATCTCGGGCTTGTATCTTACGGACATGAGGAGCTCCAGATATTTGTCCTCGGTCCTTATCCTTAAGAATCTCATGCAGCTCTCTATATAGAATTTCTTGCCTTCGTAGTTCTTCTGAATATTGCTCCAAGGGTAGACGACCGGCTTGCGGATCAGGCGGTTACGGACGACATAGACGCCGCTGTTATCCTTGATCAGCCAGAGCTTTGTGCGCTTGGGCATCTTTGCAAGTCCGGTGAACTTGTAGATTGCCATGCCGATCTCCATGTCGGGATAGAGCCTTCTTAATCTGAGAGGGATGTGCTTTTCGACTCTCGGCACGGGTTCGTTGCGCTTGAATATCCTGGCGATGACAGTGGAGATGTAGACATCCTTATAGTATGCGGCTGCCCTTGCAAGGATGCCGAACAGGATTATTCCAATGACCGCAAGGATTATGCTTACCACGAAGCTGACTATGGGTGCAAATATCTGAAGGATAACGAGGAGGATATGAAGGAAGCCCTTGATGAGCTGCCAGACAAAGCTCGTTCCCTTGACGGGGATGGCGGCTATTATGACCTCGATGTTATTGACGCAGGTATAGACACAGTAATAGACGATGGTTATCGCGACTACCGTGACGCCTGCGAGGACATAGGTGTACCATTCCGGGCCGGAATCATGCGAACTTCTTGCCAGGAGGCTTGCGGACCTGACGAGACTACCTGCTTTGCTGCCCGGAGGATCCTTGGCGAGAGCATCGTTGGTGACGAACGGGAGCAGGGATATCGTGACAGTGCAGATGTATCCGATCAGCTTGTCGAGTTTGTCGATCGAGATCTCCGATATGATCTTCGATTCGGCAAAAGAGTGGATCACTATCATCGCGACTGCGACAAGTGTAAGAAAGACCGCAGCATAAGGGTTTGCGATCTGGAGCTTGCCGACTTCCCTTACGATCGGTACGCCGTTGAGAAAATCCGCTATCGTGTTGAAGAATACTGAGTCAGGGGAGTAGGTGGCCGCGTTCTCTATCGAACCTAAGATGGCCAGGACTGCCATTGTCGCGGTCGGATTGACCGAAGCGGTAACGGCTGTGGAAAACGCGCCGGCGTAGATAGCCAGGTCTGTCGCATATTTGGTGGTCTGCATGCTGTTTGTACCGTCAATTCCGGCAGCAAGGCTGACCATGGGTATGAGAAGAAGGCATAAGAGCGCAGCCAAAGCGCCGGCCGCTCTTCTGAGCCTTGTCTTATTGGTATCTATCTGTCGCATGTATCCCCTCCGTGTGCAACATCAGTTTTGCATACATTCTACACGAACTCCGCGAAAATACAGTACGCATATCAAAGATATGTTATTATTCGAGGCATGGAGGTAGGAGGTATGAAAAAGACGAGAATAATAGGTTCAGTCTTGGTACTGTCAATGCTTCTGTCCCTTTGCGGATGCAACAGTGATGATAAGAATGTTATTGCGGCGGCAGACGAATATGCCCAGGCTCTCATATCATTCGACAGCGATGATATCACTGAACTCATGGATGACGCAGATAAGGCCGAAGACATCCTTGAAGGGTTAGAAGAGATCAGTTCAAGCAGCGACAACATGGAGAAGATTACCGCTGCCATCCTGGATTCCATGACATACGAGATCGACAGCGAATCTGTCCAGTCTTCGAAGAAGGATAAGAGTGCAAAAGCAACCATCATCTTTACGCTTGCCGACTATGAAGGCATCTATGAAGATGTCACTGATGACGGCGGAAACATCGAAGATTATATCGATGCCCTTGAAAATGACGGCGGGGAGAATACGACAGAGATAAAGATATCGGTAAGCTTTACGCTCAAAAAGGACAAGTGGGTCGTAAAAGACGATAAGGCCAAGAACATAAATAAGGTCTTTGAGTTCCTTGATGAGATCCCCAATTACAGTTGGTGTAACTTCAAGGCTGTCAAAGATACCGATTTTGAGAATGCCCTTTGCAAGGTCCTGGGAATCAACACTAATGATATCTATGTGGTCGAGGACGATTACTACGACAAGAGTATCAGTTACTCTGCCGATGATCAGGTCTATTCATTGAGCATATACGACGATCCCGAAGATGCAGCCTGGGATTTTGAAGATATGTATGATGAGTTCTACTGGGAATTCGATGACGAAGAGTACGAAGGAACATACCAGTATTACTACGATGAAGAAGGCGGGATCGGATACATACTCTTTAACGGACAAAGTGATTTCGTCGGAGATACCGGTTACATTGACGGCCTGTATCTGTACGGCGGTCTGTATCTGAAAGATGATACTCTCGTTATGGTCCTGTCATACGACGTGAAGCAGCAAGACGCAGATTCTGACAATGTGAAGGACCTGAACGCTTTCCTTAATGAGATAGGATATCCGCTACCCTATTAACATTTGAAACAACTAAAACACAAGGTCGGAGCTCATTGCCCCGGCCTTGTTGTTATTTGTTCTGCTCTTTCCAATTCCTCTTGTTCTCGTACATCAGATTGTCCGCTCTCTTGATCGTATCTTCGAGGGACCTGTCAGTGTCCGAGTCATAAACGGCAACACCGATCGCTATGTGCAGCTGGTTCCACGGATCTTCTGCATCACGACTGATCGCTTCCTGCTCACTGTGGAACCTCGCGATAAGTTCATCCCTGCTTGCGAAATCATCGTTCATCATGACAGCCGAGAACTCGTCTCCGCCGATGCGGAACACCGCACTCCTGCGGAAAGTCGTACAGATATAGTGGCATGCATTCTTGATATAATCATCGCCTTTATCGTGGCCGTATTTGTCATTGATGACCTTGAGGTCATTGCAGTCAAAGATGCATACCGCAACACCGAAGTTCTCGCCGTTATTGAGCCTTGTCTGTACGCCCTCGATGTATTCCTTGAATGCGCCCTTGTTACGCACGGAAGTAAGAGCATCATAATTAACTCTTTTGTTCAGGTCCTCGGCGTGTTTCTCTTCGCGGCTTGCCTTTCGTGCCAGACGGAGGTTGCGGATGGTGAGTATCAAAATAATGAGAAGGATGAGCGAGACAACGGACATAACTATTCCGAGGTTCATGCGCACAAAGTCACCGAACGTCAGGTGATTTTACAACCCCGGGTTAAATATCGCGAGGGTTCATAAGTCCCATTTCATCACAGAAATCGTCAAGCATTCCAAGTGCTGTCGCATCCTCAGTGAAGTCGGTTACCGAGATGTACATACCGCTGTTGCCGTTAACATAGAAAGCGATAAAAGCTCCTGCGGTCTCGGGCTCATCAAATTCCTCGACACCTTTCTCGCTTAAGGCGCATTTTGCGAGGAATGCCTTTGCATCACCGTTTTCGTAAACGCTCATGCCTGTATCATAATTGTCTGATTCCGGGAATAATTCATCCGAGCTTTCGATCATCTTGGCAACAGCACTGCCATACCATTCCTGGAGGTATTCCTGATCGTCGAACGCATAATACATAACGATGATCTGGTAGTCAGAGGTGTAAGGATCCGCAGCCGTGAAGATGCACACATCGGTAAGATGATCGTTGAAATCAGCATTATCCGAAGATACCGGATCGGCAAACTTGTCCAGAAGTTCAAAAACGGCATCACCGCTGCATACTACGGCAATACCATCCTGATACTGATCGATAGCATCTTCATCCCCGAGTTTTATGCTGTCAGTTATATCCAAAAAATCATCCACTTCATAACTGACATCAGAGCCGACTACATCCAAAGCCGCGACATAACTATCGATGGATAGATCGATCGGGTATTCTTCAAGATCGAATGTCTCGCCTTCGGGTGCTGTGACCGCCGCGGATGTTTCGGATTCTTCCGTCTCTTCGGAGGTCTCGGTCGTAGTCTCTTCCGTGGTTTCCGTTGTGGTGGTCTCTTCTTCCGTTGCCGACTCGGAAGCGGTTGTCTCTTCTTCCGTCTCCTCCGGCGCCTTTGCGCAGGATACGGCAGTAAGGACCATTGTCACGGCGAGTGCGGATGCAAGCAGTCTTGTAAGTTTTTTCATATAAATTCCCCCATTCCCGATCATATCTTCTGATCGTTTCCGAAGATAATTATATCAAGTATTTTTGTCTTGTCATAAGAAGACCTTTTATAGATCCTGAAACATTGACATAAACGGGAGGGTGATGTTTAATCACTACTGCATTTCAAAACGAATATCTGGAGGGCCTATGGCTGCCGAAGTTAAATTTACAGTTAAGAAGGCAACTGAAGAACAGCTGCTTACACCCACTTCAATAAGCGAAGAACTCGAACAGAAGTTTATCAAGAAAGCCAGGGCATCATCCATCAAACTGATCCCGGTCTCGTTCATTGTGTCGGCAATAGTTATAGCCATCATTTTCCTGCTCGTGTATTTCCTGCACATTTTCGCCATAAGCACGATCGGACTTCTCTGCATCATCTTCCCGATATATGCAATAGTCGATGCTTTTGCGACATCAAAAGCGATCAAGCAGAAAGACTATGAATTCTTCTACGGCGAGATAGCAGGCAAGGATGACAACGGCAGTTACCAGATAAAGGGCCTCGACGAATTCAAGATGAGTCCTCTGTTCGGCAAGAAGGACTACAACCCCGGCGACGAAGCCCTCATCGCAAGGATCAAGAACGATCTGAACATCATCTCAGAAGAATAAAGAAAGCCCCGGATTTGAAGTGAACCCCTGAAGTTGAACAAACTTCGGGGCTTTCTCTTACCTTGTTTCATACTTGAGAGTGGTATTACTTGCGAGCGTTTTCCGCACAAGCGAAGCGCGGAGGACCTAAGCGAGCAAGTGAGATCACTCGATTGCGGAGGACCTAAGCGAGCACTGATGCTTACTCGTACTCGACTGTTGCAGTAGGCTTCGGAGTATAGTCATAAAGCACTCTGTTAATACCGGGTACTTCATGAGTGATACGGTCAGTGATCCTGCACATCAGATCATACTCGATGGGCTCGACTGTAACCTGAACAACATCAGTCGTGTTGATCGCACGGACGATGCAGAGCCACTCGAAAGCTCTCTTGCCGTCCTTGATGCCTGTTGACTTGAAGTCGGGAACAACAGTAAAGTACTGCCATACCTTTTAAGCAACCGGCTGACCTAATCCTAATACACTAACCAGGATACCCGGAAGGATGAACACCATGAATATAAGAAGCAGGAGCGTGATGCCTACCCAAATTGCCACAGATGCTTTGATCTTTTTCTTATTGCGCTCCTTGCTCATCCTGCCCTTGAGCTGAAGTCCCGCCATTATCGTGTTGATCGCGAAGATGCCGCTGACAAGTATCAATAGTATCAACAGAATGCTTGGACTATAGCCAAGAAAAGAGGTAATAAAATAAGCAAGCATGGTAAGTACCGCGCATACCATTGTTCCCTGTCCGCAGAAGTATACCTTATCAAGGATCTTCTTTTTGTCTTCTTCAGTGTAGTCTGCTACCATTACCAAAGTTTCTTTCAAGTTCTCGTCCATTTTGTCACTCTTCCTTTCACCGCTAAGTAATTCTCGGATATCGATGTCGTAGAAATCAGCCAGTTCGATTAATATGCTGATATCCGGCATCGTGTTGCCGTTCTCCCATCTTGAGACGGATCTTGAAGATACATTAAACTTCTCGGCTAATTGTTCCTGAGATAAGTTATGCTCATTTCTAAGTTCCTTAAGAAGGGAGCCTATCTTGATTTGATCCATGTGTGTCTCCTTTCGAGATGAATGTAGCAAAAAGGGCTTTGCATGAACACGACAGAGAGTGAGAGATGCCGTATTTTACATACCCGACAGTGATGTCTAGTTACAAAAATGCGGTGAAAAAA
>JAILMZ010000029.1 GCA_024692105.1 Saccharofermentans sp.
GAGAACCTCGAGTGCACCATCGCGATCGCCGTCTCGTAGTCCTTGCTCTGCATATCCTTGTAGAACTTGCGGAGCTGCCCGACCAGGAACATGCCCTTATATACGATAGTCCTTGAAGATAAAGAAGTTATATATGTATCATCAGTACTTTGTTCGAATTCTCTTCTCGCGACATAGAGCATGCGGTCAAAGGCCAGGCCCTTCGTACAGTCTTCGGGGCGCTCCACGAAACACTGCATTATCACAGGCATCGCGTCTCTTGCGACCTTGCCCAGGATATCAGGCTCGGTAGGAACTTCTCTCCAGCCGATAACGTTCAGTCCGTTCTTGGTGCAGATGACCTTGAACATGCGCATGGCGAGCGTTCTCTTCTTCGTGTCCTGCGGGAGGAAGAACATGCCTACGCCGTAGTCGCCCTCTTCCTTCACTTCTATTCCGGCTTTCTTCGCGGCCTTCGCGAAAAACTTATGCGATATCTGTACGAGGATACCTACGCCGTCGCCAACCTCTCCGGAAGCATCCTTGCCTGCCCTGTGTTCGAGCTTCTCAACGATAGACAGCGCGTCATCAAGAGTGCGGTATTCTTTCCTGCCGTCAATGTTTACCACGAGGCCGATACCGCAGGCATCATGTTCTTCCGCTATTCCTTGGTAGCACTCATTTAAGTATTTTCTCTCGTAAGGTCTCATATTCTCCTCCTGATCTCGGGGCCCTTCGAATCCACCACTTGGTCCGCGAGTTATAAAATCATACTCAAAATGTATTGATATTTATTTTCAATGCGTTTAGAATATCGTTGAATGATTTCAAGGGTGATTTTATCCCTATGAGTGCAAGAAATAAAATACAAATAGTAAACGAATAACAATACCTTACAGGTATGGTAAGGAAAGAGGAGGAAAATTCATATGGACCTGCGTCAGATCAGATACTTCCTTACGGTGGCGGAAGAGCGTAACATCACGCGTGCAGCAGAGCGTCTGCACCTGTCGCAGCCGCCGCTTTCGAGAGCGCTGATGGAGCTCGAAGAGGAATTAGGATGTACTCTTCTAATAAGAGGTAAGCGTCATGTCACGCTCACGCCCGAGGGTCTCGCGCTGAAGCGCCGCGGTGAGGAGCTGCTCGCGCTGGCCGACATCACGAAGTCAGAGATCTCTGACGTAAGGAAGGGTCTGAGCGGCACGCTCTATCTCGGGCACGTTGACAGTAACGGCCCTACCCTCGTAGCAGAGTGGATCTCGAGCTTCAAGAAGGAATACCCTAATGTTACTTATAACTTATGGTGCGGCACGGTGGACGATCTGACATACCGCATGAAGTCAGGCCTGCTCGAGCTCGCGATAACGATGACACCGCTGAACACCGAGCACCTGGACGGCATAACGGTGTACAGCGATGCGTGGGCTGCGATAATCCCAGGTTCACATCCGCTCGCCAAGCGCAAGAAACAGACAGTGACCCTCGCGGACATTGTTGATTCCGATCTCATAATCTCATCGCGCCACTCGCGTGAAGAAGAGATCAGGAGCTGGTTCGAGTCGACCGGCAAAGAGCCCAGGTTTACGGTCAAGACGGCGCACTCATCGAATGCATCCAAGCTCGTTGACCAGAACATCGGGATCGCGATCTTCCCCGCTTCGGTGGCAAAGAACATCGCCTCCGACTCCAATGTAGTCGTCAAGAAGATAGTACCTCAGGTAAATGTCGACTATATCCTGTCGTGGGACAAGGAGAAGACACCCAGTGCGCTCGCTTCGAAGTTCATCGAGCACGTCAGAGGGCTGTATTCGTAAGATTTGCAGGCGTTTGGCAGGCTATTTGCCCGCTCTTTATGCCCTTGTGAGTTATTTGTGCGTGAATCACATTGGTTCACGCATTTTTTACGCACAATCAACCGATTATGAGTTTTTTGTGCGTGATATGCCCTTATCCGCGCACATTTTACTCACAGAGTCTGCAAGCCCTGCGGGGTTCCGTTCAAAAGCGTAGTATAAACGGCAGTATTCAGCTTAGCTGTAAGTGATCTTATATCAAAAGGTATCTCTTCGACATCGTGAGTGAAGATTATATCTGTCTCCGGCACCAGCCCGGCATGTGTATAGTTGTTATATTTGAAGCTGGTCTCTTTGAGGTAATTCGACGACTGCCTGACTCCGAAGTGTTCATGGAATTTACAGTTATCCAGTTCCCTTATGTAGATAACAAAGTCAGGATGTATCGGTCTGTTCAGACCTTTGAGCATGACTGCAGGTTCATACTTAAACGGGATTCCGAGCCTGGTATAGAGAATAGCTATCTCCTTCTCAGCCGCGGATCTGTAGAAGATGCCGTTGAACGGGTAATATGTCGGCTTGGACCTGTCGGTGTTCGAGTCATTAACCAGGCTGTCAAAATATTCCTTATCCATAGACACCTTCGCATAAGTATCCGTATACATAGTCCTTATCACTTTGTACGGAATGCATTCCGCCGGAAGATCACACTTATAATGTGCATCCCAGATCGCCTCATAGATCCTGAGCTGACAGGCGTAATAATCCCTTATCTTCTTCAATTCAAGCAGTTGTTCGCCGGCCGGAGTATTCAGGTTGTTCCGGTGCTTGCCGCACACGAGTTTGGTAGTCGCAATGCCGTTCACATTACTCACCTGCACCCTGACTGTCGGCAACTCGATAAGCTGCTGCCTGCAATAATTGATCTTGAGTGCGAGATACTCTCTCGGGATGTTAGCTACTGTCAGTTCCATACATAAATGCTATCAGCGGGCACACCGAAAATCACCAGCCAGATGCCGACAAAAACGACACACGATCCCGGCAAGCCAGAAATGCAGTTGTATCACGGGTTTCGCGGAATGCCTGTGCGTAAAATGTGCGCGGGGAACCGACAAAAACGCACAAAAACGTCACAATCGGCCGATTATGCTATTTTTGTGCGTGATAAGCCCTCATCCGCGCACATTTTACTCACAAGGGTCAAAAGCGGATGCTCTGAGACCAAGAGTGAACGCACAACGGACCAAATCAGCAGGCCGTCAGATATACGTTCCCAGATATGCGAACTCAGTGGGCTCGGCGTCGAGCTCACAGAGCAATGTGATCACTTCTTCGGAATACACTGAAGCTTCGAAGTCGAGATAGAACATGAATTCGAAGTCCTTGCCTGACATGGGCCTGGACTCGATCTTCGTGAGGTTAAGACCCAGTGAAGAGAACTTGGCCAGTGTATCAGCGAGAGCGCCCGGCGTGTGGCCCAATGCCAGCATGATCGATGTCTTGGATGCGCCGGGGAAGATCATGAGCTCTTTGGTGATGCAGATGAAGCGCGTGTAATTGTTGTCGGTATTCTGGATCTCATCGCTCAGCGAATCGAGCCCGTAGAGCAGCTGGCAGTCAGATGAAGATATAGCGGCAACATCGAGTCTTCCTGAGTCGGCAACGCTCTTTGCAGCGACGGCAGTATTCTCAACGATGTTGACCTTGATGTCCGGATGTTCCTTTAAGAACTTGCTGCACTGGCCGATCGCCTGATTATGTGAATACACCTCGCGGATGTCTTCGAGCTTTGCACCGTGATTGGCAAGGAGCTTGTGACTGATCCTGAGCTTATAGTCTTTTACGATGTGGAAGTTGTGACCGACCATGAGGTCGTAGACCTGAGTGACGGAGCCGTAGGAGCTGTTCTCGATCGGCAGCACGCCGTATTCGCACAGGCCGGATTCGACTGCCTGGAATACACCGTCGAACGTCCTGAAATACATTATGTTCGCATGACGGAATATCTTATCTGTCGCGATCTGCGAATATGCGCCTTCTATTCCCTGGCAGGCGACCATGGGCGCCTTGGGAAGTTCCCTTGGCGTGTTCTCGAGCGCATACCTGATCTGGTCTGCGAGCCCGGTGCGAGCGCCGTATTCGGTATTGCGGTAAGAGTGGCTTAAGTTGAACATCGTGGAGAAGAGAACGCGCTCGTAATTGTCTACGAGCGAATTTGAACTCTCGAGTCCGGACAGGTAGCTTCTCTCGTAACGTCTGCTCTTCTGGATGATCTCGGACTTTGTGAGTGTCTCGTTGGCGGTCTTGCTTGCTTCGAGCCTCTCTGCGAAGAGCTGCCTTATCTTCTCGTCTATCTCTTCGATCCTCTTGCCTGCTTCTTTCTGTGTCATGTAATTTTCCTCCTGATGGAATGAAATAAGCCCCGCAGCTTGTTCACTGCGGGGCCATGTTTACGTAAATCAAGTCGTTATTTACATGCAGTGAACTATATACCCCTACTCGTAAAGGCAAAAAAGAATCCAAAGCTTGTAAATGCAAAATTGTTCATGCGACGATTATACACCTTAGTCGTGATATGTAAACACATTATTCTCCAACCTTGGGGAGCTTGGCAACGGATGCTGCGATGTCTTCGTCCGTCGGGATGTAGTCGCTCATCTCGCCGTCGTTGTACTTCTGGTAAGCAACGAGGTCGAAATATCCTGTTCCCGTGAGACCGAATACGATCGTC
>JAILMZ010000052.1 GCA_024692105.1 Saccharofermentans sp.
GATGGTATCGGATACTGCTCTGGGCTGCTCGTGGATCTCCTTCATCATGAAGTGCTCGAAGCCTTCCTTCTCAGCGGAAGATGCATCCCAGTCTATCTCTACGGGTGTCTTCTCGATGACATCACCGTCGAGGTTATAGAAAGTAGCCGTTCCTGATTCGAGGCATGCCATCTCGAGATCATCGATGTAGTAAACACTTCTGGTGTACTTAAGGATGGCGGGCACATCGGAAGCAACGAAAGTCTCTTCCTTGCCGATGCCTACGATCATCGGGCTGTCCTTGCGGGCAACGAAGATCTTGCCGGGATGATCCTTGAACATTACTGCGAGTGCATAAGAACCTCTGACACGGACCATCGTCTTTGCGAGAGCCTCGATGGGATCGTGGGTGTATTTCTTGTAGTAGTAATCGATCGTCTTAATGGCGACTTCGGTATCCGTATCAGAATAGAATTTGTATCCCTTGCGGATCATCTTCTCTCTGAGCTGCTGATAGTTCTCGATGATTCCGTTGTGAACGCCTACGACGTTATAATCGTCAGTGATGTGTGGATGAGCGTTGTTCTCGGAAGGTTCGCCGTGTGTTGCCCATCTTGTGTGGCCGATACCGCATGTGCCCTTGATTGCCTTGCCGGCATCAGTCTTCTCGGACAGGACTTTGAGTCTTCCCTTTGCCTTGACTACGACAGGATCCTTGTCGCCGTCCCTGACAGAGATACCTGCTGAATCGTAGCCTCTGTATTCGAGCTTTGCAAGTCCGTCAAGAAGGACGGGAGCTGCTTTTTTCTTACCGGTATATCCGACTATTCCGCACATAACGTTGAACCTCGGTTATTTAAAAATTTAATTACGCATTATAGCAATTATATGTTCCGTGTCAAAATACCAATAAGGCATATATGAAGCAATTATAAGGGTATCAGAGCAGGCTTTGAGGGTGCGTTTACTCCTCTTCTTCCTTGCCTTCCTTGAGGTCTTTGAGATACCCCAACACGATCTTCGCGCGGGACTTGGAAGTGGGAGACTGTCCGACTTCAACGAAACGTATCACGTCATTTTCCGGGACATCGTCTTCCAGCAGCTTCGCTAATGCTTCCTCGCCGAAGGTCGCTATTATCTTGTCTTCCAGGCTGCAGGAATTCTGGTATTCATCACAATACATGGCGACCGCCATCGCAAGTGCGCCCAGCAGATCATTACTGTTGATCTCCCAGCTGTTCTCGGGATCGAGATAGTATGAGAATTTGTCTATCCATGTCTTATCTCTTCCGAAATCATTCCAGTCCATGATCTGCCTCCTTTTACCAGATTATAACCAGCCCTTGGCCGGGTTGGTATCACAAACGGCATAAACGGGTAAAATTGAGACTTTTGGGATAAACACTTGACATAGTAGTTTTTGAATACTATTATTCGAGCATAAGATTATTCACAGGGAGATGGATAGATATGGCAAAAAAAGATCTTAAAAAAGCAGAACGCGAATTCCTCGATAAGTACAGCAGCGACGATTACGAGAAGCCGTCGGTAGCAGTCGACCTTCTTGTTTTCACTGTAGAAGACGGCAAACTTAAGGTCGTTACCGTCAGAAGACAGGAGTACCCGTTCAAAGGACAGCTCGCACTTCCCGGCGTTTTCGTCGGCATGAAGGAGTCCGTTGATGATGCGGCAAAGCGCGGCATCAAGGAAGAGGCGGGTCTCGAGGATATTTATTTCGAGCAGCTGTATGCGTTCGGTGAGATCGACAGGGATCCCCGAATGAGAGTAATCTCGATAGCTTACATGGCACTTGTTCCGATCGAGAAGATCCACCTGAGGACCGGTCTCAGAAGCGAGAAGACGGAGCTTACCGATGTTGATGCTCTCCTTGCTTCAAAGGAAGAAGTTGCCTTTGATCATAGGAGCATAATAGAGTACGGAAGAGAGTACATCCGTTCCAAGACTGAGACAACGGATCTCGCATTCAACCTGATGCCCGAAGAGTTTACTCTTCCCGAGCTGCAGAAAGTATATGAGATACTGCTCGGCAAGAAGCTGTATAAGGCCAACTTCCGTAAGAAGGTGGCAGACATCATATCCGAGACAGATCACATGACTTCGGGTGATGCACACAGACCGAGCCGTTATTACAGGTATAAGGGCTGATGAAGACAGTCGTCTGCTTCGGAGATTCCAATACATACGGATACGATCCCGCGACCGGCGGAAGGTATGACAGTGACACAAGGTGGCCCTGCGTTCTGCAGCGTCTCTTGGGCGACGGATATTCTGTTGTCGAAGAAGGCTGCAACGGCAGGACGACGGTCTTCAAAGATCCACATGACGACTGGAAAAACGGACTTGATTATATAAAGGGTATCGTGTGTTCGCACCGCCCCGTCGACGTGCTGGTCATCATGCTCGGAAGCAACGACATGAAGATATGTTACGGTGCTTCCTGTGAAGACATCACTGAAGGCATGAGAAAAGTCGTAAAAGCCGCCGTGGGCACTCTTATCTATAAACAGAAATTCGCGCCTGAAGTCATCATAGTGTCTCCGCCGGAGATAACCGACGACGTGCTTACCGGACCTTTCAGCGGTTCGTTCGACAAGGCATGCTGCGAGAAGTCACGTTTTCTCGCACCTTATTATGAATCCCTTGCAAGAGAACTCGGCGTATCGTTCATGAACGCTGCCGAATATATAAGGCCCTCGGAGATCGACGGCCTTCATCTTACCGCCGAGGCTCACAAGGGCCTTGCAGAAGCCGTAGCTTCTAAGATCCTGGAATAATTTATATCATCCCCAGAATACGAACTGCCATGCGGGAACGCTCTTGAGTCCGCCCGGCGCGATGTACCACGGTCCTGCGAGGAATGTGGTATCTGCTTCCTTGACGTTGAACTCGCCTGAACCCGTTATGAACATCGTTCCCGTGTAATCCTGGCTCATGATGAGAGGGTTGCCGGTGAAGGGGTTCGTGGGGTTATCGATGATTCCCTGTGTAGCGAGATAAGGCGTATCCGCATTGGTCATGAAGTCGCTCGATACGGTGAATCCGGTTGCATTAAAATCCTTTACCATGAGAACGGGAGCGAAACTCTCAGCATCGAAGTTGTAATCACTCTTGACCGTCATCGCCTTGATGTTGTCATTGAGCATGTAGTCGAACTGTCCGAGGAAGTAACCATGGTCTGCAACGATGATGATCCTGGTGTTATCGTACAGTCCGTTCTCACGCAGATAGTCGAACCATTCGCCGAGGAGCATGTAAGCTGCCACATTGACTTCGTAGTGCTTGACCTGAGTGATGTTATCCATCTTCATCGTTACGCCGTTAATGGTGAACTTGCTGTCCCAGTCGGTATCGTAAGCAGTGTTGTCAACGATTGAAGAAGGAACATAATCAGGCTCCTGGAGGAGCGTGGGATTATGTGTGATCTCCGTGCAGAAGATGAGCAGGTTGTTGCTGTCGTCATCAAGGATCTGCGTCATCTCCGGCATGCCCTTAAGAGCATAGTACTGTGCCTCGAAATCGACATTGTGACCATATGCCTGAGACAGTCCGTTTGTGGTCTGGATGGCTGCGTCGTAATCAATGAGGCTTAATGTGTTGTAGTTACCGTTGTCATATACTGCGAGCTGCATGAACAGCGGGCAGGCCTTGAAGTAGCTGAAGCAGCAGAGGTTGTGGAGCATGATGTTCTCGGCGCCCTCGCAGTAGCCCTCGATGCCGTCAACGAAGTTATATCCGATGTTGTATGCATCGACGTTTTCCATGTCATCGAAGACCGACAGATCAGGTATCCATGAATAGCCTGCATATGTCGGGTTTACGAAGGTGCAGTTATAACCTTCGTTCGTGAAGATCGTAGGGAGCACCTTGAGCGATTCGTCGTGCTTATCAACAAGGAGTCTGTCCTTCTGCTGGTTGATGTCGTAAGGCAGGTAGTCATAACCACCGTACAGTGCGGGTGCACCGAAATTGGTCGACGGTCCGAAAGACATCGTGTTCTCATAGTAAGTGAAGCCGTCGAACTGCTCATAGAGCTCGGGGTTCTCCGCAAAGATGTAAGGTACCATCGGACCGACCGCACGGTCGACCATGATGACTACGACGTTCTGACCTTCGGTTGAAAGCGTGAATTCCGGCTTGGCACTGTCGTTGAGACCTTCATCAAACTTCCATCTGAACGTATCCGTGATGGTGTAGATGTTCATGCAGGTCATGACGATGAGCACTGCGGCTCCGACGCCTGCAATGGTTCCGGCAAGAGGCTTGAGGAACTTTACGAGAACAAAGCAGGCAGCGGTGATGAGAATGATGCCGCCGAGGTTAAGAAGGATCTGCTCAGTCTTGGGAGTGACGATGCCGTCATATACGAGAAGCGAAGACATGGTGCCGTATTCGTTGCTGAAGAGCTGGCCGGTGAATACGGCGCAGCAGGAAGCCGCGAACATGAACGATGCCATTATCTTTCTTGCTTTCGGTGCGGCAAGAAGATAGAACAGTCCGCCCCAGAGAACGAACAGTCCGATGTCCGTAATGAAAGGTACCGCAAGATATGTTGCGGGGTTGATGAGAGTAGCACGGTTAACGAATTCCTTCGGCGAGGAATTCATTACGCAGGAAGGCAGATAGAAACCGACATATACTGCGAGGAAGACAGATGACATGAGGAATACGAGACCTGTTGCATCCTTGCTTTTTTTGGTATCTTCCGCTGCGGCTTCTTTCTTAACTTTTTTCTTTGCCATCAGTCTGATGACGATGTTCTTGCAAAGTGAGAAAACATTATTGAGAGTCCAGTAGAAAACAAGGCCTGCAGGCGAGTTGTACAGGAGTACGAGGAAGACTGCCGCAAGCGCATAGAGCTGGATCATGGACTTGAGGGGCATATCCTTGCCGTAGATGAGACCCGAGACGATGTTAATGAGCGTCATCAGGATAGGAAGGACGTTAATGGCAACTGCACCGATAACGATAAGATGGTCCGGTGCTGAGAGGTCCGTGATGGGACCCATGGAAGTGCCTGCGAGGAGCCTGTTCTCGGAGAGCATGTTGTATGCTGCCATGAAGAACGGGATCTGCAGGAGAAGTGATACGGAACTCTTGAGGACATTGAGCGGGCTGTAGTCATGCTGACGGTAACATGTCTGAAGGAGCATGAAGCGCTCGTCACCTTTGAAGTTCTGTCTTATGTGCTTGATGAAAGGTGCGATCTCTTTTTCCTTGATGCGGGATTCATCCTGGATCCTGTCCGCTCTGTTATAGAGGGGGAGTACGAGGAAGTTGACCGCAAGAGAGAGCAGTATCAGGGCAACGGCCTCATTGCCGGTCACCTTGAATATCAGCGAGAACATGATCTCGAAAACGAGTTCTATCGGGTAGATGAAAAGATCGTAAAGGTATGTCCAGATACTCAGCATTTCGACACCTCCGCAGCGACCTTCGCATCTTCTTTGACTTCTTCAGCTTGATCTTCCTTGCTGAGTTCGCCCAGCTTGTTTACCAGGTAGTCGGCGATGACTGATGCTGACGAACCGATGTTGCACCAGGTCTCTTCCTTTTTGATCCTTCTGGCTTCATCCAGGCTTGTGCTCGAGATGGCGTCATCGATTATCTTCTTCAGGTCGGGGATATTATCCTTTGTCAGCTCGACGCCGATCTGGCGGGGAGTTGCAACGTTCCACGGATCTTCCTCGAATCTCCATGCGTCATACTGCGCTTTTGAGAAGCCCGTGTTCGAATAGATGAGAGGTCTGTTGAACACAAAGGCGTAGTCGAAGTTTACCGCGGAATAGTCGGAGATCATGATGTCTGATTCAGCGAGGACCTCGAAGTTGTCGTTGTCGCGGTTCCACTGCAGTTTCTCTGAATCGGGATACTTTGCCATGAGGCTGTCGATGATGTCTTTGTCAGCCGTGAATGACTGGGGGTGAGGGCGTATAACAATGTTATATCCCGTCTTTACCAGGCTCTCGATGAGCTCTTCACCGTATCTGTTAAGAAGGCCGTACTGACCCCATGTCGGAGCCAGGAGGACCGTGGGAACGTCATGCTGCTTGCGCTCATATGTCTGTGCTCTCTTGAGCATTGCATCCATGTAGGGGATGCCTGCCATGTAGCATTCCTTGGCGGGGAGGTTCCTCATTTTCTCGAGCGCCCTGGTCTCATCCTCCTGGAACTTGCCGGAGATGAGGATGGCATCGTAATAATCCAGTCCGAAAAGGCGGTACATCGTAACGTCGCCTGCGCTGTGCAGGACATGGGCATACCAGTCGACATCCTTGGAACGCTTCCACTGGAAGACGTCGAGGCTCGGAGTGGTGGAGAGCACGATCCTTGCATTGAGGAGGTTCATGCGGGCAAACGCATCGTTGCCGCTTCCGATATATTCGGTCTTGATATTCTTGTACTGCTGTTCGAGCGCCGGATCGTCGGGCGACATCGTCATATAGACGGTGCGGATGCCCTTCTTGTCGAGCTCGTCACAGATGGGACCGAAAGTGCTGAAATAACGCTTGTGGTCGGAAAAGATGACTATCGGGATCTTGTTCTTGTCGGCCTGGATCTTCTTGCCCGCACCGACCGAATTCTTGATCTTGATGATGACTGCCCTTGCGACATAGACTGCCGCACTGATGATCCCTATAAAAACGGTGAACAGCATGCTGCCTGTTCCCGGATCGATATATAAACGCATCATTTTTACCACCTCGCGTATCGAAGGAATTATATATTTAACTCCCGTTTAAAGCAAATTCTAATAAATAATATTTTAATTTGTTTTTAACGCGATTAAGGTATAAAATTGGCTATGCAAATTTTGAGCGCTCTTTATAATTTGATCTTCGGACCGCTGGAGACGGTGTTCGAGATCATCTTTTCGATACTGAACAAAAACGTCCGCAGTGCGGGTGTATCCGTCATATTCTTAAGTCTGGCATTCAGCCTTATGGTGCTGCCTTTGTACAGGCGTGCCGACAGGATACAGGAGGAGACCCGCATCAAGGAAGAGAAGCTCCGTCCTGTCATAGACCACATCAAGAAGGTCTTCAAGGGCGACGAGCGTTTTATGATGCTCCAGACATATTACCGTCAGAACGACTACAGTCCTCTGAGCGTGCTTAAGAGCACCGTATCACTCCTTTTGCAGATCCCGTTCTTCCTTGCTGCATACAGGATGCTCTCAAACAACATGTATCTTACGGGTGCGGCTTTCGGTCCGATCGCGGATCTCGGAAAGCCGGACGGCCTCCTGGTCATCGGTGCTCTAACTATCAATGTCCTTCCGATCATCATGACGCTTATCAATGTCGTATCCAGTGCCATCTATACGACCAAGCTCCCGCTGAAGTCCAAACTGCAGCTTTATGCAATGGCGGCGCTCTTCCTCATCCTTCTTTACAATTCGCCTTCGGGCATGGTCCTTTACTGGACATGCAATAACATATTCGCGCTCATTAAGAACATCGTACTCAAGTTCTTCCCGATAAAGGAGAAGGCAGAGGTTAGTGAGAAAACATTCACGGGAAAGCACAAGCTGCTGTTTGCCATGTCTTGTCTTGCAGCCGGTCTTTATACCGGATTATTCCTTCCGTCTTCAGTCATGAGCCTCGCTCCGCAGGAGTTCGTGAACATCTGCACGATGGGCAATCCCAATCTGTATCTCATCGATTCGGTCTGCCTGGGTCTCGGACTGTTCCTTCTCTGGCCGTCCGTTTTCTGTGCCATCGCATCTGATAAGGGAAGACGCGTTATGTCTTACGTCATGTTCATCATGGCATGCCTTCTCGTGGTCAATTCACAGCTTTTCAGCAACGGCTTCGGAACGATGAACAACGAGCTCGTCTATGATGCGGCTCCGGTATTCGTAACATCCGATATCATCATCAACCTGGTCGTCTGCGCTGCAGCAGGCGCTGCGGCTTTCCTTCTCGCGAGATTCGCCAGATCCGCAGCAGGCGCCGTCGCACTCTCCGCATCGCTCGTATTTGTTGTCATGGGCATCATAAACACGGTGAAGATCAACGCGGGATACAAGACCGTACAGGCACAGTATTCGACGGAGATGCCGGAGTTTACTCTCTCGACCGAAGGCCAGAATGTAGTGATAATAATGCTCGACCGTGCGATCGGTCCCATGGTGCCGTATATCTTTGCAGAGCACCCCGACCTTGAAGAGAAGTTCGACGGTTTTACTTACTACAGCAATACGGTGTCGTTCGGCGCATGGACGAATTTCGCGGTGCCGGCGCTTTACGGCGGATATGAATACACCCCGGACAAACTCAATGCCAGAGACGACGAGCTTCTGGTCGAGAAGCATGACGAAGCGCTTAAGGTGCTTCCGACGATCTTCTCTCAGAACGGCTTTGATTCCGTCATGATCAACCCGGCATACGCAGGATACACATGGTACCCGAGCCTCGGCATATTCGATGATATGGAAGGCGTTAAGGCTTACAACACTCTGTATAAGTATTCGAAGATAGATTTCGGAAAGACATACGACAACGAGATCAAGCACAATCTCTTCTCGTATTCACTTTACAAGTCCGCTCCGGTCCTGCTCCAGAGTATCTTCTATGACAACGGCAATTATAATGAGACGACACTCGTTGACATATCCGAGTCGTCGCAGATAATAACCGGACCTTCGACAGCATACGGCCACAACAAAGATTTTGAAGCGGAGTATTACGCTCTGCTGGGACTTGAGTCGATGACCATAGTGGAAGACGGAAACGGCAACAACTTCATGTTTTTCTCATGCAAGTCCACGCACAATCCCGCGCTTCTCAGCGAGCCCGATTACGTGCCTGCGGATTATGTCGACAACACGGCTTTCGATCAGGCAAACCTCGGCAGGTTCACTGTTGACGGCAAGACGATGCTCATGCTCGATTCGAATGATTACGCACACTTCCAGATCAATACCGCTTCACTCTATGCTCTTGCGCAGTGGCTTGATTATCTGCGTGAGCAGGGCGTGTATGACAATACAAAGATAATCGTAGTCGCAGACCACGGCTCAGGCCTCGGAGGATTCTCCGATCTGTTCCTGTCCGACTTCGAAGTCGGTGTTGATGCCGAGTGGTTCACGCCGCTGTTCATGGTCAAGGATTTCGGCGCAGAAGGATTTACCACCTCGGACGAATTCATGACCAATGCGGATACGGCTTATATTGCATTGCAGGGAGTTATCGATGATCCGGTCAATCCTTACACGGGCAATCCGATCACAAATGACGATAAATACGGTAAGCTGCTTCTCTTCAGTTCCACGGAATGGGAAGTAGATAAGAATAATGGTACTACATATCTTCCGGGATATTGGTATTCTGTACATGATGATTTGTGGAATAAAGAAAATTGGACATACGAAGGAGCATGGTAAATGAAAGCACTAATCCTTAACTCAGGTCTCGGAAAGAGAATGGGAGATCTTACGAATGAGCATCCCAAATGCATGACGGAGCTTTCCATCGGAAAGACCATAGTCAGCAGACAGCTCGGTCAGCTTGTTGATGTCGGCATCACCGATATCGTTATGACGACCGGACCTTTTGCTGATGTTCTCAAGAACTACATCGCATCTGTCGATCTTCCGATCAACATCACTTATGTTGCAAACCCGATCTACGACAAGACGAATTACATCTATTCGATCTACATGGCACGCGAATTGCTGCATGACGATATCCTTCTCATGCACGGAGATCTTGTTTTCGAGAACGCGGTGCTGGACGGCATCCTTGCACAGGAAGGTTCTGCCATGACAGTGTCATCAGCGGCACCGCTCCCCGAGAAGGATTTCAAGGCCGTTATAGAAGACGGTAAGATCACAAAGGTCGGAGTGGAGTTCTTTGACAGCGCACTTGCCGCACAGCCCCTGTACAAGCTCACAAAGAGCGATTGGGAAGTATGGCTTGATGCCATCGTAAAATTCTGCGAAGAGGACAAGACTGACTGTTATGCGGAGAAGGCATTCAATGAAGTTTCTTCCGGCATGCAGCTCATGCCTTACGATGTCGGAGAGATGCTCTGCAGCGAAGTCGATAATCCCGAAGATCTGGAGACCGTTGCAGCAAATCTCGAGAAGATCAAGAATACGACCGTTTATATCAGTTTCTCCACGGACATCCTGCACAGCGGACACCTTAAGATCATTCAGAGAGCAGTAAGGCTCGGCAAGGTCATTGCAGGTGTCATGAGCGATGAGGCAGTTGCATCTTATAAGCGTTATCCTCTCGTTCCTTTCGAAGAGCGCTGCGCTATGTTCAAGTCCGTTAAGGGCGTATGGAAGGTAGTAGAGCAGGATTCACTCAGCTACAAGGATGTCATCGAGAAATATCACCCGGACATTGTCGTTCACGGCGACAACTGGCAGGAAGGCTTCCAGAAGCCCATCCGCGATGAAGTCATCGAACTTCTCGAAGCATACGGCGGCAGGCTCGTCGAGTTTCCGTATTCTTCCGACGCCAAGCTCAAAGAGGTGGACAACAGAGCAAGACTTGAGCTCTCTCTGCCTGATAACAGACGCGGCAGATTAAGAAAGCTCATCGCCATGAAGGGCCTCGTCACCATGATGGAAGCTCACGACGGTATCAGCGGACTCATCGTAGAGAACACTGTTGTCAATGACGGCGGTGCATCCTACCAGTTCGACGGTATGTGGGTATCGTCGCTTTGCGATTCGACGGCAAAGGGTAAGCCGGACATCGAGCTTGTCGACATGACATCAAGGTTCAGGACGATAGACGATATTACGGAAGTCACGACAAAGCCGATCATCTTCGACGGAGATACCGGCGGACTTACAGAGCACTTCGTATACACGGTAAGATCACTCGAGAAGCTCGGCGTGTCAGCCGTCATCATCGAGGACAAGAAGGGTCTCAAGAAGAACTCTCTGTTCGGTACCGAAGTCGTCCAGACACAGGCTACGATAGAAGAGATGAGTGCCAAGATCGCTGCAGGCAAGAAGGCACAGAAGTCATCCGACTTCATGATCATCGCAAGGATCGAGAGCCTTATCCTCGAGCAGGGAATGCAAGATGCACTTGAGAGAGCATTTGCTTTTGTTAAGGCAGGCGCTGACGGCATTATGATCCACTCGAGAAGATCAGAACCCGATGAGATCATCGAGTTCATCAATAAGTTCAGAGCAGAAGATAAGATCACGCCTATCGTCATCGTTCCCACATCGTTCAACTCCGTTAAGGAAGACGAGTGGAAGAAGCTCGGCGTCAACGTGGTCATCTATGCGAACCAGCTCATGAGAGCGGAGGTTCCCGCGATGCAGCGTACTGCAGAGGAGATCCTTAAGAATCACCGTGCCCAGGAAGCTGACGAACACCTGATGGGATTCAAGCAGATCATCAGGCTCATTCCGGAGGAAATATGAGCGAAGTAATCAGAGACTACAACGAGTTTGCAAGGTGGCTGTCCGCGAGGGGCCTGAAGAGCCTTTTCGTGGTGTGCGGCAATTCATTTGCATCCATAGCACCGGGCAGATTCCTTGACTGTCTTGCGGCAGTCGGATTCAAGATAACCTACTTCAAGGATTTTACGCCCAACCCTGATCATTCGTCTGTAGTCAAAGGCATCGAAGCATTCAAGGCGAGCGGCGCCGACACTCTTGTCGGAGCAGGCGGCGGAAGCGCGATGGATGTCGCCAAGGCGATAAAGCTTGAAGGCGAACTAAAGGTGCCGTTTGCCGCCATACCCACCACTGCAGGAACGGGAAGCGAAGCAACGAGATTTGCCGTCATCTATGATAACGGCACAAAGACTTCGCTGACATCCGATTCGATGCTGCCCGACGTGGTCCTCATCGACCCTTCCGTTCTGGAAGGTCTTCCCGATTATCAGAAGAAGGCGACGATGTCTGACGCGCTCTGTCATGCAGTCGAATCCGCATGGTCCGCCGCCACCTGCGAAGAGAGCAGGAAGTTCTCTTACAGCGCGCTCGATAAGATCTTCGCAAATTACAAAGCATACCTCGAAGGCGACGATAAGACCTTCGGCATCATGATGGACGCCGCTTTTGAAGCAGGCGAGGCCATCAACATCACGAAAACGACAGGCGGCCATGCTTTGTGCTACAAACTGACCACAAAGTACGGTCTTGCACACGGACATGCCGCTCTCCTGTGCGTTAATGCACTTTGGGATTTCATGGAAGGAAAGACGGACAATCTGGAGTTCCTGAAAGACTATAAAGAGAAGTTCAAGGAGTATTTCGATTATCTCGGCATGGCTAAGCCGGAGATCGCTGACGGCGATTACGATGTCCTGGCTGACAGCGTGAACCTCGACAGGCTCTCGAACAACCCAGTGGCGCTTACCCACGAAGACATAGTCACGATATACCATAACCTGTAAGGAGACATATATGAAAGTTGAAAGATTGATGGATATGTTAGGTGCGGACTTCTATACGGGAGTACCGGATTCTCAGCTCAAGGCTCTCTGCAATTGCCTGATGAGCAAGTACGGCATCGATCCGCATCACCACATTATCGCTGCGAACGAAGGCAACTGCGCAGGTCTTGCCGCAGGCTATCACATGGCGACAGGAAAGGTACCTGTCGTATACATGCAAAATTCCGGCGAGGGCAACATCATCAACCCTCTGGCATCGCTTCTTAACGACAAGGTCTATGCGATCCCGGTGATCTTCATCATCGGCTGGAGAGGCGAGCCCGGCGTTCACGACGAGCCTCAGCATATCTATCAGGGAATGGTCACGACCAAACTCCTGGACGACATGGATGTCGCAAACTTCGTTATCGGTCCCGATACCACTGAGGAAGAGCTTTCCAAGGTCATCGATGAGTTCAACGGACTTCTTGCAAACGGCAAGCAGGTCGCATTCGTAGTTCGCAAGGGCGCTCTCGAATTTGACGGCAAGGTCGATTATAAGAACGAGTTCACGCTTAACCGCGAGTATGTGGTAGGACAGATCGCAAAAGCCGCAGGAGAAGATCCCATCGTATCCACGACGGGCAAGATCTCCAGAGAGCTCTTTGAATACCGTACCGCAGAAGGCATGAGCCACAAATATGACTTCCTTACCGTAGGTTCGATGGGTCACTGCTCCAGCATCGCGCTCGGCATTGCTCTTAACAGACCCGAGCTCAAGATATGGTGCATCGACGGTGACGGCGCTGCCCTCATGCACATGGGTGCCATGTCTGTCATCGGTGCGAACAAGCCCGCCAACATGGTCCACATCGTCATCAACAACACGGCTCATGAGACTGTCGGAGGAATGCCGACCGTAGCAGGTTCTTCAGACCTTCCCAAGATCGCACTTTCCTGCGGTTATCCGAAGGCAGTCACGGTATCTGATGAAGACGGTCTCGGAAAAGCTCTTGCAGATGCCAAGGCTTCAGGCGAACTCACATTCATTGAGATCAAGTGTCAGGTCGGAGCGAGAGCTGATCTCGGCAGACCGACGACAACGGCATTAGAGAACAAGAACAACTTTATGGAGTACATCAATGATTAATCAAGGCGTCAGTCTTTACATCGACCCGGGCACGGGATCAATGCTCTTTACGGTGCTGATAGGCATCCTGAGTGCTGCCGTCTATCTGGTCAGGACACTCATAATCAAGCTCAAATCCGGTGCCGGAAGAAAAGCTGACAAGAACAGGATACCTTTGGTCATCTACTCCGATTCAAAGCGTTATTGGAATACATTCGAACCCATCTGTGACGAGCTTGAGAAAAGGGAAGTCGATACCGTCTTCATGACATCTTCTCCCGATGATCCGGCTCTGTCCAAGGAATATAAACACATCAAGACCGAGTTCATAGGCGAGGGCAACAAGGCATTCACGAGACTTAACATGCTCAATGCTTCCCTTGTATTCTGCACCACGCCCGGACTCGACGTTCTCCAGTGGAAGCGTTCGAGATCGGTAGATTACTACGTTCACATCATGCATGCTCCGAGAGATGCCGCTTCCTACAGGATGTTCGAGTTAGACTACTTTGATGCGATATTGTTCTCCGGCCAGGTCCAGATCGACCAGATAAGAGAGCTCGAGAAACTGCGCTCGCTTCCCAAGAAGGAGCTTAAGATCGTCGGCATACCGTACATGGACGAGATGATGAAGCGTGTCGAAAAGGCGGGTCCCGCACCCAAAACAGACAGCACCACGGTGCTCCTCGCACCTTCCTGGGGCGTTTCGAGCCTCCTCGTAAGATACGGCGAGACTATGATAAAGAACCTTCTGGATACCGGATACCACGTAATAATAAGACCTCACCCGCAGTCGTTCACGGCTGACAAGGAGGTCATCGAACGCCTGATGGCTCAGTTCCCGGACAGTGACAAGCTTGAGTGGAACAGGGACAACGATAACTTTGAGGTCTTGAGACGCTCGGATATCATGATATCTGACTTCTCCGGCGTCATGCTGGATTTCGCGTTTATATTCGACAAGCCGGTCATATATGCCGACATCGAATTCGACAAGGGACAGTACGACTACTACTTCCTCAAGGAAGAACCCTGGTCGCTTACGATGCTGCCTAAGATCGGAATGGGCCTTACCATCGAGAATGCGGGTAATGTAAAGGACCTCATCGAAGAGTGCCTTACAAACCCCAAGTTCAAGGAGACCAGGGCACAGGCCAGGGAAGAGATCTGGCAGTGCAGGGGTAACGGCGCAGTAAACACAGCAGACTACATAGTTGCTAAGTTAAAGCAGCTCGAACAGAAAAAAGAAGAAGAGATCAAGAATGCCGAAAGCAAAAAGAAAACCGGTAAATAAGACACCGGTCAGCAAGGAAATGAAGCGGAAGAGGATCCTGGCGATCCTTCTTCTGATCGCCATATTCGCGGTTGTCATCACCTTGTCCGTTCTCATTTGCAAGCCGATGCTCGAGATGACTGAAAATCCGGCTGAATTCCGTGCCTATATGCATGACCAGAAGCCCTGGAGCATCGTCATGTTCATGGTCTGCATGTTCCTTCAGGTCGTTGCCGCGGTCATTCCCGGAGGTCCTTTCGAGGTCGCGGCCGGTTATGCTTTCGGAACAGTCTTAGGTTCGATAATTGCCGATATCGCGATGACGACAGGAAGCGTTTTTGTGTTCCTGATGGTCAGGAAGTTCGGAATGAGGTTCGTCGAGCTGTTTGTTACAAAGGAACAACTGGATCAGGTCAAATTCCTCAAGCATTCTCCCCAGAGAGATCTCGTAACGCTCATACTTTTCCTGATACCGGGAACGCCCAAGGACATAATCACTTACTTTATCGGATTTACCGACATGAAGTGGTATGTGTGGGTGGCGATAGCGTTTTTCGGAAGGTTCCCCGCGATATTCCTTTCCGCGGTAGGCGGAAGTGCCCTTAATA
Organism: Saccharofermentans sp.; assembly: GCA_024692105.1. The sequence continues at coordinate 15,365 of JAILMZ010000052.1, forward strand.
ACGGAAACTATACGAGGCTCTTTGTTATCGGAGCCATCATAATAGTGACTTTCATCATCGGAAGCATCTCATACTACTTCTGGCATAAGAAACACGCCGACGTTAAGAAGGACGGGCACGAAAAGCCGGAAGAGAAGGCAGAACCGGAGGAAAAGACCGAAAGCTGAGACGGACTTCGATTTTGCGGTAGGAAGTGGCGCCGAAAAAGTGTATGCTTTGGGTATATCTTAAAACCATTTGAGAATTACGACCGGGAGGTAGCAATATGGCAGCCGGAACAGGAAAGATCATAACGATAGGAAGATCCTACGGAGCAGGCGGAAGGTCGATCGGAAGGCAGGTTGCCGAAGATCTGAAGATCCCATATTACGATTCGGAACTCCTGGCCGAGACCGCCAAGAGCAGCGGGCTTGACGAGAAATACCTCGCCAGCGTTGATGAAAAAGAGATCAACGATGCCGCACTCTACATGTCGGTCGGGTACATGAGCCCGTCATATTCATCGGTCAGGCAGGTCGCTGCCAATGCCCAGAGGGAAGTCATAGAGAAGATCGCATCAGAAGGCCCGTGCGTTATCGTCGGCCGCCGTGCGAATGAGATACTGGAAGGCAGACCTGACGTCCTGAGCGTGTTTATTGCGGCTTCCGTGGAATCCAGGATCGTACGTGTTATGAATAGAGAACATCTGTCCGAGAAGGAGGCCAGAAAGAAGGTCTTAAGGGCCGACAAGGAGCGTGCGGCCTACTACAACCAGTTCTCCGGCGGGGAATGGGGCTATGCGGCGACATATGACCTCTGCCTCAATACGGACGTGCTCGGACCGGACCAGGCAGCGCAAATTATTGAATTTGTTGCAGGAAAAACATAAAAAAGTCCTGTTCTGACCCTTATTTAGTCAGATAAACAATCAAATAATCCCCACGAACGCAAAAAAATAATATATTATTATTTTGGATTGTCAGATAAGAAGGGGGCTTTTGGCTATGTTTGACGCAAAAAACAACTTTGTTTTCGATTTATATGGCACTCTGGTAGATATCCATACGGATGAGAACCTTCCGTATCTCTGGAGCTCCATGGCAAGATATTACTCTATGAAGGGCGCAAGCTACGATGAAGCAGAGTTCCGCGAAGAGTATTCCAGACTCTGCCGTGAGCAGGCTGAAGCTTCAGCCAAGAAGTCCAAGAAGGGCAAGTCCAAGCTTGATCCTGATGAAGCCGAGATCGATCTTTCCAATGTTTTCAAGGAACTCTTCACCCAAAAGGGATGCAGGGTGTTCCAGTCTGAGGTCGACGAGGCAGCCCTTACTTTCAGAAGCATCTCCATAACCAAGCTCTGCCTCTATCCCGAGGCAAAGAAAGTCCTTGAGGAACTCAAGAACAGAGGCAAGAAGTTATATGTCTTCACCAACGGCCAGGCTTGCTTCACGATCCCCGAGATCGAGAGCCTCGGCATCATAGATCTTTTTGACGGTATCCAGATCTCATCAGACATCGGCGCCAAGAAGCCCGCAAAGGCATTCTTCACGGCAGCCCTTAAGAAGTCTGAGATCAAGGCAAAGGAATCCGTTCTGATCGGTTGTGACGAGTTCGGTGATGCAAGAGGCAGTATGGCTGCCGGCATGACAGCATGCTATATCCAGACTGAGCAGTCCCCTACGGTCGCACGCAATCTGCCCTGTGATGAGATCAGGACTCTGAGCGATCTTCTGGATTAAAACTTATCAGGAAATAAAATCCAAAGCTTCTTCAAGCGTCATGGCATGGCCGAGATACTGGCCCTGGAACATGTCGCATCCCTGCTCTGCAAGAATACTGAACTGGTCATCGGCGCCCACTCCGGTGGCACAGACCTTGATGTCTATATCGTGCATCAGCGAGATGACTGAAGCCGAGAGGACACGGATATTGGCGTCGTTTGCCAGATTCCTTGTGAAATTTCCGTCCAGTTTGAGCATAGTGATAGGCAGGAGCGGGATCGCATTGAACGAGGAATAACCGCGTCCGAAATTATCCAGAGCCATCATAACGCCCTTGGCGGAAAGTTTCTCGATAGTCTCCTTTATGTCGGTAAGTTCCGTAAAAAGACCTTCTTCCGGAATATCCAGCATCAGGTTCATGAGCTTACAGTCCGCGTTGGACACCGCATTCGACAGCATGTTCAGGAATCCCTGATTCTTCAGCTGGCTGGTCGATATGTTGAGATTCATCGTAAGATCGGGGTTGTTCGCATTGAAGAGAGCCAATGCCTTAAGGCTCTGGTCAAGGGAGATGCCTCCGATGCGGTTCATGTATCCCGCATTCTCAGCAGCGGCCAGAAATACCGGCGGAGGAATGACCTCTCCGTTATGTTCGAATCTCATGAAAGCCTCAAATCCCATGAGTTCCCTGTCAGCTGTAAAGCAGGGCTGATATGTCATCTGGAGGCTGCCGTCTTCGATTGCGTTCTCAAAGATGGCTGTGATATCATGTGTGTTCTTTCCCTCGAAGAGTTTGCCGGCACGGTCCATGGCCTTGGCGGTCTCGGCATAGCTTGTCATCGAGATGTGTCCGACCTTGCCGTGTTCCGTATCCCTTACTGCAAGCCTTGCTTCTTCTGCCCTTGCTATGAGTTCGCCTGCTATCCTTCCGTCACGGGGATAATTGGCCACGCCGCAGGAGATGCTGACGGAAAGCTTGTCTTTGCCGCTTTCGAAGGCCTTCATGCAGGATGTCGCAAGCTTGCGGGCATATGCATCTGATTCAAGCGGAGACATCGATCTTCTGGAAAGCACGATGAATTCCGCATTTACGAGTCTTGCGACCATATCGGAAGGCAATGCAGCTTCGCGGACGCGGTGAGCCATGTTCTGGATGAAAAGATCCATCGACTTATGACCGATCTCGCGGCTTAGGTCCTCATATCCGTCAAGACCGATATAGATGACATCGAACGGATGGCACTGGGAATCGGGTGTCTTTGCAGACTGCATTCCGGCAATGTCGTCGGCGATGTGCCTGTCCATCCTTGCGGTGATCATTTCTCTTCCGGGGAGAGTCGTAAGGGGATCGATGGAGCTTGCCAGGTTCTCTCCGAATGCTTCGCTCATGCCCTCGCTCTTGTTGATCTCTTCGTGGCTTACGATGAGGCTTGTCCTGGAGAACATCTCTTCCTCTAGCTCTTTGGTTATGCGGGCGTTGCGTTCTTTCCTGTTGGCCTTCTCGTCCTCATAGATCTTCTTTGCCATGCGGATGATGTAATACTGCAGGAACAGGTCCATCGTCATGACCGTGAAAGTCATGGCCATCATGACCGGAGCCGCACTGTTATCCATGACCAGGTATTCATAGGCATATGCCATGAACTGGAGGAAATTCAAAACAAACGAAGCGTAAAAACCTATCTTATCCAGGGCGATGTTCATCAAAAAAGACAGGAACATCAAGGTCACGCCCAGATAGTAGAAAGTCGCGAGGCTGACTGAAAGCAGCTGAAGTGCCAGCAGGATCAGGAAAATAAGAGTCGTAAAAACGAGGATCAGAAAATATCTGAACCCGCTCTTAAAGAAGATCCTGTCGTTGCCGCTTCTCATATAACCTATTATGAAGAGTTTTTATATATATGTAAATTAAAGGAATGTGAATTATCGGACTGTAGTATGAATTTTCTGTTTCAGTCAGAAGACTTTGTGGCAAGAACCGTAACGACTTTGCCGGCCATCACGAGACCGCATACGGAGGGCACGAAAGACACCGATCCGGGCACCGGCTTACCGTCAGATGCGGAAGGCTTTACCGGTATCTCGGGAGACCAGCAGACATCGACGTGATTTATCCCGCGGCTCCTGAGCTCTCTTCTCATGACCTTCGCCAGGGGACAGTATTCCGTCTTGGAGATGTCGCTTATCCTGAACTGCGAAGGGTCCAGCTTGTTGCCTGCGCCCATCGCGCTTATCACGGGAATGCCGGCCTTCTTAGCCTCTTCGATTATCGATATCTTGGCGGATACCGTGTCGACGCAGTCGAGCACGTAATCATACTTCCCGAAATCAAACTCATCCGCGTTCTCCGGGAGGAAGAACATCTCCCTTGCGGTGACTTCGGCATCGGGATTGATATCTTTGATGCGATCCTTCATTACTTCTACTTTGGATCTGCCGATCGTGGAATGGAGTGCGATCATCTGCCTGTTTATATTGGAGGGCGAGACTTTATCGTTGTCTACGATAGTGAAGCTGCCTATCCCGGCCCTTGCAAGAGCGTCAACGGCATGGCCTCCCACGCCTCCTACTCCGAAGATGAGAACACGCGAAGAAGAAAGCTTTGAAACAGCCTCTTCACCAAGCAGTAATGCGGTTCTCTCGAATTCTTCTTTCATAGACGTTATTTTACAACAATGCGGTATAATTTATCTGTTCAATGCAACATTTCTTCCGCTTTGTCTGTATTAAGGACAGAAGCGGATAAAAGGGAGGCCCAATGACCGGAGCTCTTGCAATCTTTCCGCGATTCATCCTTACTGCCGTAAGGCTGGTGAGTGTGCTTTTCGCGGATGCCGGTATTGGAACAGTTTCCGGAGCTGATGCCGGTGCCGAGACCGAGAGTGAACGGATCGAGCGTGAGACCGTAGAGATAATGGATCAGCTCGGCAATGCCATATTGAGGCTCGCCTATTCTTATCTGCACAACATGGAAGATGCCGAAGACATACTTCAGGAGACCCTGATCAAGTTTGTTACGGCAAAGCCCGTTTTCGAGAACGAGAAGCACCGCAAGGCATGGCTTCTCACGGTGGCGGCAAACCTTGCCAAGAACCGTATCGAATACAACCGCGTCAGGTCCTCGGAGGAACTTAACGAGGAGATCGCAGGCGCGGCACCGGAAGAAGAGGAAGACGACCTGTCTTTCGTATGGGAAGCGGTGAAGAAACTTCCCGATAACCAGCGCGAAGTAATCCACCTGTTCTATCAGGAAGGATACAAGACAGCTGAGATCGCTGAAATCCTCGGCCGCAAGGAAGCGACCATAAGGTCAGACCTGAAGCGCGCCAGGGACAAGCTGAAGGAAATACTGAAGGAGGCAAATGACTTTGAATAAGTACAATGAGTACATGAGTCATATCGAAGTCACGGACGAGATGAGAGCCCGTGTGCTTGCGAACGTCTCCAAGGCCATCGAGGAGCAGAAGGACGGTGCGGCAGTTACGCCCGTCGTAACGCCGATTGCTGCCAAGAAGAAGCCCGTGCCGATAGTCACCATCATTTCCATCGCGGCAACTGTCCTGATCGTCGGCGGTATCGCGACCGCATTCGCACTGAACTATTTCGGTTCGAATACTTCGTCCAAGCATTCTCACAGCAAGACAGCAGAAGCGGCAACTGAAGCCGCGGATTATGCGGCAGATGATTCTGCAGGAGAAGAATGGGACGATGCTTCCGCAGACGGAGCTGCGTATGATGCAGATGAAGATGCTGATGAAGGGGAATGGGATTCCGATATGTGTGAAGAGTCGACAGCACCGGCGGCCGGTGGCAACACCACGGATGAGACTGCCTTAACGACCACTTATACGAAGGTTCCGTCAACCGAAGGCGGCGACGTCTATTCTCTCTTACCCATCTCCAATGTGGAGACCAGCATGACGGAAGAGAACGGTACACGCATAATCGCTTTGAACGGCGATGAGAACAATGCCGTTATCTATATAGCACAGGAAGGCACAGACCTTACTTCGCTCTATCTGGGCATACAAAAGCCTGATACTGCATCTTTTGCAGGCAACACGACCAACGGCGTGACCGACAGCGGTATCGATTACTGGCTGTACAACACGGCAGATTCCGACAGCACTTCTTATAACGCCGCATCATTCACTTATGCAGGCAACACATACCTGCTCGTACTGGACAATCCCGTACCGGAGGAAAACATCAGAGAGTTCATCTCAGAGTATTGATACCTGCGAACTATGTTATAATTCTTTTATTACTTAGAAAGCAGGTACCAGCATATGAAATGTCCCCAGTGTGGTATTGAACTTTCGGATACAGCGAAATTCTGCACATCATGCGGAACGCCCATCCCGGAAGCACCCGTAGCCGAAGAAGCACCTGCAGCAGAAGCACCTGCAGCAGAAGAACCCGCAGCAGCACCTGTTGCTGAAGAAGCCCCCAAAGCAGAGGAGGCACCTGCCGCTCCTGCTGAACCTGAAGAAGCACCCGCAGCTGCAGCCGCAGCGACCGCTGCTGCCGCAACACAGGAAGCGCCTAAGCAGGAAGGTCCTGCCCCGGCAGCAAAGCAGTCTTCCATCCTGCCTTTCGAGCAGTTCTTCAAGACACTTTTCAACGCAGGCACAAAGCCTATGACCGGCGTGATCGAAGAGAAAGAGAGATACACGAATATTGTCAATTCCGCTATTCTCTCTGCTATCGTCATCGTGGTACTCACGATCCTTCGTACGATTATCAACTGCATTACAGGATTCATCATCGATCCCTTTATCGGCATAGGATACGGTTTCCTGACCTTCTTCCTCAGCCTTTCGATGTTCCTCCTGCTTACATTCGGTCTTGCAGGCGTATATTTAATTGCAGGCTTGATCCTCAAGGAGAAGTGGAATTATGCCAAGCTTCTGTCCATCGCCGCTATGTCTGTAGGCGTAGGTTTCCTTATCAGATCGGTATTAGCTCCTTTCTGCAGCATTATCTACGGCAACCTTGGAACAGGTGTCAGCATGGCAGGTCTTGTATACATGGTCCTCATGCTTTATGAGGGAATCAATGATGAGACAGGTCTTACCGGCAACAAGAAGATATATGTTCACGCAGCTTGCCTCGGTATTACTTTCCTTATTACATTCCTTTTCTAAAAGTTGTAAAAGCCTTAAAAACAGGGGTTGTCGGGATTCGGCAACCTCTTTTTTTTGATTTTTTGAAATAGTTTGCAACATTTTGCTACTAAGTCTGTATATATAGTAGAATCCAACATGGAGGTTGAAGAAAATGAAAGATACACACAAAAGATTAATGGCAGGCGTTCTTGCTGGCACTATGCTCCTTTCTTTCGCAGGATGCGGAGTGGTTTCAGGTAAGAAGAGCAAAAAGGCAAAGCTGGAAAATGATACCAAGGCCGAGGCGGCATTCGATTATGACGAAGTAAAAGATACCGACTACGACGAGGAACAATACAGCGGAGATTACAACAAGTATGCCTTTAACATCATGTCGGTAACGGCTTCAGAAGAGGGAGAAGATACAAACATCATGATCTCACCGGCATCCGTCATGTTCGCGATGGATCTGTGCGCAGCAGGAGCAAATGGTGATACCTTGGAACAGATCAACGGTCTTTTTACCGAATCCGGAGACCCCTTGGAGCAGCAGGCTTTTGCTTCCGGGATGATGGACAAGATCAACGGCGCAGATAAGATCAATTTCAACTGTGCCAACGCCATCTGGAACAACACGGATATCGTCGGTGACAAGATCAGCCAGGATTATGTGGATTATGTCGAGGATACATTCGAGGCCGAGATCACTGCAACCAAGTTTACCGATAAGACGGCAGGTGAGATCAACGATTGGGTCGAAGAGCAGACTGACGGAATGATAGAAGATCTTCTGGAAGAACTTCCTCCCGAGACGGCAATGGTCCTTGTCAACGCGATCGCTTTTGAAGGCGAGTGGGCCGAGGCTTATGAGGATTACCAGGTGGACGAGAACGGTAAGTTCACCGCATCTTCCGGAGATACGCAGGATGTAACAATGCTGTACAGCACGGAAGCGTTCTATTTCGAGACCGACAAGGCTACCGGTTTTATGAAGTACTACGAGGGTGATGACTATGCCTTCATCGCTATCCTGCCTGAAGACGAGAGCATCTCTGCAAATGAGTTCGTTCAGGAATTTACGGGCGAGGACTATATTGAATTCATTAACAGCAAGACATCTGAGTATGATGTCTATACGATGCTCCCTGAATTCGAGAATGACTATAAGGCTTCGCTGGTCAACATCCTGGCAGAGATGGGCGTAGAGGATGCGTTTATCGAGGGCACGGCAGATTTTACCGGCATTTCTTCCAAGAACATGCTCTACATCTCTGAGGTTATTCACCAGACTCACATCGAGCTCGACAGGAACGGCACAAAGGCGGCAGCTGCTACAGCAGTCCTGATGGAGGATGCAGCATGCGAGATGCCCGCAGAAGTCCAGAGCGTCGAGGTGTATTGCGACAGACCTTTCGCATATGCGATCGTAGACGTTGAGACAATGAACCCCATTTTTGTCGGAACCGTAAACTCTTTTGAGTGATACGCGGAAAGCGGTAAGAACTGTGAAGCGGGTTGTCCGTAAAGGGCAGCCCGCTTTTGTCGGTTTTGAGGAAATTTGAAGTTAAAAATCACCTTTTTAGCCACAAACTTTGCATTTCAAATTGTTTGTTAATATATATAATAATAGCAGTACATTCACGGGGTGGAATGAGATTATATGGACGGCAATTGTATTGCTGCTTTGAATATAGATATTATCGGACTGCCGAGGACTGAGTCATGAAGATACTCAGTGTAGCGGTTCCCTGTTATAATTCTGCGGAATATATGTCCGTTGCCATCGAGTCGCTCCTTCCGGGCGGCGATGACATCGAGATCATCGTTGTCGACGACGGTTCGTCCGATGACACCGCTAAGATCGCCGACGAGTATGCGGCCAAGTATCCTACGATAATCAAGGCCATCCACCAGCCTAACGGCGGTCACGGCGCCGCAGTCAATACCGGCATGGAGAATGCCACCGGCATGTATTTCAAGGTCGTCGACAGCGACGATAAGGTCGGCGAGGAAGGCCTTACCAAGGTCCTCGATACGCTTAAGTACTTCACGACTGAAGATGAGCCCATCGATATGCTCATCTCCAACTTCGTCTACGACAAGGTCGGAGTTCCCGAAGATAAGAAGAAGGTCATGTCTTTTGAGGGCATCATGCCCCAGAACTTCGTGTTCGACTGGGAGATCACTTCCCACTTCAAACCCGGTGACTATATGCTCATGCATTCGGTCATCTTCAGGACCCAGATCCTCCGCGACATGGATCTCAAGCTTCCCAGACATACTTTCTATGTCGACAACATCTTCGTATTTGAACCGCTCATCCACGTCGAGCGCATGTACTATCTCAACGTTAATTTCTATTACTACTTTATCGGCAGGGAAGACCAGTCCGTCAACGAGTCGGTAATGGTAAAGCGTGTTGACCAACAGCTGTCGGTCAATTACCGCATGCTCGATTTCTATATTACGAATAAGAATGAGATCAAGAAGAACAAGCGCCGCGCGCAGTATCTCTATAACTATCTTGAGATCATTACCACGGTCTCCATGGTCCTCCTGCTTTTGGACGGCAGCCGTGAAGCCATCGACAAGCGCACTGCACTTCTCGAATACATCGCCAGGGACAAGATGCTCTATACCAAGTTCCGTTTCGGTATCTGCGGCACGATAATGACGCTTCCGGGCAAGAGCGGAAGACTGATGTCCCTCAGTGCGTATAAGCTCGCTCAAAAGTTCTATAATTTCAACTGATATTTATTGATCATTCCGCAATCAAAAAGGGCGCTCACCGAATGAAGTGAACGCCCTTTATTGTTTTGTCTGTCAGACGGATATCAGTCGTTTTCAAATTCAACTACGAGCTGAGATACTGTCTGCTTGGCGTCGCCGTAGATCATGACGGTGTTGTCCATCGTGAACAGCGGGTTCTCGATGCCGGAGAAGCCTGTACCCTGACCTCTCTTGAGGACGAATACCGTGCGTGCCTCGTAAGCATTTACGATAGGCATTCCGTACAGCGGTGAGCTCTCGTCGTTGATAGCTGCAGGGTTAACAACGTCGTTGGCGCCGATGACGATGGCGATATCGGTATTAGCCATCTGAGGGTTAAGCTCGTCAGATGTCTTGAGCTGCTCGTAAGGAACGTTAGCCTCAGCGAGGAGAACGTTCATGTGACCGGGCATACGGCCTGCAACGGGGTGGATCGCGAAGTTGACTTCGCAGCCGTTGTCTTCGAGCACGTCGCAGAGTTCCTTAACAGCATGCTGAGCCTGGGCAACAGCCATACCGTAACCCGGAACGATAACGACGCTCTTTGCAGCCTCGAGGATAAGGAATGCATCCTCGACGGACAGTGCCTTGGGCTCCTTGTGCTCGCCAGTAGCGGCAGATGCCTTCTTCTTGACTGTCTTGAAGAGGAGAGATGCAAAGCTCTTGTTCATTGCCTTGCACATGATGAGCGTAAGGATGACGCCGGAAGCGCCTACGAGACAGCCGGATACGATAAGTACCGTGTTGCCGATAGGGAAGCCTGCGAAAGCAGCAGCGAGACCTGACAGTGCATTCAGGAATGAGATGATTACCGGCATATCGCCGCCGCCGATGGTGATAACGAGTGTTACACCGAGGACGAGTGAAGCGACTGTCGTAATGATGATGCCTGCAACACCGAGACCGCCTTCAGGATCGATCATGTAGAAGATGATGCCGAGGACAGCAACGAAAGTAATGCCTGCATTGATGAAGTTCTTGCCGGGGATGGAGATGTTCTTCTTGAACATCTTGAGGCCTGCGAGCTTGCCCCAGGCGATGAGTGAACCCGTGAATGCGACAGCACCGATGAGGATCGTGAGACCCAGAGTCAGTGATGTGAATGCGTCTGTTCCTACCGCGTCAGAACCGCCGCTGAGCGCGCAGTACTGGGAGATGGCAACGAGCATTGATGACAGACCGCCGAAGCCGTTGAAGAGTGCGACGAGCTGAGGCATGCCTGTCATCTCGACCTTCTTGGCCCAGATGAATCCGATGACGGATCCTGCGATGATGGCAAGGATGATGATAACGTAAGCGATTACGCCTCCGTCGAAGACATCCTGCGAGATGAGGACGGAGAGTACGGCGATGCCCATACCGATGGAGGACATCAGGTTACCCTTACGGGCAGAATCTGCCTTTCCGAGCTTCTTGATGCCCATGATGAAAAGCACGCTCGCGATCATGTAAAGGAAGATGCAGAAAAAATCTATGAATTCCATTATTTCTTCTTATCCTCCTTCTTCTTGAACATTGCGAGCATTCTGTCGGTAACGAAGTAGCCGCCGATAACATTGATGGTGGCAAAGAGGATCGCGATACCGCCTAAGATCATGCCTAAGACATGGTTGTCTACGTTGATCGCGCAAGCTGCGATGGCACCAACGATCGTGATGCCGGAGATGGCGTTAGTACCGCTCATGAGCGGAGTATGAAGCTGGGAGGGAACCTTGGAGATAAGTTCGACTCCGAGGAAAGCTGCGATGATGAAAACGAATATCAGCAGCATAATTGTCTGTCCGTCCATTATTATGCCTCCTTGAATCTTTCGT
>JAILMZ010000076.1 GCA_024692105.1 Saccharofermentans sp.
AGTAACAAGAGAGAAAAAGCAAAAGTACAAAAAGCGAAAACAGTAATAAATGTAGATTTAAAAGTCTATAAGAGAGGAAATAAAACAAATGGGAAACAGTGCAATTGTCGGTATTAACTGGGGAGATGAAGGCAAAGGCCGTATGGTCGACCTTCTCACGGAAGAGTATGATGTGGTAGTCCGCTTCCAGGGAGGCGGAAATGCAGGTCATACCGTTATTAATGAAAAGGGTAAGTTCGCACTTCACCTTCTTCCTTCCGGAATCTTCCGCGACGGAGTTATCAATATCCTCGGAAACGGTGTTGCACTCGATCCCGAGAACCTCATGAAAGAAGTTGAGGAGGTTGTCTCCAAGGGCGTGTCGATCACACCCGAGAACCTTAAGATCAGCGACAGAGCGTCACTCCTGATGCCCTGGCACAGAGTGCTTGACGGGCTTGAGGAGGAAAGACTTGCCGACAAGAAGTTCGGTTCGACCAAGCAGGGTATCGCTCCCTTCTATTCGGACAAGTACCAGAAGAAGACAGTCCTTGCGGGAGAGCTTTTCTATCCCGAGAAGTTAAAGAAGCATCTCCTTGACCTGATGGAGTGGAAGAACCTCACCCTCACCGGCGTTTACGGAGCAGAGCCCGTTACCGAGGCTGATATCGACAAGTGGCTCGCTGAGAGCTGCGCAAAGATCAAGCCTTTCGTCTGCGACACGGGCAAGATCCTTAAGGACGCACAGACCGCAGGAAAGAAGATCCTCTTCGAGGCTCAGCTCGGATCGCTCAGAGACCTTGATTACGGAATCCATCCCTACACCACGTCGTCGAACACACTCGCTGCATATGCACCGATCGGATCGGGCTTCCCGGGCGCAAGCATTGACGATGTTATCGGCGTTGTAAAGGCTTATTCGACATGTGTCGGCGAAGGTCCCTTCGTCTGCGAGATGTTTGGACCCGAGGCAGATGCGCTTCGTGAGGCAGGTGCCGAGTACGGTGCCAAGACAGGACGTCCCCGCCGCGTAGGACCCATCGACATCGTTGCCACAAGATACGGTGTTGAAGTTCAGAAAGCAACCATGATCGCACTCACCAAGCTCGATGTCATGAGCTACATGAAGGAGATCCCGATCTGCGAGCGCTACGAAGTTGAAGGCAAGCAGACTGACGAGTTCCCCTTCCCCGCGCTTCTTGAAGAGGCTAAGCCCGTCATGAAGACCATGCCCGGCTGGAACTGCGACATCAGCAAGGCACGTAAGTTCGAAGACCTCCCCGTTGAGGCCCGCAACTACGTGGAGTACGTTGAGAAGCAGATCGGATGTCCCATCAAGTACGTTTCCGTGGGACCCGAGAGAGAGAGTATCATCATTAGATAAGGAGTATCAATTACATGAAGGATAAGTACGAATCCCCCCTTTCGTCACGTTACGCATCGGATTACATGCTCGAGCTCTTCTCGAGTGACACAAGATACAAGACATGGAGGAAGCTCTGGGTTGCGCTTGCGCGCGCGGAGCACAAGCTCGGTCTCAATGTCACCGAGGAGCAGGTGAAGGAACTTGAGGCGCACCTCGATGACATCAATTACGACGTTGTTGCGGCACGCGAGAAGGAAGTACGCCATGACGTTATGGCACACGTTTTTGCTTATGGGCAGGTGGCTCCCGGCGCAGCAGGTATCATCCACCTCGGCGCGACGAGCTGCTACGTTACGGATAATGCGGATGTCATCATCTACAGAAAAGGTCTTCAGTATCTGAGGGAGCAGCTCCTTATCCTCATGAAGAACCTTGCGGCTTTCGCTGATGAGTACAAGGCTCTTCCCACACTCGGATACACACATTACCAGCCCGCACAGCTTGTCACAGTCGGCAAGCGTGCGACTCTTTGGCTCCAGGATTTCATGACAGACCTTGAGGAGATCGATTTTGTCATCGGGCAGATGAAGATGCTCGGATGCCGCGGAACAACCGGTACCGAGGCGAGTTTCATGGACCTCTTTAAGGGCGACGGCGATAAGATCGATGAGATGAACAGGATGATCGCCGCAGAGTTTGATTTCACAGAGATCTTCGATGTGAGCGGCCAGACATACACGAGAAAGCTTGATTCGAGAATTCTTAATGTTATTTCCTCGATCGCACAGAGTGCGTACAAGATGGCAAACGACATTCGTCTGCTTCAGCACGACAGGCAGGTTGAAGAGCCTTTCGAGAAGAACCAGATCGGTTCGTCGGCCATGGCTTATAAGCGTAATCCCATGAGAAGCGAACGCATATGTTCCCTCGCCCGATATCTCATGGCTGATGCCGCAAACGCAGCAATGACAGCCTCTACACAATGGCTTGAGAGAACACTCGATGATTCCGCAAACAGACGTATCTCGCTTCCTGAAGGATTCCTCGGAGCGGATGCGGTTTTGAGACTCGCGATCAACGTAACCTCGGGACTCGTTGTAAACAAGACAGTAATTGAATCGGTAGTGAGAGATTACCTTCCCTTCATTGCAACAGAGAACCTCATGATGGAAGCGGCAAACGCAGGCGGAAACCGTCAGGAGCTTCACGAGATCATCAGAACATGCTCGATGGAAGCAACGGCACGCATGAAGGAAGGCAAGAGCTGTGACCTCCTCGAGCGCCTCGACGCGAAGAAGGAGTTCACCCTTTCACTCGAAGAGATGCAGAAGGTTCTTGAACCTTCGCTCTACATCGGACGCTGCCCCGAGCAGGTTGAGAAATTCTTGAAGAAACTTGAGCCGATCCTCAAAGATGTGAAGAGCGGAAGTGAAGAGATTAACGTTTGATAGTGTGACAAATAG
>JAILMZ010000103.1 GCA_024692105.1 Saccharofermentans sp.
CGGCGGATTTGATGTGGAAGGGTTCATCAAGGGTGTAAGCGTTGAACTTGATCTGGATACCACGTTCGGTGAATCAGAAGTGATGCCTACCGAGAGCTCTGAGGAGATAACCGAAGAGACCACTGAAGAGACGACCGAAGAAACAGTTGAAGAGACAACTGCCGCTACGACCCAGACCAGTGCGGGATCAACAGGTGAGTATGATGCTTATTTTGACAGCATTGAACTGAACAGCGTGGATAATTGGATCCTGTTCCTTGAAGGATCGTGGTATGGCGATGTTCCTTGGTATTCATACGATGAAGAAGGCAATGCCACAAAGGGAGGCACGGTGCCTGGAGACTATGATATGCAGACTATGATCCTGTCATATTCTGTTTCACAAGAGTGCACTACATCAGGACTTTTCGTGTATTACATAGAAGGCAACTATCTGATGATCGAGAAGATAGATGCAAACACGATAAAAGTAACTGAGTCGCTTTTCCCTGACGAACCTTATATCCTCGTCCGCCAATAAATACAAAGTATGAGTGCTCATGCTCGCTTAGGTCCTCTCCGCTTCGCGTCTGCGGAAAACGCTCGCATAAACACTCACACTTGTTGTTAATGAAAAACGGTTCGGTAATCCGGACCGTTTAATTTTGATTAACACTAAGTTTGAGCGTTTTTATGTATCTCCGAAATAAGTATCATCATCGTAAGGTGACACATGGCTTACGTTGCAGATGATCATCGGGCGGCGGCTTGTTTTCGAAGCGACATAGTTCTTGAGCTGCTCTCTGAAAGCACGCTTCTCGACGAAAGCCTCGACGCTGCCTGCCTTGCTTCCGGCAGACTTGAGGAGAGTAGCGCATTTCGCGGAAATGGCTTCGTGTACGGCCTCCGTGCTCTCGCCGTCGAAACATCCGATCGAGTTGATCGAAGGCGGGCAGGCGAGGTTTCCTGTGGAATCGTCCACGGTTATCGCGATTGCGAGACAGCCGTCTTCGCTTAAGTGTATACGGTCGTTCAGCACGCGGTCTTCCGCATCCACCGTTCCGGAACCGTCGATGAGTACGGCCTGCGCAGGTACGTGGTCAGTGATGGCTGCGCTGTTCTTTCCGAGTGACAGGACGTCGCCGTTGCCTAAGATGAAGCAGTTCTCTTCGGGTGTGCCGAGTGAAACGGCCATCTCCTTATGCAGGTAGAGCATCCTGTATTCGCCGTGGATGGGAATGAAGTATTTCGGCTTGATGAGGTTGTGCAGCATCATGAGTTCTTTCTGGTAAGCGTGTCCTGATACGTGAACGCTTGCCATTGACTGGTAGATGACGTGCGCGCCCTTCTTGTAGAGTTCGTTGATGACTCTGTAGATAGGCTTCTCGTTGCCCGGGATGGGGTCTGCCGAGATGATGACGGTATCGCCCTGCCTGATGTCGACGGAACGGTGGGAGTCGAACGCCATTCTCGTAAGTGCGCTCATGGGCTCTGCCTGGCTTCCCGTCGTCAGGATCACTATCTTGTTGTCGTCGTAGTTGTCGATCGCGCTGATGTCGATCAGGGTGTCGGGCTTCATGTCGATGTAGCCTAGGGAATTGGCAATCTTAAAGACGGATACCATCGATCTGCCCGACAGGCATACGTGTCTTCCGTAATGCTCTGCCGCGGAGATGATCTGCTGCATCCTGTGGATATGCGACGAGAAGGTCGCGACGATGATGCGGCCGTTTGCCTTCCTGAAGATCTGCTTGAAGGATTCGCCGACCTGTTTCTCGGAAGGGGAGAACCCTTCGATCTCGATGTTCGTGCTCTCGCACATGAACATCAGTACGCCTTCGAGACCGAGTTCACCGAGCCTTTGCAGGTTGATCGTCTTGCCGTTGATCGGCGTGAAGTCTATCTTGAAGTCGCCCGAATGGACTATCGTTCCGACAGGCGTCTTAAGTGCGATCGCATATGCGTCCGCGATGCTGTGGTTTACTCTGATGAACTCGACATCGAAACTGTTGCCGAGCTTTATATGGTCGCCGTTCTTGCACTTTTCCAGCCTGATGCCTTCGAGGCCTACGCGCTCTTCTTCGAGCTTGTGGCGAACGAGTTCGATCGTCAGCGTGCCGCTGTAGATCGGGCACTTGAACTCTCTTAAGAAGTAGGGGAGGGAACCGATGTGGTCCTCGTGTCCGTGTGTGAGCACGATGCCCCTGAGCTTCGAAATGTTATTCCTGACGTACGTGAAATCCGGGATGACGCAGTCGATGCCTGGCATGTTCTCCTCGGGGAAGCTCATGCCGACGTCGATGATTATCATGTCGTTGCCGTACTCGAAGACGGTCATGTTCTTACCGATCTCGGTAAGGCCGCCCAAAGGTATTATCTTGAGCTTTGTCTCGGGCTTGTCCGGTCTCTTGCGGGATACTCTGTATTGCGTCTTCTTCTGTTGCTGTTCTTTCTTGGGCGCGATCTGTCTGTGCGTTACACGTGTGCGCCCGCCGTTTTCTTGCTTTTGTGCCATGTCAATTCCTTTAACCGTTATCCTAAGTAAACAGTCCTGGTCGTGGTGGAGTACTGGCTCGTGTCTTCGACGAAAATGTCGATCATGGCTCCCTTGACTCCGGAGCCCTTGTCCTGGACTGTATAATATCCGTCTCCTCCGAGCGGATCGTTCTCAATGTAGATTACCGTGCCTGCAGGGTATACGGACCAGTCTGCGGCTACGGTCACGCCCTGGGTGCAGGTAGCGCCCGTGGCTGTGGTAAGGCTGTACGAACCGTCGCCGTTGTCCTGCGGTCCGTAGAAAGTGATCTTGCAGGATACACCTGAAGATGTGTCGATCGCTGCCGATGTTGAAGCCGGTGTGGTCTCCTTGGGAGCCGGCGTCGGGGTAGCGGCAGGCTTGGGTGTGGGTGTGGGCGTAGGCGGAGTCTGAGTGGTCAGGTCTGCGCTTACGTAGTTTCCGTTATAAGTCTTGTACCATCCGTTGCTGGTAACGGCGATGACGTCTATCTGGTCGCCGGGGTTGACCTGCTTGACCACATCGTAATCAGTGCCCGGGCCAGACCTTACGTTGAGGACTGCCGTGGCGTAGACTGCGAGCTGAAGGTCGCTCTCGGTGATCGCCTGTGTCGTAGCGGCTGTTGTGGTCGCAGCCGTTGTGGTAGCTTTGGTGGTGGCATCAGATTCGCTTGTCTCGGACTCCGCCGTCTCCAAGGTCGTCTCGGTAGTCTCGACGGCTGCTGCGGTCTCTGTCGTCGTCTCGGTCTCGGAAGGAACAGAAGCCTCCGTAATGGTTTCCGATGTCTCGGGAACCTCGGGCTGAGTCTCGGCAACGGCTGCCAGCACTACGGTCTGCTCATTGGTGCCGCGCTTGAGGACGATCTCGACGCCGATGCCCGCCAGGATGCAGAGCAGGACGACCACGCCGGTGGTAAGTGCCTTGAGCACCTGCTCTCTTGAGGGGACAAAGCCCTGCTTTATATCTTTGAAGTTAAAATGCCGCAAATGCATTCCTCCGTCTGTAAGCCATAATTTACAACTCTATTATACCATATGCCGTATTTATACGGTTTTCCGCGCCATCCGACGACAAGGTTCCTACCGCTAAATCAAATTTTTGTAAAGCCGTTCTCTGCTTTTGTCAAGTGAATGTCACACGGCTGCAAAGCATGACATATTACATGCGACTATAATCTAATCATCACGCACCACATCTAAGCTCAAGGGGAGATCAAAAGAAGTGTCGCTTGGCAGTGTCAGAAAACCGTCCAAAAAGGCTGTGTACGGTACAACCGAACGTGACGTCGAAAAACGCAGGAACCGCATATACATAATATGCGCGGTCATCCTTGGCGTTTGCGGCATTCTTGACGTATTGCTGCTCAAGGGCATCCTCGGGCTTTAATTGCAAATTATCCCTTCCTCGTTTATACTTATTTGCGACTTTATTAATTATAGGAGCAAGTATAAATGAGAGTTTCCAGACTTTTTATGGCTACACAACGCGAGATCCCGGCAGACGCTGAGATCCCTTCGCATCAGCTGATGCTTCGTGCGGGACTTATCCGCAAGGTCGCATCGGGCATATATTCGTTCATGCCTTTGGGCTACCGCACTTACAGGAAGGTCGAGGCCGTCATCCGCGAGGAGATGGACAAGGCCGGCGCGCAGGAGCTCATCATGCCCGCGCTTCTTCCGGCTGAGGTATATCAGGAATCCGGAAGATGGGAGAAGTTCGGTCCCGAGATGTTCCGTCTTTCAGACAGAGGCGGCAGGAGCTTCTGCTTAGGCCCCACACACGAGGAGCCTTTCACCGAGGCGGTAAGAGATACCATCAGCTCCTATAAGCAGCTCCCGGTAACCCTTTATCAGATCCAGCACAAGTACAGGGACGAGAAGAGACCGAGATTCGGAATCATGAGAGGAAGAGAGTTCGTCATGAAGGACGCATACTCTTTCGATACCGACGAAGAAGGTCTGGCTAAGTCCTACGACACGATGTATGCGGCTTACAGAGCTATCTTCGACAGGCTCGGCCTTGACTACACCGTTGTAGATGCAGACTCCGGCGCAATGGGCGGCTCGGGCTCTCAGGAATTCATGGTAAAGAGCGAAGTCGGCGAGGACGGCATCTGCTACTGCGACGAGTGCGGTTATGCCGCTAACGAGGAGAAGGCAGGCTGCGTTACTCCCGCTCAGGACGATTCCGAGATGCTCGCCATCGAGAAGATCCACACACCTGACGTTAAGACCATCGACGATCTCGTCGGCTACATGCAGTGCGGTGCGGATAAGTTCGTTAAGACCATCCTTTACAACATCGACGGCAAGATCGTTGCAGCTATGTGCCGCGGCGACAGAGATATTAACGAGACAAAGCTCTCCAACCTCTACGATGCAACAGAGATGGATCTCGCATCCTTTGCGGATGTCGAGAGAGTAACAGGTGCCAAGGTCGGTTTCGCAGGTCCTGTGGGACTCAAGGAGAAGATCGACATCGTGGTGGATTCCGAAGTATCCGTGATGAAGAATTTCGTTGTCGGTGCCGACGAGACAGACTACCACCTCAAGAACGTAAACATCGGAAGAGATTTCGAGGCTACGACGATAGCGGATATCAGAAATGCCGTTGAAGGCGACACCTGCGCGAAATGCGGCAAGGGCACACTCAAGATGGCAAGGGGCGTCGAAGTCGGACACATCTTCAAGCTCGGCACGAAATATTCCAAGGCGCTGAACTGCGTATACCTCGACAAGGACGGCAAGTCCAACCTCGTTGTAATGGGATGCTACGGTATCGGCGTAGGAAGAACGCTCGCTGCGATCATCGAGCAGCATCACGATGACAACGGCATCATCTGGCCTGCAGAGGTTGCACCTTACAAGGCTATCGTTGTTCCCACTAAGGTAAACGACGAAGAGAACATGAGCCTGGCAGAGAAGATCTACAAGGATCTTACGGATGCAGGCGTTGAAGTCCTGATAGATGACAGAAACGAGAGACCCGGCGTCAAGTTCAAGGACGCAGACCTCATCGGTATCCCGCTCCGCATCACTGTCGGCAGACGTGCAGGCGAGGGCATCGTGGAGGTCAAGAGAAGAGATTCAGATGAAGCTCTTGAGATGACGGCTGATGAAGCTGTAGCAGCAGCAAAGGAGATCTGATGTTCCTTAAGAAGTTCACATCGGCGCTTTTGGTATCGGCATTGGGCATCGGCGGAATAGGCCTTGCCAATATCGATCTGGCCGCAGAAGAAGCACAGAGGGCAGCATTGCAGGCGCAGAAGGCAAAGACATCGAAGACGATCAACTTCGAGCCTGCCGACTTTACCTCATACGATCTCACGACTTTCCGCGGAGACAAAATTACCGTCAGCGTTGACGGACCGAACTTCTGCATCGACTGCGACTGCAGCGACGACATTGTGCTCGGACTGTACGATGCCGAGTATTTTGACCTCATTACTTCCACAACACATAGTGAGGGCACATTTGCGGACGATTTTACGGACTACATGGAAGAAGACACCCTGTACATGGTCAACGTATCTTATGTGGTCGAGAATACCATTATCGATGCGTACAGCAACTACATCATCCTGTACGACGGCGATGTCGAATTCTTCAAGACTCCGAACTACGACTACAATCTCGAGACGACACAGGAACTCTGGACGGATGACAAATCACTTCAGGAATGCCTTAAGCCGCAGAACGACATCGAGTGTGACGACCCGGTAGTTAAGAGTTACTCCGACGACATCTGCTACGGTGCGAAAGACGACTGGGAAAAGGTCTTCAGGATCTATACATACATCACGACACAGATGGCTTACGACGACGTCCAGGTCGAAGACGACTTTACGGTATACCATGACGGTGCCAAGTGCCTCACACGCCGCGGCATCGCGATATGCGAAGGCTTCTCCAACCAGTTCGTGGCATTCTGCCGTGCACAGGGCATCCCTGCGGTAGTGCAGTTCGGCATAGGTTTCTCCACATACGACGATCTGATCGATCTCGATGAACTCGAATCGATAGATTCCGATCATGCGTGGGCTGCCGTATATCTCGGCGGTGAGTGGTTCTATGTCGATCCGACATTCGATATCGGCTGTTACTACGAAGGCGATGCATGGGATGACGGATATTTCGATGAGGTCACGCCCGGTTATGCCTTCTATCTTCTTCCGCTCGAGGCAATCTCTTTTGATCACAAGATCCTGGATGCCGATACACTGCACGGTGTCGAAGAGACGGGTTCCTGCGGAGACAACGCGACATACGAGATAACCAGGGATGGAACCATTACGATCTACGGATCGGGTGAGATCAAACTCCCGGACGGCTGCAACTGCTTCAACAAAGTAGTCTTTGCTCCTGACTCGAACATTACGGCCATAGGAGATGACTGCTTCATCGACTGTGATCTGATCACGATAGTCGTGCTGCCGAATACGGTCAAGAGTATAGGGGATTCTGCCTTCTATACCTGCGAAGACCTGCAGTATGTTTATATTCCCGAAGGTGTCACGTACATAGGTCAGCAGGCCTTCGATTTCTGCGATGAGCTTGCTTATATCAGGGTCCCCGATTCCTGCACCGAGTTGGGCAACTGGGCATTTGACGATACAAACAGGCTCTATCTGAGCATCCCGTCAAATCTCAAGTCCTCCATCACCGGATACTACAATGATCCCATGTACTTAGAAGTACGGTAAAGACGTGTCATACATTGAGTTTCGCAACGTAAGCAAGATATACAGGACGGGCTCTGTCGAAGTGCGCGCTCTTGACGGCTGCGAGTTCTTCATCGAGAAAGGCGAGCTTTGCGTCATAGTCGGACAGTCCGGTGCGGGCAAGACCACTCTCCTCAACATACTTGGCGGCATGGATACCCTCACGAACGGCCAGGTCTTCCTGGACGGCAGGGAGATATCCGCGCTCCAGACCAAAGAACTTGCGAAGTTCAGAAGAGAGAACGTCGGATTCGTCTTCCAGTTCTATAACCTGATATCCAACCTCACGGCATATGAGAACGTCGAGATGGCAGCGCAGCTTGTAAAAGATCCTATAGACTGCGACCTTCTCATGAACGAAGTCGGCCTTGCAGACAGAAGGAACAACTTCCCCGCACAGCTGTCGGGCGGCGAGCAGCAGAGAGTTGCGATAGCAAGGGCGATCGCAAAGAACCCCAAGCTGCTTCTCTGCGACGAGCCTACGGGCGCTCTCGATTACCAGACGGGCAAGCAGATCCTGCACATGCTGCAGCATCTTTCCACTGATAAGAAGATGACCGTTGTCATCATCACCCACAACTCGGCGCTGACCGCCATGGCAGACAGGGTCATAAGGGTGAAGAACGGCAAGATCACGAGCAACGTTATAAACACCAATCCTGTGAACGTGGACAACATAGAGTGGTGACCTGATGTCTCTCTACTGGAAACTGATATTCAGATCGATAAAGGGAAGCCTGCCGAGGTTCCTCGCCATCTTTGCGATCATCTGTCTGGGCGTCGGTTTCTTCACGGGACTCAAGGCGACGACGCCTTCTTTCTACAAGACTGCCGAAGAGTACATAACGGACACAAACCTATACGATTTCAGGCTCATATCCACCATCGGATTTGACGAAGACGACATAACGAGGCTCAAGGCTTCGACGGGCGCCGATGTATGCACGGGCTCAGTCTTCTGTGATGCCGTGGTCGGCATGAGCGGAGAGGAAGACCTGTTTACTGTAAGATTCCAGTCGATAACCGAAGGCGTCAACGAAGTGACGCTTACCGCAGGAAGGATGCCTTCCGCGCCTAACGAGATACTGGGCGATGCGTTTATGATGGATGAGGAGTCGATCGGAACAGTTATAACCATTGCTCCCGAAAACAAGCCCGCAACGATAGACGAGATGTGTGAGGGCGAATATGTGATCGTGGGACTTGCCAGATCACCTCTTTACATGAACTTCCAGCGCGGAACGACGAGCGTGGGGACGGGTAAGATCCAGCTGGTGTTTTTCGCGCAGGAAGAAGGATTTGATTTCGAGTACTACTCGGAGGTCTATCTTGGGTACAACAACTCGCCCGTGCCGTATTCGGACGAGTACGATGCGTGGGCCGATGCAAAGGCTGATGAACTTGAACCCGTTCTTGACCAGATAATAATGCAGCGCTTTAACGGCCTTCTCGAAGACGGTTACAGCGAGATAGAAGATGCGGAAAATGAGTTCGACCAGGAGCAGCAGGATGCCAAGGATGAACTTGCGGATGCGAAGATAGAACTGGACGATGCCCTGAAGGAATTAGAGGACGGCCAGAAAGAATACGATGACGGCGTGGCAGAGTTGGACGATGCCTGGAAAAAGCTTCAGGATGCGAAGTCCGAACTTACTTCCAACAGCGTTCTTCTGGGTGCGGCCAAGAGCAAGCTCGATTCCGCGAAAACACTCCTCGACAGCACCAAGGCAACTCTCGACGAGTCTGCAGGCCAGCTCGAGACATGGAAGCAGGGACTTGATCAGGCTCAGGCTGAGATCGATTCAGGCCTTGCACAGATGGGCATTACCGCAGACCAGCTCCCCGGTCAGATAGATACTCTCAACGCATCCATCGAGATGGTGGAAGCGCAGATCCTGCAGCTCAAGCAGTACGAGGAAGCGGGCATGGATGTTACGACCGAGATGAGCCAGGCAAACATCAATCTTGCTCAGCTCGACGCAATGCTCGAAGCGTGCAATCAGATGGCTTCCGGCATGGCAGAACTCGAAGCGCAGAAAGCCGCTTACGAGGATGCAAAAGCGCAGTATGATGCGGGACTCGAACAGTACAACGCAGGCTATGCGGAATACCAGGCAGGCCTTGCGGATTATGAAGCCGGACTTGCACTCTATAACGACGGAATGGATAAATACAACCAGGGCCTTGCAGACTACTACGAGGGCAAGGACAAGCTCGATGAAGCTGCCGAGGAACTCGAAGACGGCTGGGCAGAATACTACGACGGCTTAGATAAATATAACTACGGCATGAGCGCTCTGAACTCGGAGGCGATGATACAGGCAAGCCTTCAGATAGACAGTGCGTACACGCTCATCGAAGCGGTAAAGGAACCTGACACATACGTGCTCGGAAGAGACACGAATGTCGGTTATGTCTGCTTTGACAACGATGCCCAGATCGTAGACGGAGTCGCATCCGTGTTCCCGGTGTTCTTCTTCATGATCGCGGCGCTGGTATGCTCCACCACGATGAGCAGGATGGTCGGCGATGAACGCAACCTGATAGGCACGATGCGCGGTTTGGGTTACACGGAATTTGCGATCGTAATGAAGTATGTCATCTACTCCGGCAGTGCTGCCGTCCTCGGATGCGTATCGGGCTATCTCGGAGGCATCAAACTGTTCCCGTGGGTCATCTGGGAAGTGTACAGGATGATGTACGGTTTCGCCGATGTCTCGTTCAGGAGCAGCACGCTGATGTTCGTCATAGCGTTCGCATTGTCTTTGCTCTGCACGGTTGGCGTGACGGTCATGACCTGCATGTCCGAGCTTACCGGAATGCCCGCGGAACTCATAAGACCGAAAGCACCGCCCCCGGGCAAGAGGATACTTCTCGAGAGGATCGGATTCATCTGGGCGAAAATGCGTTTCCTGCACAAGGTATCCGCACGTAATGTCTTCCGCTTCAAGAGAAGGATGTTCATGATGATCGTCGGCATATCAGGTTGCACCGCGCTCCTCATTACGGCGTTCGGTCTTTACGATTCCATCTGCAATGTTGTAGGCGATCAGTACGACAACATACTCAAGTTCGATATAGACGTAACCTTTGATGACAGTGCTTCAGAAGAAGATATCCGCGGTGCGGCGCAGTATGCTGATTCAAAGTACGGCATTGATTCCGTGTCGGGCATCATCATGGTCGAACGCGCCAAGAACGACGGCGGCGGATACATCAGAGATGTCAGCATGTTCATATCCGATGATGCTACGATGAACGACATCTTCGGTCTCCGCGATTACAAGACAAAAGAACTGATGCCCTGGCCTGCCGACGGCGAGGTGGCGGTAAGTTCCAAGATGGCAGAGAAGAACAACCTCAAGGTCGGAGATACCATCAAGATCCTCGTGGGAGACGATGAGACACCGGTGAACTTTAAGGTCGGAGAGATATTCACCAACTACACATATCACTATGTCATGATGACGCCTGCGACTTTTACGGAAGCAACGGGGAAGACCTACCAGCCTAAGGAACTTCTCATCATGTTCGGAGATGATGTCACCGTATCGCCGTACGACTACGCAAACTACATCGCCGGCAAATACGATGTCACGACATGGTCGGCATCCATTGACTCACGCCTCAGCTTCTCGAACACGATGGAGAGGATGAACTACATTATCGTTCTCGTCGTATGCTGTGCTGCGGCACTCGCGTTCATCGTGCTGTTCAACCTTAACAACATCAACATTACGGAACGTATAAGGGAGATCGCAACGCTCAAGGTCATGGGCTTCTACAGGAACGAGACAGGCGCATACGTCACGCGCGAAAACCTCATTCTCGTCCTCATGGGATACCTCGTGGGAATACCTTTGGGTTTTGCACTGCACAGATTTGTCATGGCGCAGATCGAGATGGACATCGTAACGTACGATGTCAGGATCGCCTGGCCGAGTTTCTTCTATGCACTGGGACTTGTACTGCTGTTCTCATTCATCGTCGATCTCATCATGAGAGGCAAGATCGAAAAGATCGACATGACGGAATCCCTTAAGAGTATTGAGTAACTAATACCTGAGATTAAGACCTCTCCGAGCGGACTTCCGCACAAGCAAAGCGCGGAGGACTAAAGCGAGGAGACGGGCTTAATCGAATAGTTTCGAGCAAGTATTAAGATTCGCCATTCATCCACGTCTGATGGTAATACTTGCGGCGGTATTCTTCCGGCGTCATACCCGTAGTCTTCTTGAATACCTGAATAAAGTGTGACTGCGAAGAGAATCCGAGGTAGTTTGCGATGGAAAGGGAAGACTCGTCGAGGTGCCTGAGCATGTTGCAGGCAACGTCTATCTTCTGGTTCCTGATATAACGGCTCAGGGTAATTCCCATCTCCTGCTTGAAGAGCTTGGACAGATAACTCGAATTAAGGGACAGAGCATCTGCGATCGATTCGACAGTGAGGCTCTCCTGGATGTGTGATCTGATGTAATCTATCGCCATTACGATGTGACGGGATACGACCTTGTTCTTGCTCATCTCGTTCATCTTGCGGCAGTAGTGCCTGAGAAGAGTCATCTGCAGATCGATGATCTCGTTTTCGGATGTGGCATCGTCAATGAGTTCGATATAGATGTCGCTTAAAGTATATGCCGTGGAGATCTCCATGCCGGACTCGATGCAGAAACGCGATACGAGCGCTGCGAGGATGGTGGCATGGTACTTGCGGTTCTGAAGTTCGTTTGAGCTGAGACGGCCAAGTTTTATTTTTTGGCCGAATCCCTTGAGTCTGTCTTCCAGTTCCTTGGTATTGCCGCTGGCAACGATCTCATAGAAATTGATCTCTCTGTTATATGATTCCTGGCGTGCGGTGGATTCACCGTCATCCATCAGTCTTCTCGCCAATTCTTTATCTACATTCATCAAGTGTTATCCCCCTCAACCGGTTTTACTGACAATTCCTACAACAATTATATCGTTTTTTTGATATATGGGAAAATTGTTTGAGAATATTTATTTTTGCAAACAAAATCTAAAAACTTGTTTTATTATAAGGTAAACACAATATAATGGAGGATTCTCGAGATGGCATTTAAGGCACCTACCTCAAACGAAATCACCCCCAGAGAGATGAACAACATGAATCTGGTAAAAGAGCTTGCTGCCGAGTGCGCAGTGCTCCTCGAGAATGACGGAACGCTTCCGTTAAGGGAAGTGGGCAAGATCGCCCTCTTCGGCAACGGCGCACGCCACACGGTAACAGGCGGCACGGGTTCCGGTGAAGTCAATTCCAGATATGTAGTATCAGTAAGTTATGCCCTTGAAGAGGCAGGTTTTGAGATCACGACAGGCAGCTGGCTCGAAAGATACGAGCAGCAGCTCGGCGCATACACGGCAGAGTACAAGGAGCGCGTGGCAGAATACGCACGTGAGAACAACGTTGCCCTGGCAAATGCGTATTTCGAGAACAGTTTCGGCACGCCGCCCCTTCCGAGGATCGAAGAAAGTGATGTCGATCCTTCCGCGACGACGGCGATCTATGTCCTCGCGAGAGACTCGGGCGAAGGCGCAGACCGCAAGCCCGAGGCAGGCGATTACTACCTCTCGGAAGACGAACTTTACAATATCGATTTCATAAGAGAACACTACGAGAAGGTCATCGTCCTTCTTAACGTCGGCGGCATAATCGACATGAAGGAACTGAAGAGCAGAAGGGTCAACTCGATCCTCCTTATCTCCCAGACAGGCAACCTCGGCGGTTACGTCGCAGTCAACCTTCTTACGGGCAAGAGCAATCCTTCCGGCAAACTCACCGATACATGGGCAAAGGACTTCGAGGACTATCCTTCTAGCGAAGACTTTACGAGCGGCGATGTGGATGACAAGTTCTACAAGGAAGGAATCTATGTAGGCTACAGATATTTCGATTCGTTCGGCATCGCACCTATCTATCCGTTCGGTTACGGCAAGTCATACACGACTTTTGACATGGCGGTCGAGTCTTGCGAGATCGCAGGCGACCTGTTCACGGTCAACGTCCGGGTTACCAACACGGGTGCGGAGTTCGCAGGCAAGCAGATCGTGCAGGTCTACTACTCGGCACCTGAAGGAAGGATCGACAGGCCTTACCAGGAACTCATCGCGTTCGCGAAATCATCCCTGCTCGAACCCGGTGCATCCGAGACACTGAAGATCTCGTTCAAGCCTTCGGACATGACATGCTACGATCCCATCACGACCTCCAAGGTGCTCGAGGCAGGCGACTATCTCATCAGAGTCGGAACGAGCTCACGCGAGACAAAGATCTGTGCGGTCATCAGAGTGGCTGAGGAGATCGCAGTCGAGAGACTGAACAACAATTTCCCTGACAACATGGAATACAGATTCGACGATATGACGAATCCCGGAACCGGCAAGGAGATGAGAGCAAACCTCGACGGAAGACAGCTTGCCGAGGCGCAGGTATTCGAACTCGAGGGAAGATACGTCAGAAGAAAGACCGTCCGTTACAGCGGCGTTAAGGAAGAATACAACGATACAAGCTTTGACGATGACTATACGATCAGAGGCGTCATCGGACGTCACTGCGGCATGAGCCAGCTCGTATCCAAGCTCACAGTCGAGGAGATGGCTGATATCTGCGTCGGCAAATACAGCGTTAACATCGAGAGCGGCGTCGTATTCTCAGCTTCTTCAAGAGTGCCCGGTGCCGCATCCGAGACATGCGACAAGTATGCGGTCAAGAGAGGCATCGAGCCCATCATAATGGCTGACGGCCCTGCTGGCCTAAGGCTCCAGCCGCACTTCAAGGCTACCCGCGAGACGGAAGATGAGGATGAGAAACTCCTGCCCGGCGGCGAAGTCTTCGGCATGATCAATAATCCGTTCCCGGAAGAGACTCCGGCTGATGCCATCGATTACTACCAGTACTGCACGGCGATCCCGATCGCTACGGCTCTTGCACAGACCTGGAATCTGGATCTGATCGAAAAGCTCGGAAAGATGGTCGGAACAGAGATGGAAGCTTTCGGCGTGCACCTCTGGCTTGCACCCGGCATGAACATCCACAGGAACCCCCTGTGCGGAAGGAATTTCGAGTACTATTCAGAAGATCCTGTCCTGACGGGACTCTGCGCTGCCGCTGACACTAAGGGCGTGCAGTCCGTCGAGGGAAGAGGCGTTACGATCAAGCATTTCGCGTGCAACAACTGTGAGACCAACAGGATGTTCAGCAATTCCCATGTGTCCGAGAGAGCGTTGAGGGACATGTACCTCAAGGGATTTGAGATCTGCGTCAAGGCAGAGCAGCCCTGGGCCATCATGGCTTCCTACAACCTCATCAACGGTACGCATGCCGCAAACAGCTACGAACTGCTGACGAGCGTCCTCAGAGACGAGTGGGATTTCGAGGGCGTAGCTATGACCGACTGGTACTCGTCTTTTGCCGATGTTGACTTCCTCGGATACACCAAACCGATCTACAAATATCCGACCGCAGCTTCACGAACTTGTGTATATGCGGGCTGCGATCTGCAAATGCCTGGTTGTCCCGCCAACGTCAGTGATATAATTGATGCGGTCAGAGACAACAAGATATCCAAGGCCGACCTTCAGGGTTGTGTCATGAATATCCTTAGACTCTGCATTAAATGCGTCTAAAGGAAACAAGGTTTTAAATGTTCGAAGAATACGATTCTGAGACCATGCTCGCGCGCTATGACAGGGACGCGAACACGGTCAAACTTGAATGGAAAAAGGAAGCTTCAGGCGACGATTACAGAACACCGTTGATGCATACGGCCGAGCTCATCAGGAAGCACGGCTGCGATACGATGATTATCGATGCCGGAAAGCTCGGCAAGGTTAACGACCCCGATAAGAACTGGAGTTCGAAGGTACTGCTTCCCGCACTGGTAAAGGCAGGCCTCGAAGAAGTCATATTCATTGGTGAAGATCCGGGCGGGAATTTCAAGGACAAGATAAAGGTCAAGACCGCAGCTTCGATGGAAGAGGCGGAAGATCTCCTCAAGAAGGAAGCTCATCCTTCCGCGGAAGTCTCTGCGATGAATAAGGAACAGGCCATCGAGTATCTCGGCCTCGAGAAGGGCGCCACAAAAGAAGAGATCGACGACAAGTTCTATCTCCTGGTAATGAGATACCGCAAGTCAAAGGACGAGGATGCCGAGCAGAAACTCGCAGACCTGTCCTGCGCATACCACATCGCGAGCGGCAGGAAGGAAGAGGAAGAGCAGCGCGAGATCGCACACGAGCAGGCGAAGAAGTATTTCGGCAAGACATCCGAGGAATGGAAGACATTCTTCGGTTACAACTGGATCAAGTTTGTACTTGGTGCCGGCATACTGATCTTCGTTATCGGCCTCGTAAACTTCTTTGCAGGCAACGACAATTCGTGCACGGTTATATCGTTCGGCAACTTCGGCCACAGCTCATCCTACATGACATCAGTCCTCGAACTCTACGGATACACCAACCCCTATGTCGCTTCGGTGGACTATGTCGTGCCGAACACGGAAGGCCAGGAGAACCAGGCTTATGCGGATCAGACACTCGCAGCGTTCTTATCCGCTGACCCGAACGTCCTCATCACAGACGAGATGACATACGTCTACTACTTCTCGCAGTTCGCGGATCTTGCCGACGTCTATGAGATCATGCAGGAAGAACTTCCGCAGTCGACACTCGACATGCTCACGCCCGTTTACATGAGCGAGCTTGAGGCATACAACCTCACGAAAACATACTACGAGCAGATCTACGAAATCCAGGACTACGACAACGAGGTCGACGTCGACATGCTCTCTGACGTGCCCGTCCTGATCGGATTTGAGATAAAGGATGCGGATGTCATCGAGAAGTTAGGTTACGAGAACCGCTGGCAGAAGCAGCCGGCTACCTTGATCTTCGGAATCTATGCTAATACGTCTTCGATGGCAGACAGCACGCAGGTGCTGATAACGCTTCTGAAGGCTGCAGGTTAAAGTCCGGTCAGGTCCTTCAGACCTGAGACTTCATCTTTGGTAAGTTCTCTCAAGGCACCGCAGTCCGCGGTGTCTTCTTTTATCGTTATGTTTCCGAGCGAGAGTCGGCGGAGCGCAGTCACTTCCTTGCCGAACTTTGCAAATATCCTTCTTACCTCATGAGTCTTGCCTTCCGTGAGGGTGATGTATGCCCAGCCGTCTTCTGTGGGGCGGACCTCTGAAGGCGAGAGCTTTACGGGCGTGTCCATGTCGGTGAGAGTGACGCCTTCTGCGACCTTGCTGATCTCTTCTTCGGTCCACGCGGGCCCGTCATAATTAACGAGATATTTTTTCTTTATCTTATATTTGGGAGACTGCAGCCTGTGCGAGAGCGTGCCGTCATTGGTGATGATGAGAAGGCCTGTCGTGTGATAGTCGAGCCTTCCGACGGGTGACAGCTTGCGCCCTCTGAGGTTGTCGGGGATGAATTCTCCGACGCAGGTAAGGCGCGGATCTTCCATGGCTGTCAGCACTTCGTCGGGCTTATCGAGCAGGAAGTAAAGATGCTCATCGGAACTTACCGGCTTGCCATTGCAGATGACCTCGTCTTTGACAGATACCTGGAGGTCGCCCTTTCTGGCCGTGACGCCGTTGACGCTGACAGCGCCGCCCGCGATGAGCGCGCGCACTTCGGATCTTGTGCCGAATCCTGAATTTGCCAGCATTTTGTCTAGTCTCATGAGATGATTATAAATCAATATGAGGTATAATTCTGCTATGGA
Source organism: Saccharofermentans sp. (assembly GCA_024692105.1). Next base: position 16,960 of record JAILMZ010000103.1, read on the forward strand.
AGATTTTGACCGCAAGTGGAGTGAATTCGAAGATAAGTGCAGGGCCTGCAATAACTGCGGGCTCCGTGCGGGCGCGCAGAACGTCGTCATCTACAGAGGCGGCAGGCACGCGCCGCTCATGATCGTCGGCGAGGCGCCCGGCGAACAGGAGGACATCAAGGGCATACCTTTCTGCGGAAGGTCCGGCCAGCTCCTGCAGAACCTTCTGGGATCCTATGGTTTCGACGAGAAGGATTACCACATCTGCAACATCGCGAAATGCCGTCCGCCCCAGAACCGCCGTCCCACCCCGGAAGAGATCCATGCCTGCAAGCCTCTGCTGGCCGAGCAGTTCATGATGGTCCGTCCCAAGGTCATCCTTCTCTGCGGTTCGACCGCGTACGAAGGTTTCTTCGGCACCAAGCCCGTAATGCGCGATGTTCGCGGCAAGTTCATCGAGAAGAACGGTTATTACATAATGACCACATACCACCCGGCATTTGCCCTCCGCAACCCGAAGAACAAGATGCCGATATACGAAGACATGGGCAAGGTAAGGACCAAGCTCGAGGAGATCGGAGCGCTTCCGCCGCTCAGTCAATAAATATATTGATTTTGGTTTTGGCGTGTGGTATATTTGCCTAGTCGCAAAATACTGCCGAATGGTGTAACGGTAGCACATCGGCCTCTGACACCGCTAGTCAAGGTTCGAATCCTTGTTCGGCAGCCAAGCGATAAGACCGCAGATCCTTTAAGGGTTTGCGGTTTTTTTATGTAATCTCGGGCCTGTGTTATACTGTGCATTATTTAATGGTGGGTAACAGGAATAATGGAAAACAAAGTTCATTGGATAAAAGGAAAGACTGACAACTGCTATCTTGTCGTAAGCGGCAGGAATGCAGTCCTTGTCGATACCGCTAGCGGCGAGAGCTTTGACCAGGTGCTGGCAGAGTGCAGCAAGTATGACATGAAGCTCATCGTGCTTACGCATGTTCATTTCGATCATGCGGAGAACGCAGCGAGGCTGGCGGAGCATTTCGATATACCCGTGGCATACCATCCCGCGGACGAAGAACTCTTCGTAAGTTTTGACAAGCAGCCGATGATGTCCTACGGTCTGGTCGGCAAGGTCGTGCTCAGTACGTCTCTTAAGGTGCTCAGGCAGACCGAAGTGGTAAAGCCTGCGAAGACCTTCTATGTCAAGGAAGGAGACAGCCTGTCTGAATACGGGATCGATGCTAAGATAATCGAGCTTCCCGGGCACACCAAGGGTTCGATAGGCGTCGATGTAGCAGGAACAGACCTTATTGTCGGCGACGCGCTCGACAACTGGATAACGCCTGCGACAGGCCACCTGTACTGTGACAAGGACGAGTTGGAGAAGAGCGCTGCAAAGATCCGCGCGCTAGGCCCCAGGACGATCTACTACGGACACGGAAAACCGACTAAGCAGTCGTGATATAATCTTGCCTATGCAGACAGTATTTGAATCAGCCAACATACGTTTCGTCTTGTTCACGGAAGAACTCGTGGATGAGTATCTTACGATGGTCAACGACATCGAGCATGTCGCAAAGTACATCGGCGAGAGAAGGACTCCCTACACGAAGGAAGAGGAGCTCGAGTTCATCAGGAACCAGAAACTCATGCAGCCTTACACCTACTCGATGATCGAGAAGGCGACCGGCGAGTTCATCGGCAACACAGGCTTCATGAACGTCAAGGACGGCGAGGCGGAAATGGGCATCGTAATAACATATGCAAAGCAGAACGCTGGCTTCGGCGCAGAGGCCATTAACAGCCTGATCAATTACGGATGGAACAACCTTCCGATCAACCGCGTCTACCTTGAAGTTTATATCGACAACGACAGGGCGATACATCTCTATGAAAAGTGCGGCTTCACTGAATATAAGCGCACCGACAAGGACATCTTCATGGAGATAATCTCTCCGCCGAGGTTTTAAGTCATGCGCAAGTTCACGGTCACTGATTCTCAGAGCGGAAAGCATGTCGTAAAGGCGTGTCTTGAAGCATTTCCGATGCTGAAGCCTGCAGAGCTCTTCCATGCCCTTAAGCGCAAGGACATAAGAGTGGACGGCAAGAAGATCTCGCAGGACATCGCGGTGAAGGAAGGCCAGGAGGTAGAGGTCTGGCTGCCGGATGACCTTTTCGGACGCAAGGCGGAGAAGGAACCGGAGCGGAAGACTCCCGCATATAAGATCGCTTACGAGACGAAGGGCCTTCTCATCATCAACAAGCCGCAGGGCCTGGCGGTGCACACGGGCAAGACGGTCTCTGACGGCACTCTGATCGACCTCATAAGAAGGGACACCGGCTTTAAGCAGGCAGAGTTATGCCACCGCATCGACATGAACACCGGCGGACTCGTGATGGTCGCCAAGAACAAGAAGGCTTTAGAAGATGCCGTTGCTTTATTTAAAGATAATCTCATTACTAAGAGGTACCGCGCGATCGTGCTCGGGACTCCCGACGAAGGCGAGCCCGTGGTCTATGACGACGGTACGGTAATGTACGAGATAAAGGCATTCCTTGAGAAGACCAGGTCGGGAGAGGTGTACATCCACGACGAGAAACAGCCGCACGACCTGCCCGTCACGACGAGGTACAGAGTGGTAAAGACATACAAGCCGCAGATGCCGGGCATCCCCGTGATCTCCGAGATTGAGTGCGAGCTTGTGACCGGCAGGACGCACCAGATCAGGGCGCAGTTCGCGCATTTGGGGTATCCTGTTATAGGCGACGGCAATTACGGCAGGAACAAGATCAACGTCGGTTTCAAGGCTGCGAATGGCTCGAAACTCAGGCACCAGCAGCTGTACTCCACGGAGATCCGCGTGGGCAGGGTCCCTGCAGGTAACTGCCACGCCGACATGTCAGGCAAAGTATTTAAGATAGCACCCGAGTACGAACTTGATTTCGCGGACCTCGGGATTAAGAGGTAAGAAAGATATGACAGACTGCGTATTCGAAGTTCATTCGGGAATGTATGACGAGCCTTTCTATGCGAGCGGCTCGTACGACGAGAGCGGCGACTTCATCAAGTACATGTGGCGTGAGAAGCACAGCGAGAAAGAGGAGATGTCCGATTTCTCCCTGACGCTCGACAAGAGGACCAAGGTCGCATCCGTTACCAGGAACGGCGACATCAACTCCATCATGAACTTCGATCCCGAGAACGATACCCGCGGAGCGCTCAATACAGCCTGGGGAATAATAGACGTTAAGATCACCACGCATTACGTAAATATACCCAACGCGCTTACCAATGCGGTCGAGATAAGCTATACGATAGATCCCGGAAGCACAGAACCCGTAAAAAACACCTTTTTGATAAAAAGGCTCTTGCAAAGTGTTTGAGATTATTGTATTATCTTCAAGCATTGTTTAGAGAAAGGACGGAGGTGAAGACGAATGGCACATCCGAAGCGTAAATGGTCAAAGGCAAGGACTGCTCGTCACAGAAGCGCATGGAAGCTGACTATGCCGGGTTTTGTTGAATGTCCCCAGTGTCATGCTAAGATGCTTCGCCGCACTGTTTGCAAGAACTGCGGTTTCCTGGATAAGAGACAGGTTATCAAAGTCGGCGAAGAAGTCTGAGATTAAGACATTTGATTACACGAAGGCAGTGCACAAACAAGGGCGCTGCCTCTTTTTTTGCTAGAAGAGGTCACAAGGCATGAGCAAACCCGTAGTAGCTATAGTCGGACGCCCGAATGTGGGCAAGTCGAGCTTGTTCAACACACTTTACGGAGAGAGGATATCGATCGTTCACGATACCCCCGGTGTTACGCGTGACCGTATATACGCCGATGCCGAGTGGCGCGGCAGACAATTCATAATGATAGATACCGGCGGAATCGAGCCCGGCGACAACGAGGATTACATCTTGAAGCAGATGCGTATCCAGGCCGAGATAGCAATCGAGACCGCCGATGTTATTTTGTTCATCACGGACCTTCACGCAGGCCTTACCGCCGCTGACGAAGAGATCGCGGTCATGCTGAGAAAAGCAGGCCGTCCGGTCGTCGTTGCGGTCAACAAGGTCGACACCGTAGGAGATCCGCCGGCAGAGTACTATGAGTTCTACCAGCTGGGCCTGGAGAACGTCTGCAGCATCTCCGCTGCACACAGGCTGGGCCTCGGCGAGATGCTCGACATGATCTTCGAGCAGTTCCCCGATACGGAAGACGGCGAGGAAGAAGAAGGCTCCATTAGGGTTGCTCTGATAGGCCGCCCGAATGCCGGCAAGTCTTCTCTTGCCAATAAGATGATCGGCCAGGACAGGAGCATCGTCTCCGATATCGCAGGCACGACCAGGGACACAATAGACTCCGACATCGAAAACGAGTTCGGAAAGTTCACCATCGTTGATACCGCAGGTATGCGCAAGAAGGGCAAGATCGAAGACGTCATCGAGCGCTATTCGATGGTCAGGGCGCTTGCCGCGATAGAGCGTGCCGACGTCTGCGTCATTCTCATCGATGCGACAGAGGGCGTTACGGAGCAGGATACGAGGATCGCGGGCCTGGCTCACGACTCGGGCAAGGCATCCGTATTCGTCATCAACAAGTGGGACCTCATCGAGAAGACCACGGGCACGATGGAGACCATGGAAAAGATCGTCAAGGACAGGTTCGGCTTCATGGACTACGCACCGGTCCTCTTCATCTCGGCAAAAACAGGTCAGCGCGTCGACAAACTCTTCAAGCTCATCACGACCGTCAACGAGAACGCAGGCAAGCGCCTTACGACAGGCGTTTTGAACCAGATGATCAGCCAGGCGGTAACGCTTGTGCCGACGCCCCAGGATAAGGGCAGACACCTTAAGATCTACTACGGTACGCAGGTCAGCACGAAGCCCCCGACGTTCGCACTTTTCGTGAACGACAAGAAGCTGTCCCACTTCTCTTACGAGAGATATCTGGAGAACCAGCTCCGCAGTAACTTCGGCTTTGAGGGCGTTCCGATCAGGTTGCTACTTAGAAACAAAAACGGCAGCGACGAGTAATTATTTTGGTAAAAATGACAGTGAGTAATTGCGCCTCGTAAGTAGCAAAATATTACCGGCTTATTTTTACGCGTTTTTATTTATATCAGGAGAATTCGTATGGCAGTACAAAAGATCGAGAACATGCGCAACATAGCGATCATCGCTCACGTTGACCACGGCAAGACCACTATAGTCGACTCCATGCTCAAGCAGGCAGGCGTATACCGCGAGAACGAAGCGGTCGTCGAGCAGGTCATGGACAGCAATGACTTGGAGCGCGAGCGCGGAATCACGATCCTCGCAAAGAACACTGCCATCGATTACAAGGGTATCCGCATCAATGTCGTAGACACTCCCGGCCATGCTGATTTCGGCGGCGAGGTTGAGCGTGTCCTCAAGATGGTAGACGCGGTCCTTCTCGTGGTAGACGCTTTCGACGGCCCGATGCCCCAGACTAGATTCGTTCTGCACAAGGCATTAGGACTCGGCCTCAAGCCCATCGTCTGCATCAACAAGATCGACCGTCCCGACGCACGTCCCCTCGAGGTCGTTGATATGGTACTCGATCTTTTCATCGAACTCGGCGCTGACGAAGACCAGCTCGAGTTCCCCATCGTATACACATCCGGTAAGGTCGGTCTTGCGACCACGGATATCAAGGAGTTCGAAGAGGGCAAGCAACTCGACTTCACTCCGCTCCTCGACGCAGTCGTAGCATACACACCCTGCCCCGAGGGTGATCCCGAAGGCCCCATGCAGCTGCTCGTATCCAACATCGACTCCGACCCCTATGTCGGCAGGATCGGTATCGGAAGAGTTGAGCGCGGCACGATCAAGCAGGGCGAGAATGTTGCACTCGTAACTTACGGCACAGAGGACAAGCGTAACGCGAAGGTCGTCAAGCTCATGCGTTTCCACAACCTCGGAAGAGAAGAGATCAAGGAAGCATCTATTGGCGAGATCGTCTGCGTTGCAGGTATCGCTGACATCAACATAGGCGACACTCTCTGCGATTCGGCTAACCCCGAGCCGCTCCCGTTCGTTGCGATAGACGAGCCTACGATCGCCATGACGTTCTCCGTCAACGATTCTCCCTTCGCAGGACAGGAAGGCAAGTTCGTCACATCAAGACACTTAAGAGAGAGGCTCTTCAAGGAGATAGAGACAAACGTCTCCATGAGAGTCGAAGAGACGGATACGACAGAAGCATTCATCGTAAAGGGCAGAGGAGAGCTCCACCTTTCCGTGCTCATCGAGACCATGAGACGTGAAGGATATGAGTTCCAGGTATCCAAGCCGAAGGTCATCATGAAAGAGATCGACGGCGTTCTCTGCGAGCCTGTCGAGAACCTCGTAATCGACGTTCCGGAGGACTTTGTAGGCCCCGTTATGGAGAAGATCGGAAAGAGAAGAGGAGAGCTCGTAAACATGCTTCCTCCGACCAAAGGATACACAAGACTTGAGTTCAGGATACCGTCCCGAGGCCTGCTCGGATACCGTACCGAGTTTTTGACCGACACTAAGGGCAATGGTATAATGAACAGCGTCATAGACGGCTATGAACCCTTCGCGGGAGAGATTGAGACCAGAGGTCAGGGCGTGCTCGTTGCATTCGAGACGGGAACTGCCGTAACCTACGGATTATACAATGCCCAGGACAGAGGTCCGCTCTTTATCGGATCCGGAACTCCCGTGTACGAAGGCATGATAGTCGGCGTCAATCCCAAGCCCGAAGATATTACCGTTAATGTCTGCAAGAAGAAGCATGTTACCAACATGCGCTCTGCAGGTGCCGATGAAGCAATGCGCCTCACTCCGCCGCTCAGATATTCGCTCGAGCAGTGCCTCGAGTTCGTTGAAGATGATGAGCTCTGCGAGGTGACACCGCAGTCCATCAGACTGAGGAAGAAGATCCTCAGCAACGACCTCAGAGCCAAGACAATGGCAAAACTTAAGAAGTAAGAAGGACGCCTGATCCCTTTGCCCGCGGCATGGCGGGGCGTTCTCCGACAATAAAGGTGGAAGTGCGCTGATGCTGCCAAAGAAAATACGAATCGCCCTAAGGATATTGATCATCCTTGTCCTGCTGTTCAGTTTTGCTGTGGCGGGCGTCATCTTCGGCTACAACTACGTCATCTCCCAGGAGGAGCGTTTCGACGCGCTGCAGCAGCAGATCGACGACGGCACGCTCGTGATCGACAAGAACACCGAGGGCGCGGTCGTACTCGTTGTCGAAATGGGTGACTCCACGGGCGACATCGCGGACAAGCTCCTCGAGATGGGCCTCATCAACAACACTTTCGTATTCTCCCTCATGAGCAAGGTAAACGGCTTTGACGGCGCGTATGTTGCCGGCACGCACTACCTTATCCCGGGACTTTCCTACGACGAGATAATGTACTTCCTGACGCTCGAGCCTTCGCAGGTAAAGGTAACGATCCCCGAGGGTACGACTTATGTCGAGCTTAAGGCCCTGCTGCACGATGCAGGCCTCGATTTCGACGACGCAGAGTTCGACGAGTGCATGAATTCGCCTGACCTCTTTGTCGACTACGACTTCATCTCCGCAATCGAGATCGACCCTGACAGAGACTATATCCTCGCAGGTTACCTGTATCCCGATACGTACTATTTCGACGTCAATGCGAGCCCGGAGACGATCATCCGCAAGTTCTTAAACAACATGGAGAACAAGCTCTACGACGAGTACTATATCCGCGCGGAGCAGATCGGAATGAGCATGGATGAGGTCATCACACTGGCTTCGATCATCCAGCAGGAGTCCGGCAAGGTGTCCGACATGATGTATATTTCCGCGGTCTTCCACAACAGACTTGATTCCGAAGACGAGTCTATGAACTATCTCGGTTCTTCCGCTACGATCAACTATCTGGTCGAACTGCAGGGAGGCACGCCTTCGCTGCTGCACACGGAAGAGGAGACCAGCATCGACAGTCCTTACAATACTTACACGCATCCGGGACTTCCCCCGGGACCTATCTGCATGCCGGGCTTGGACGCGATCTCTGCGGCACTTTACCCGGAGCCCAACTGCGGATACATGTATTTCTGCGCTACCGGTGACGGCGGAACAGCCTTTGCCGTAACGCTTTCCGAGCACGAAGCAAATGTCGCTACATACTCGCCGAACTGGACGGTCGGTGCGGATGTCTCCGGCGATTTCTACGAAGACGAAGAAGAGGGCGAAGGCGAGTAATGGACAGATCCCGCGTTGAAGTCTTAAGTCCCGCGGGTGATCCCGCCAAGCTCCGTACGGCAGTCAGATACGGCGCCGACGCAGTGTATATGGCAGGCAAGAATTACGGTCTGCGCGCACTGTCGGATAATTTCACCGAAGAAGAGATGACGGGCAGCATTGCGTTCGCGCATGCAAACGGCGTCAAATGCTATGTCACGTTGAATGTCATGCCCACCGAAGACGAACTGGGCGGGCTTGATGATGCGATAAAGTTCATCGGAAACAAGTCCGGCGCAGATGCCGTGCTTATCTCCGATCCCGGCATATTCATGCGTGTCCGTGAGCTGTGCCCCGACCTCGAGATCCACATCTCGACACAGGCTTCCGTTACCAACAGCGGTGCCTGCAAATTCTGGGCTGACCAGGGCGCCAAGAGGATCGTCCTCGCACGCGAAGTCACGCTCTCGCAGATACGCAAGATAAGAGACGCCATCCCCGATGACGTCGAACTCGAATGCTTTGTCCACGGCGCGATGTGCGTCGCATATTCCGGCAGATGCCTGCTCAGCAACTACTTTACAGGCAGAAGATCGAACGGCGGTGCGTGTGCGCAGCCCTGCAGATGGGGATACCACGTTGTCGAGGAGAAACGCCCCGACCTCGCGATGCCCGTCGAGGAAGACGAGCGCGGAACATATGTCTTCGGCAGCAAGGATATCTGCATGATCGATCACATCCCCGAGCTCATCGATGCCGGCGTGAACTCGCTTAAGATCGAGGGCCGCATCAAGGGTGACTACTATGCGGCAGCCGTCACGAAAGTCTACCGCGAGGCAGTCGACCGCTACTGCGCAGACCCTGCAGGCTATGCCGTCGACCCGCACTGGCACTATGTCTTGGACAAGGTCGTCCACCGCGATTACGACACTGGATTCTTCTATCAGAGCCCTTCCGCCGACGCGAAGATAGACTACGAGAAATCCTACAACAAGCCCGCATTCGTCGTGGGCATCGTTCAGTCTTTCGATGAGACGACGGGCCTTACCAAGGTCACGCAGAAGAACAAACTCTACAAAGGCGACGTGCTCAATGTGCTCATGCCTTCGGGTTATGTGGAACCTGTTACGGTCGCAGAGCTTTACGACGGGAAGATGCAGCCGGTCGACAGTTGCCCGCACCCCGAAATGACATTCTTCATGAAGGCTGTTGACGGCACCGGCAAGACGGTCTCTCTTCCCGAGATGGCTTTTCTGTCGAGAGACGGCGACAAGGACGCAGGGATACTTCCGCAGTAAGATTTGTAATTAAAGGACTTTTAATTTAAACTTTTGCTAATAATAAACAGGACTTAAGGACGAACATATTTTGATCTATTACTTCATAGCAATCCCCGCAGCAATCGCACTCGGTGCCCTCATGGGGTATCTGGATAAGATCCTTTTCGCGAAGTTCCCTGAAGCGTGGCTCCAGGATTACGGCGTCAGCGAGACAGATGTCAACTACCGCATATCCAAGAGAATGAGGATGTTCCCCGAAGCAGTCGTGGCGATGGGCATCAGCGCTGCGATGTACGTGGCTGCGGTGATCTTCCTTAAGCCGGTATATTTCGATACGCCCAAGCCGCTGCACATAGCGGTTATCGTGCTTATGGTGCCGGTGCTCGTGCTCATAATGATGGCGGACAAACTGAACCGCATCATCCCCGACCAGTTCTCGGTCGCGCTCGGCCTTATCGGCATCGTGTCCATCGCAGCGGACCTCGTCGAAGGTTCGATCTGGTTTACACCGGAAGCACCGTGGTACTACCCGCTCGTAAGTAAGATATTGGCTGCCCTGATCGGCGGCGGTTTCCTGTTCCTGGTAGGATTCATCGCACTGACATTCACCGGCAGGGAAGGCATGGGACAGGGCGATATGCGCCTGCTTCTTGCTACCGGCCTCATTACCGGTATGTACGGCCTGATCGTGCTCGTGTATGTGTCGATCTTCACGGCGGTGCTCTTCGCTATTCCGATGCTTATCAAGAAACGCATCAGGATCCAGAAGGAAGAAGAGATGATCCGCAACTCCAAGAATCCGCAGAAACTCCGCCGCGCGCTGGAGATCAAGAAGGCGCGCATGCATTTCGCGGACGACCCGGATTACCTGGCGTTCGGACCTTTCATCGCGCTCGGCTGCGGTGTGTTCGCCGTTATGGAGCCGGTCTTCCTTGAGCAGCTTATGTCCTACCTTTCAGGCCTGGGGGTATTTTTCTGATGGACAAAGTGAGGTCTTTCCTCATAAAGAGTTTCGGCGTTCCGGACCCGATGAACTGGGGCTATCCGGTGATGTTCGCAGCTCTCGGCTCACTTCTGTGTTTCGTCATCTTCCGCGCGGCCTACGCGATCCTTCCGTACGCATCGACTTCGCTCCTGGGTTATTCTTTCTCATCGATAATATTCACGCTCATAGTGTTCGCGGCTCCGGCAGTGTTCCTGTCCAGGCGTGACCCCGTAAGCATCTCCGGCCACTACACGGGCATCGGCGTCCTGCTTCTGGCATTCCTGTCAGGCGCACCTTTGTACCTGATCCGCACCGCTCTGCAGAACGTCACGGTCTTCCTTTGGATGCGCGCCGGAAACTCCGTCGTGTTCCCGTTCCTGTTCTGCTACACGGATGACCATACACCGATCGTGCTCGCACTAGAACTGCTCACCGATACAGTCATCCCGGCGTTCGGCGCGGCACTCTTCTTCTACGGCATCGTCTGGTCTTCGGTCCGTCCCAAGGACAGACGCCTTGCGATGATCATCATCCCGGTGCTCTACGCACTCTTCACACTCGACCTGAATGCGTTCTTCGGCGCGCTCGTCACCGGCTGGTGGCTCTGCGTCCTCCGCAAGAACATCGAAAACATCTGGGGTCCGATCCTCTGCCTCATCGGCAGCCGTCTTACGGGCATCATAATGTCCACCGTCCTCGCACCCGCAGACATCACGACTCTCATCACATACCAGGACATCGCGGTATCGTATTTCTACGCCGCAGGTCCCGCCATCGTTGTCGGCGCTATATTGCTCCTGTTCTTTACCAAGACTCTGGGCGAGTTCAACTTCACCTACAACAACAGTATCTACGGTGATGTCCTCGATGCCGACTTCCGTGAAGAACGCGATCGCACCTGCCCGCCCGCACTGTCCGGCTTCAACATCGCCCTCGCTGTCGGCGTGATCATCATGATCGTAATGTGGGTGTTGATGGTGAAGGGTGTCAGGGCGTAAAACCGGGCAAATCCCCCTTTTGGGCAACCGCTTCACCACAAAAAATGTCGGATTATCGGGATTTATAGCAAGGTTTTTCTGTTAAACATGCGGAACTTGTCCTGAAAAATAGTTTTACCCCCTTAAGAATGATAAAATATGTGCAGTTTATATTGAGGGGGAAGTAAGTTATGGCAACAATTACTTCAAAGCAGTTAGAAGCGATGATGCAGTCGCACGTTAGGGCAGAGACCGGAATGAGTCTCGAGGACGCATCGCCCAGGGATTACTGGACAGCCCTTGCGAAGAGCATCGTTGAGATCATCTCGAACAACTGGATCGAGACAAGGAAGACTTACAACCAGGGCCGCCAGGCACACTATTTCTCGGCAGAGTTCCTCGAGGGAAGATCGATGCTGAACAACCTGGTCAACCTCGGTATCTACGATCAGGCTAAGGAAGCACTCGCAAGCTTCGGTCTCGACCTTACTGACATTCTTGAAGAGGAGACAGACCCGGCGCTCGGCAACGGCGGTCTCGGAAGACTTGCTGCATGCTTTCTCGATTCATGCGCTACTCTGAACCTGCCTGTTACGGGTTACGGTATCCTCTACAGATACGGTCTGTTCAGACAGTCTATCGAGAACGGTTTCCAGCACGAATATCCTGACTCATGGATGGAGCACGGCTATCCGTTCATCGTCTCCAGATACGACAGGAAGGTCAAGGTCCACTATCAGGACATCGACGTATGGGCGATCCCCTGCGACCTTCCTATCACAGGTTACGGCACAAAGAACGTCAACCTCCTGAGACTCTGGAAGGCAGAGCCTGCGCAGGATTTCGACTTCAACCTCTTCAACTCTCAGAGGTTCGATGATGCCGTTATCGAGAGAAACAGAGTACAGGATATCTGGAGAGTCCTTTATCCGAACGACACATCTTACGACGGTAAGGTTCTGCGTGTAAGACAGCAGTATTTCTTCGTATCTGCTTCACTGCAGGACATTATCTACAGATACAAGAAGTATCACGGCGACGATCTGCACGATTTCGCGAAATACAACACCATCCAGCTCAACGATACCCACCCGGTTATCGGTATCCCCGAGCTCATGCGTCTCCTCGTAGACGAGAACGGCATCGAGTGGACAGAGGCATGGGAGATCACAAAGCAGACTTTCGCCTACACCAACCACACCATCATGGCAGAGGCACTCGAGAAGTGGGATATCTCCATCTTCCGTTTCCTCTTCCCGAGGATCTACGAGATCATCGAGGGCATCAACAACCAGTTCCGTGCACAGATGTACGAAGCAGGTCTCTACTCTGAAGTCATCGACAGACTGTCTCCTCTGGGCGACGGCAAGATCCACATGGCTTGGCTCGCAGTTTACGGTTCACACTCCGTCAACGGCGTTGCTGCACTGCACACAGACATCCTCAAGAGAGAGACACTCAAGGAGTGGTACGACATCTATCCTGAGAAGTTCTCCAACAAGACAAACGGTGTAACACCGAGAAGATGGCTGAGAACATGCGATCCCGAGCTTGCTGACCTCATAACCGAGCTCCTCGGCAACGACAAGTGGGTAACGGATCTCGACAAGCTCAAGAAGCTCGAGAAGTATAAGGATGACGACAAGGTCATGAAGCGCTTCATCGAGATCAAGAAGCACAACAAAGAGAAGTTCGCAGGCTACATCGAAGCAACACAGGGCATCAAGCTCGATCCCGATTCATGCTTCGATATCCAGATCAAGCGTCTGCACGAATACAAGAGACAGCTCCTCAACGCGCTGTATGCTCTTAACCTCTACGACAGGCTCAAGGAAGACAAGAAGCTCGACATGCCGCCTGTTACCGTGCTTTTCGCAGCTAAGGCAGCTCCCGGATATTTCCGTGCAAAGGGCATCATCAAGTTCATCAACGAGATCGCTAACCTCGTCAACAACGACCCTGATATGGAAGGCAGACTGAAGGTTGTTTTCGTTGAGAACTACAACGTATCCGTCGGTGAGAAGATGTTCCCCGCAGCAGACGTTTCCGAGCAGATCTCCACGGCAGGTCTCGAGGCTTCCGGTACCGGCAACATGAAGTTCATGATGAACGGTGCGGTCACACTCGGTACTCTTGACGGCGCTAACGTCGAGATCGCAGAAGCAGTTGGCGACGACAACATCTACATCTTCGGCTGCCGCGCAGAAGACATGGCTGCA
>JAILMZ010000153.1 GCA_024692105.1 Saccharofermentans sp.
ACTCTTTGACGAACTGCGCGATGTTGATACCGTGCTGTCCAAGAGCTGGTCCTACCGGCGGCGCGGGTGTTGCTTTGCCTGCAGGTATCTGAAGCTTTACATAACCTGCTACTTTTTTAGCCATACTGGCCACCTCCCAATTAATTATTTATTACGCGGGCCCGAAGACCCGGAGTAAACTTGCTTATACCTTTCTGACCTTGATGAAATCGAGTGTCAGAGGTGTCTCTCTTCCAAACATGGATACCGTAACGGTAACCTGCTGCTTCTCTTCGTTGATGTCCTTTACGATAGCCTTGCTGTCCTTGAAAGGTCCGTCGGTGATGATAATGAGATCGCCGACCTCGTAATCGACTTCCACTGTGGAAGGTACTATGAGACCCATCTTGATAAGATCCTCGTCGGACATCGGGGAAGGCTTGTTCGGGTCGGGTGCAACAAATCCGGTAACGCCGTTGGTGTTACGGATCCTGTACCACAGTTCCTTATCAACCTTATCGTTATTGCCGTATACGAGCTTAAGGAACAGATAGTTCGGGAAACGAAGGACTTCCTTTTCCTTGCGCTTGCCGTTCTTCGTCTCGACAACCAGATCAGTGGGAAGGAGGACTTCCTGGATGATATCCCTTAAGCCCTGCGCATCCGCGTAGTTATCGATAGCCATCTTAACTTTTTTCTCATAGCCGCCAAAGGTATGAATGATATACCACTTAGCCTCGTTATTCTCCGGCATTATAAACTCCTAGTAAATATCAGCCTTCGCTGCTTGCCTCGGTCTCAGCCTCGGATGCAGGAAGTTCCACCACCATCTCGGAAACTGTCGGGACAGTAGGCTCTGTCTCTACTACGTCGTAGAATCCTATATTGTCGAGTACCCAGCGTCCGCCTGTTCCGATAAGAGTCAGGTAAACGGCAAAGAACAGAATTACAAGCAGTACAACAGCAGAAGTCTTCGCGAGCTTCTCCTTTGTAGGCCATGTGACCCTCTTGAGCTCTGCAATGATATCCGAGAACTTCTTGCCTATACGCTTAAAGATGTTATTCTTCTTGTCCGCCATTTTAATATCCTTTGGGATTACTTGGATTCCCTGTGAACAGTGTGCTTACGGCAGAAAGGGCAGTACTTCTTCAGTTCAAGTCTTTCTGTATCGTTCTTCTTATTCTTGAATGTCTGATAATTTCTCTGCTTGCATTCTGTGCATGCAAGTGTGATCTTATCACGTGCACCGGCCTTTGCCATGGTCTGATACCTCCAAATCTTCTGTTCCGGCCTGCTTTTCCGGCCCTCGGAACGCAAAAACGCGCATTAAAAATAAACCTCTTGCGGGTTTAAGCCTAACGATTTTATCACAGGTGGTTATGAAAAGTCAATCAACTTCTTCTGGATCTGAGTTCTGCCTCAACATCATCAAGTGTGATGCCTCGGTCTACCATCAGAACGAGAAGGTGATATTCGAGATCGGCGATCTCCTGGATCGTTGCCTTGCGGTCTCTCTGGGAAGCCGCGATGACTACTTCAACAGCCTCTTCGCCGAGCTTTTTGGAGATCTTGTCCGTGCCCTTGTCGAAGAGATAGTTGGTGTAAGAACCCTCTGTCGGGTTTGCCTTACGGTCGGTGATTACGCTGTACAGTTCCTTTAAGATATCCATATTAATCCTCCTGATCAGTCTGTTCCGAGGTCCCAATCCTCGAGTTTGGTATAAAAGCAATTCTTATTTCCCGTGTGGCATGCGGCTCCTGTCTGCTCGACAGTGTACAGGAGAGTGTCCCTGTCGCAGTCGATCCTGCATGAGACCACCTTCTGAACATGGCCGGATGTCTCGCCCTTCTTCCAGAGTGTCTCGCGGGAACGGGAGTAATAGTGCATGTAGCCTGTCTCGCATGTGAGGGCAAAAGCCTCATAGTTCATGTATGCCATCATAAGGACTTCGCCGGTCGCGCTATCCTGCGTGATCGCGGGAACCATGCCGTCGTTGTTCTTTTTCATGTGCGCCCACATATCCAGGCTCGGGGATATCTTCCTGACAGGGATGCCCTCGCCTTCAAGGTAGTCCTTCAGATCCGATATCTTTATCTCGCCGAAATGGAACAGGCTTGCTGCGAGCACCGCATCCGCCTTGCCGTCAACTATCGCATCCTTGAAATCCACCAGGCTGCCTGCACCGCCGGAAGCGATGACGGGAATGCCGACCGCTTCGGAGATCATGGAAGTGATCTTGTTGTCGTAGCCGGACTTTGTTCCGTCCTTGTCCATGGATGTGAGCAGTATCTCGCCGGCACCCAGGCTCTCCGCCTTCTTTGCCCATTCGAGCGCATCGATGCCGGTAGGTTTCGTGCCGCCTGCGATGACGACTTCATATCCTGACGGGAAACCCTCTTCCCTTGCTTTTACGTCTATTGCTACAACAACGCACTGCGAACCGAAGATCTCTGCCGCGCGGCTGATGAACGCCGGATCCTTAACAGCGGCCGAGTTGAGGGATACCTTGTCGGCACCTGCCTCGAGGATGGCCCTGATATCCTGGACTGTCCTGATGCCGCCTCCGACCGTAAACGGAATGAATACCTCGGATGCAACGCGTGAGACCATGTCGATGGTAGTATCGCGGGACTCGAGTGTTGCGGTGATGTCGAGGAACACGAGTTCGTCGGCACCCGACAGGTTGTATGTTTTCGCGCACTCAACGGGATCGCCTGCGTCCCTAAGAGAGACGAAGTTCACGCCCTTTACTACTCTTCCGTCCTTAACGTCGAGGCACGGGATTATACGTTTTGTAAGCATTTTGCCAGGTCCACCCTTCCCTCGTAGATAGCCTTGCCGACGATAACGCCCGCGCAGCCGGATGTTTTTATCTCCATAATGTCGTCGTCCGAGCCTATGCCGCCCGAAGCAATGACTGCAAGGCCTGTCTTTTCCACCATCTCGCGAGTTGCTTCCGTCGCGGGACCGGTGAGCATGCCGTCTCTTGCAATGTCGGTGAACACCACCGTGGACGCACCGATATCTTTCATCATAAGCGCGAAATCAACCGCCTTAAGGCTAGACTCCTGTGTCCAGCCGTCAACGGAAACGAATCCGCCCTTTGCATCTATTCCTATCGCGACCTTCTCGCCGTACTTGGCGATGGCCTGCTTCGTGAACTCCGGATCTTTTACCGCAGCTGTCCCCAGTACCGCACGGGATACGCCGTACTCTTCGATCCATTTCGAGAGAGTATCCATGTTGCGGATTCCGCCGCCGGTGTCTACCTTGAGTCCCGTCTTAAGCGAGATCTCGCGGATGACTTCGTGGTTCGTGGGGATGCCTGACTTGGCAGCATCCAGGTCCACGATGTGGATCCACTCCGCGCCGGCTTCCTTGAAAGCCATTGCCTGTGCGAGCGGGTCGTCGTTATATGTGGTGACATCGTCGTACTTGCCCTGTCTGAGCCTGACGCACTTGCCTCCGATGAGGTCGATCGCGGGAAGTATTATCATCTTGCCGTTCTCCTTGCAAACTTCGAAAGGATCTGCAGACCGGCCTCACCGCTTTTCTCGGGGTGGAACTGCGTCGCGAAGATGTTGCCTCTCTCGAAAGCGGCACAGTACTTAATGCCGTAGTTAACATAGGCCGCAGCATCCACCTTGTCATCGGGCTCGCAGTAATACGAGTGGACGAGGTATACATAGTCGCCTTCGCTCAAAAGGGAACCCGTAACATCCTCCAGCTTATTCCAGCCGATCTGCGGGACCTTGAGGTCGCCTGCGGGGAATCTCTTTACCTTGCCGGGAATGATGCCGAGACCTGCCATGGGTTCTTCGTTCTCCCACAGGTCCCTGCACTCTTCTGAGCCGTCCATCAAAAGTTGCATTCCGAGGCAGATGCCGAGGAAAGGCTTGCCCGAAGCTGCCGCTTCTTTGACGGCAATGTCGAGTTCTTTCATCTGTAGGTTCTCCATGGCAGCACCGAAAGCGCCTACTCCGGGAAGGACAACACCGGATGCTGCCTTGATGACGGCAGGATCCGATGTTATTACCGAGTCATATTTAAGATGGTCAAAG
The DNA here is from genome assembly GCA_024692105.1 of Saccharofermentans sp. Next base: position 4,043 of record JAILMZ010000153.1, read on the forward strand.
GCTTTCTTGACTGAGCCGAGATTGCCCATTCCATAGTCGATTATGGCTATCAAATTCAGATTTCCTTTCCGGTGATCCTTGTGTAGCACTCTCTGTATTTCTCAGCAGTCTTGTCGATGATCTCCTGAGGGAGTGTCGGTGCGGGATATGTCTTATCCCAGTCGAGTGTCTCGAGCCATTCTCTGAGGAACTGCTTGTCGAAGCTCTTCTGCGCTCTGCCCGGCTGATAGTCTGCAAGATCCCAGAATCTTGAAGAGTCGGGAGTAAACATCTCGTCGCAGACAGTGAGAACGCCGTCGATCTTACCGAACTCGAACTTGGTGTCAGCGAGGATCAGGCCCTTTGTAAGAGCGAACTCGGATACCTTTGTGTAGAGCGCGAGCGAAGCATCGCGGAGCGCCTTTGCGTCTTCCTCACCGATGAGGTCAACGAGCTGCTCGTATGTGATGTTGATGTCGTGGCCGGACTCTTCCTTTGTGGAAGGCGTGAAGAGAGGCTCAGGGAGCTTATCGCCCTGGAGCAGTCCTTCGGGCATCTTGATGCCGCCTACCGTGCCGGACTTCTTGTATTCCTTGAGAGCGGAACCTTCGAGGTAACCTCTTACGATGCATTCTGCAGGCAGCATCTCGGCCTTCTTAACGAGCATCGAACGTCCTTCGAGTTCTTCCTTATACTGGTCGAAGCCTGCGGGGTACTTGGATACGTCGGTGGTGATAACGTGGTTCGGGATGATGTCTTTCGTGAAATCAAACCAGAACGCAGAGATGGAAGAGAGCACTCTGCCCTTGTCCGGGATCAGTTCGTCGAAGATGACGTCGAACGCGGAGATCCTGTCGGTTACGATCATGAGGAGGGAATCTCCCGTGTCGTAGATGCTCCTTACCTTGCCCTGTGCGAGCACCGGCTTGTCAATAAAGCTTGTGTCTTTGATAAGCATGTTTATATCCTCCGAATAGTTGTTATTATCTTAAAGTACGCCCTTGGTCGAGATGACCTGGTCAGCAAATCTCGGGTCAGGTTCAGTTGCCTCGCGCAGAGCTCCTGCGAGAGCCTTGAACATCGCCTCTGCCTTGTGGTGATCGTTCGTGCCGTAAGGTGAGCTGATGTGCAGCGTGATCATTGCGTTATAAGCAAACGATCTGAAGAACTCCTCGAAGAGCTGCGTATCCATCTCACCACAGAAGTCTCCTGCGAATTCCGCGTCAAACACGATGAACGGTCTGCCGGAGATATCGATGACGCAGTCTCCCAAAGCCTCGTCCATGGGAATCGAAGCCGAGCCGTATCTTCTGATGCCGACCTTATCGCCGAGAGCCTGAGCCATTGCCTGGCCAAGAACGATGCCGGTATCCTCGACTGAGTGATGAGCGTCCACCTTAAGGTCGCCCTTGCAGACGATATCCATGTCGATGCCTGAGTGTTTCGACAGAGCGGTAAGCATGTGGTCGAAGAATCCGATCCCTGTATCGATGTTGTTGCTACCAGTGCCATCTAAGTCAACCCTGACCTTGATGTCGGTCTCTTTTGTAGTACGTGCGATCTCAGCTGTTCTAGACATTTTTGATCTCCTCCGTGCATGCCTCTACGAGCGCTCTCATCTCTTCATCGGTACCTATCGTTATGCGCAGGTAGTCGCGAAGAACGTCTTTATCGAAATACCTCACAAGTATACCCTTTTCGCGCAGGTTTTTATATAACAATCCTGCATCAACCCCTGCGGGGGGCTTTGCGAAAACAAAATTCGCGGAAGACTCCGGCATGGTGAACCCGAGTGCCTTAAGCGCATCTTCGGTATATTTCCTCGTCGCGATTATCTTCGCGCGGCATTCCCTGTGATATTCCTCATCCGAGATTGCAGCGGCCGCAACCTTCTGTGCGAGCCTGTCCGTCGGGTAGGAATTGAACGAATCCCTTGCCCTCTTAAGACCCTCTATCAGTTCTTCCGATGCGATCGCGTAGCCGATCCTGAGACCTGCGAGCGAGTACGACTTTGAAGTCGTCCTTACCACGCAGAGGTTCGGGTTCTTATCAAGAAGGCTTACCGCCGTCTCGTAGGGCTCGGCGAAATACGCATACGCCTCGTCGATGATGACGACCGAGTCGGGGTTCTTCTCACAGATGTAAGAGATGTCATCAAGTGAGATGGCGCGCGACGTCGGTGCGTTCGGATTTGCGATCGCGATGCCGCAGTTGGGCACGTCCTCATAGTCTGTCTTCTCGAGCCTGAAGTCTTCACGGAGCGGGATCTTCTTTGATCTCAGATCGTAGAAACTCTCGTATACCGGATAGAAGCTGTACGAGAACTCCGGCGTCAGCACCGGCAGGTCCGTAATGCCGTCCTTCTCGAAAAAGGTCTGGAAGCAGATCGCGAGTACCTCGTCCGAACCGTTGCCGCAGAACACCTGGGAAGGCTTGACTCCCTCGCGCTGTGCGATGGCAGCAACAAGTTCGCCGCCGTCGGTGTTCGGGTAGAGCCTGAGATCAAGGATGTCGATCTGCGCTAGAGCCTCTGCTACCTTCGGCGAAGGCGCGTAAGGGTTCTCGTTCGTGTTCAGTTTGATGATCTTCTGGCCTTCCTTGGGCTGTTCACCCGCGACGTAAGGCTCTGCATCATTTATCTTTTTATTCCAATACTTACTCATCTTTATTACTCGAATCTGGCTCTTACAGCTGCAGCGTGGCAGGTAAGACCCTCGCTGTCCGCAAATGCCGCCACGTCCTTGTAGACCTGTTCTAATGATTCGCGGTTGTAGTTTATTACGCTCATCTTCTTATAGAAGTCGCCCGTGTTAAGAGGCGAGAAGAATCTTGCCGTTCCGGAAGTCGGAAGCGTGTGGTTGGGGCCTGCGAAATAATCTCCCAGCGGCTCCGGTGAGAAGTTGCCGAGGAACATCGCTCCGCAGTTGTTGATATTGCCTGAGAACGCTTCGGGATCTTCAACGCAGATCTCTAAGTGCTCGGGGGCGATCTCTTCGGAGAATCCGACTGCGGTATCGAGCGAATCGCATACGATTATCGCGCAGTAATCTTCAAGAGATTTCGCGAGCTGCTCTTTTCTCTCTGCGGCTTCGGACCTTCTGTCGACTGCTTCCAATACCTTGTCCGCAAGTTCCTGAGAATCTGTCAGGACGATGGCGGAAGCCATCTTGTCGTGTTCTGCCTGTGAGAGCATGTCGGCTGCGACATACTCCGGGTTTGCCGTCTTGTCGGCAATTATCAGGATCTCGGAAGGTCCTGCGAACATGTCGATGTCGACCTGGCCGTAGACGAGCCTTTTCGCCGTGTTGACGTAGATGTTGCCCGGGCCGCAGATCTTGTCTACCCTTGGTACCGTTTCGGTGCCGTATGCCATTGCAGCGATCGCCTGCGCTCCGCCCATCTTATAGATCTCGGTAGCGCCCGCGATGGAAGCTGCCGCGAGGATGACCGGTGCTATCGTCCCGTCTTTTCTCGGCGGTGTCGCGAAAACGATCCTCCCGACGCCTGCTACCGAAGCAGGAATAACATCCATGAGGACCGTTGAAGGAAGGGGTGCCGTGCCGCCGGGTACGTAGACGCCGGCAACAGATACCGGTCTTACCCTGACTCCGATCTTGGCGCCCTGGTAAACTTCCATCATGAAGCCTGCCTCCTTCTGCTTCTCGTGGAAGGCACGGATGTTGGCAGCCGCCCTCTCCATTACGCCGAGAAGCTCGGGATCGATAGATGCCTTTGCAGCGGCAATCTCTTCGTCCGTTGCCCTGAGGTTGGATGCTTCGAGCTTAACGCCGTCAAACTTCTCAGTGTATCCGAGGAGCGCCTTATCGCCGTTCTCCCTGATATTATCGATGACCTGCTGCACCGTATCGATGACGGGTTTAAGGTCCATCTTGCCTCTTATTCCCAAAAGTTCTACGGTAGCCTTGAGGTTTTCTTTGCTGCCCTGTACTAACTTACACTTCATTTTCTTCTCCTTGCTGCAGAGCCTGTCTCAGCTTTGCTATCATCGGTTTGATCTCGTCTTCTTTCATCTTCATCGAGACTCTGTTTACCACGAGTCTCGCTGAGATATGGGCGACGGTCTCAAGCACGTCAAGGCCGTTCTCATAGAGCGTCCTTCCGGATTCGACGATATCTACGATCACTTCCGCAAGTCCCGTGAGGGGAGCGAGCTCGACTGAGCCGTTGAGCTTGATGATCTCGACGCTCTCGCCTCTTACGCCTTCGAAGTAATTTCTTGTGATGTTGGGATACTTTGTTCCGACTCTCTTGTTCGGGATCTCGTCTAACTTGTCCTTGAGCTCTGCCGGACCTGCGACGCACATCCTGCACTTTCCTAGACCCAAGTCCAGAACTTCATAGAGCTGACGTCCTTCTTCAAGCAGAGTATCCTTGCCGACGACGCCGATGTCTGCCGCGCCGTACTCGACATAAGTGGGAACGTCGGAAGGCTTGGAGAGGATGAACCTCAGGCCTGCTTCCTTATCTTCCAGTATGAGTTTTCTTGATTTATCCCTTGCAGCAGATACGTCGTATCCGGCCTTTTCCATGATATCCAGAGTCTGGTCTGCAAGTCTTCCCTTAGGTAATGCGATAGTAAGCATCAGGCGTTACCTCCATTCATAAACATAACTGTCTCGATACCCCTGTCCTTGGCATAGTTATCGAGTTCTTCTTCCGTCATCCCGGTCGTGTCTAAGATGGCGGGCGTGCCCTCTGCCCTGAGCGCTTCAGCAGCTGCAGTCGCTGCCTCGAAGTCGCCTCCTACGATGACCGAAGCACCCTTTGCCGGCTGGTACTTGTCCTGTCTCATAAGTGCCGTGATCGCAAGCGTAAGTGAGATTGAGAATCCCACAGCCTGGATCTCCTTGCCGAATACCTTGGCAACATCGTCGTATCTTCCGCCGGAGATGACGGGGAAACCTACTTCATATGTATATCCCTTGAATACCATTCCGGTGTAATACTCGACACTCTCGACAAGGCTCAGGTCGATGGACACGTACTTGAGGAAGTCGTATCTTGCCATGATGTCCATTATCTCTTTGAGATTGTCCAAGGCTTCCTTGGCGCCCTCGTCCGTGATTCTCGGAAGGATCTGATCGATGACTTCATAAGTTCCGCCGGACTCGGTGAGCATCAGCAGTGTCTCTTTGTCTTCAGCACTGATGTCGAGCTTCTCGATGGTTACGGAATCGCGGTTTGCGATGGCGTTCTTGATCTTGATCTGGCCTTCCTCGTCGATGCCTAACTGGTTCATCAGGCCCTTGTAGAATGCGACCTGTCCGACTGATACCTGAAGGTCAGTGATGCCGAGTGCGAGTGCCGACTTGATGGCGATCGCGAGTACCTCAGCGTCTGATTTCGCGCCGCTCGCGCCCAGGAGCTCGATGCCGCCCTGTGTGAAGCCGGAGAGCTTACCGCCGCCGGACTTGCCGGAGCGGTACATGTTTTCGATGTATGAGAAACGCATCGGAAGGGAATCGTTCCTGCCCGCGCAGAATCTTACCGCGGGGATCGTTCCGTCGTAGCGGTTGCACAGGAGCCTTCCCGTGCTGTCGGTGAACTTGTAGAGCTCCTCTTCCCTGACGAACTCCTTGTATACGTCGAAATACTCGACGCCGGGAGTCTCGATCTCTTCGTAGCCGTTCAGCAGGAAAAGACTCCTGAGCTTCAACTCGAGCTCACGCTTGAATCCGCAGATACCGGGGAACTGGTCCGTAAAACCGTCCGGTGTGTAGTATTTATTGGCCATATCAGGTCCTCACTGTTCTCTTTAGTCGACTAAAGTGTATGTTTTGACCTTGCAATAATACCACGCAGATTTAATTTAGTCAACTAAAGTTTTAAACATTCAGCGGCCTGACAAGATCGGGGCTGTCCGTATTCCTGGCTTTCAGGTCCATTATCGATACGAAGAAGCACGCGACAAGGCCGAGCACTACCATGACGATATTGAAGAGGTTGTCCATAAAGAAGCCTCCGAAGACATAAGCCATTATCGTCGGGAATCTTGTAAGTGCGGCTTCGATGAAGCTGATGTATCTTGCGGCAGCGAGCTCACCGGCAAGAATTATATACATTGCCAGCGCATACCCGAGAAAAGACGAGACTGTAGCAACTATCCTGCCGGCGGTATTCCTCTTGCCCTTTAAGGCATACAGACAGCCGCCCAAGAGTGGTGCGAGCGCATAGATCACCGTGTATTCTTTCTCGGAAAAGAGGATGTCTGCGACATTGATCAGCATGAGACCGAAGCAGCCGGCGAAAGCAAGCAGCGCTCCGAGGAAGTAATTGCCCTCTTTCTTGCCTTCGTTCTTGGATTCCATTGCCTTTTCGTAGCATGTCCTGTGCACGGGAACAAAGCTGTTGTTGTAGAACCCTGCCGTATCACAGCAGGTAGCGTGGCAGTAAGGACACTGAGGATCTTCATAGTACTCCGCGAAAAGCTCTTTTATGGTCTGTCTTATCTTCTCGTAGGAATTGACGGGATTGCCGTTGGAGATGGTAAACACCACCTGTCCGTTCTGATATGAAGCGAAGCCGCCGGGTATCTGCGGTCTTATCTTGTTATAGTATGCCTGGTCGCAGTGAACGGATGCGGTGGCATACTGCGATAAGATTATCCTTACGGGAATGCGGTCAACGACATCCGTCGCGCAGTTCCCCTTAACTCTCAGTCCGTATTCTCTTGCAAGTAAAGATATAACGGTGTCAGCCATGTTCCCCTCCTATTTATGGTACTTCTCGCCCTTGGCGATCTTGAAGCTCCTGTAGAGCTGTTCTGTCAGGATAAGCCTTGTCATAAGGTGTGTCAGCGTTATGTTGCCGAGACAGATCTTCCTGTCCGCACGTTCTCTGACCTCCCCTGCCAGTCCGTTGCTCCCTCCTATCACGCAGGTTAGATTTCCTCCCCCGCGCTCTATGTCCTTCGTGAGATATTCAGACATCTTCTCTGAAGTTACGAGCTCGCCCTTAAGGTCCATTGCCCAGACAACTTCGCCCGGCTTAATGTGCGACAGGATCTTCGCGCCTTCCCTTTTAAGTGCTTCTGCCACGGGGATGGAATCCGGACAATCGTCGACTTCTATTATCTCTAACTTGGCAAACCGGGAGAGCCTCGTACGGTATTCTTCGATCCCGTCCTTAAGCCACTTGTCCTTCATGTGGCCGGGACAGACTATCTTTATCTTCATACCTCGTATCCTCTGACGGGACCTAACCTGCTCGCAGTCTGGACCTCATAATCCTTACCCTGTTCAAAGCCCCAGGATGAGAGTGCATTGATGAAATACTCGATGGCGATCTCTTCCGTGTTGTTATGAGGTGATATGTGTCCGAGGATGAACTTGTGTGTACCGTTTTCGATCATCTTCTTTGCCGCAGCCGCACAGCCAACATTGCCGAGATGACCTTCGCCTCCGGATATCCTCTGCTGAAGTGCGGGAGGATAAGGTCCGTTCTTGAGCATGTCCGGATCGTAGTTGGATTCCAGGAGCACTGCGTCGCAGCCTTTGATAAAACCTTCCATGGAAGGAGTGAATCTTCCGAGGTCAGTCATTACCGCCACGGAAGTTTTGGTCTTTGTGTTGTTGATTCTGTAGCATACCGAGCCGTTGATATCGTGGGGAGTTGGCAGTGCCCTTATCTCCGCTCCGCACTTGAGCTTAACGATATCGCTTTCTCCTATGACGCTGACTTCAGCTGCGATCTCGCCGATCTTGTAAGCCGAGGTAAGCGTGCAGAAGACGGGTGTATGGTATTTGCGCGAGAAAACGGGAATGCCCGATATGTGATCCGTATGACCGTGCGTTACGAAGATGCATGCAACGTCATCGGGATATACGCCCGAATCGATAAGCGCATTTGTAATGAGCTTGCATGATTTACCAAGATCGATAAGGATGTGTGTTCCGTTGATTGTGATCAGAGTGCAGTTGCCCTCACTGCTCGAATATAAAGGCTTTATGGAAAGACCGTCGCTCATGCTTCGGTGTCCTCTGTATATTCTTCAACATATACGCGCTTGATGGTCGCGCCGAGAGCGGAGAGTTTGGAGACGATGTGTTCGTATCCTCTGTCGATCCTGTATGCCTGCATAATGTGCGATGTTCCTTCAGCTGCAAGAGCCGCACATACCAGTGCCGCGCCCGCACGAAGATCCGTCGCTTCCACCCTTGCGGCACGGAACTTGACCGGTCCGTTGACCCAGGCGATCCTCTCATAAACGTTGATGTTCGCACCCATCTTTGCAAGTTCGGGAACATATTGGAAACGGTTCTGCCAAACATTCTCATGCATCCTGCTCTGACCGTCCGCGGTGCAGAGGAGGACTACCGTCTGAGGCTGAAGATCCGTCGGGAATCCCGGATACGGTGATGTCTTAACACTCGTAGACCATATCTCGTCTTCGGGATCGTTCTTGTATATCCTGATGCATTCATCGCCTTCATCGATCTGGTATCCCATCTCGCGCATTTTCGCGGAAAGAGGTTCCATGTGCGTAGGGATCAGATTGTGGATGGTGACGTCTCCTCCCGTAACGGCAGCAGCGACCATGTAGGTTCCCGCTTCGATCTGGTCAGGGATGATGGAGTATGTGAAGTGGCCGGGAAGTACCGGAACACCCGTAATCTTAATGAGGTCTGTACCTGCACCCTTGATCCTCGCGCCCATCGCGTTGAGGAAGTTCGCGACGTCAACGATGTGCGGTTCCTTTGCCGCGTTGATGATCTCGGTCTTGCCCTCGGCCTTGCAGGCAGCGAGCATCGCATTGATGGTGGCACCTACGCTTACGATGTCGAGGTAGATCTTCGCACCGTGAAGGGGCTCTGCGGTAAGGTTTACGATGCCGCTGTCGATGTCCGTGGGCCTTGCGCCTTTCGCACCCATGAGCTGGAACGCCTTGAGGTGCAGGTCAATAGGTCTCTGTCCGAAATTACATCCGCCCGGAAGCCTTATCGAAGCCTTGTGGCATCTGCCCAGAAGCGCGCCCATGAGATAGTATGACGCCCTGATTCTGGAGACCAGCGCTCCGGATGCCTTGTATGTGTTGATCGTGGTGGGATCGATGGCATAGGTATGCAGGTCGATCTGGTCTATCGTCGCACCCAGGGATCTGCATAGTTCCATCATGACATGGACATCCGAGATGTCGGGTACGTTCTCCAATGTACAGGGGCCGTCGACCATCATGGCCGCAGCTATGATTCCGAGAGCGGCATTCTTGCTGCCGCTTATCTCAATATCCCCTTTAAGGGGCGTTCCTCCTACGACCTCATATGCGTAAGGTCTGGATCTGTTAAATTCTTTATCTTCTGCCACTATATACGGCTCCGGTCAGTTATCGTGTTGGTCAGGCAACGGCGTGCTTCCGTCAAGCACCTGCTTGAGGGAGGATTTGACCTGCGGAGCTTCCGCCGGTTCTTCCGTTACCTTCTTGTCTGCCGTTTTGCGGGCGACAATGTCGTCAATATTATACCTTTTTCCTTGCACAGTTGGGTGAATTACGTGTTTTTCTTTATTGTCTTTTGCCAATTCGGCGGCATTTTTCTTCGGTTCGGCCGGATTTGCAGCCATCTGGACCACCGGACGGGTCAGGATCGCGCGTGCTTCTTCCTTTGCAAGGCGCTTCTGTTCCTCTTCCTGCCTGAGCTTTTCTTCCTGCTCTATCTCGGCGATCCTTCTGTCTTCCTCTTCTCTCCTGAGCCTTTCCTGCTCGATCTTTTCCTTGGCCTGCTGCTGTGCACGGCGCTTCTCTTCCTGCCTGAGTCTTGCTTCTTCCGCAGCAGCGGAGATCCTTGCAAGCTCTTCCTCACCTGCAGCAACCGTATAACTGTCTATAGCCATGGCTGCATCGGGAAGCGGGCTTTCCATTGCAGGGAGGGGCTCTTCATAAGGCTCTTCTTCAAGTCCCGTCAGAGGTCCGTCTTCTTCCATGTCTTCCACATACAGCAGCTCGTCTTCAAGCTCTGCGAAACGCTCATTTCCGAACTCCGCCAGGAGCTTGGCAAGTATCTTGTCCCTGCCCAGCGTATCTGTTGCTTCCTTCGCCTCATACTCTTCAATGATCGGCAGAAGGTCTTCGTAATTCATGGATCTTGCTGCTTCGCACTCCTGAAGTCCGAGGAAATATGCAGCTGCGCGGTAGAGCGGCTTCTCACTGATGATACCTGCCCTGGCATCAGCATACACGCCGTCGAAAACAGTCTTTCCGGCAGGCAGGCTCAGAGTAAAAGTCGAACCCGAACCGAATGTCGAAGTGACGCTTATCGCACCGTCGTGCATCTCTGCGATCTCTTTTGCTATCGCAAGACCTATTCCTGTTCCTCCAACCTCATGGTTGCCGGAATTATCCACTCTGTAGAACCTTTCGAAGAGGTGTTCGATATCCTTTGCGGGTATTCCCCTTCCGTTGTCTTCCACCTGAACGCCGATGCGGTCATCGATCATGACGATGCCGACATGGATCTGGTTCGGAACCTTTTTGTTGTCATAATCTATGTACTTGATCGCATTGGTGAGAAGATTGATTATCGTCCTCATCACCAGTTTTGAATTGCCGTAGACCAATGGATACTGGCCTTCATCAGGCATCGTGATGGTTACATTCTGTCTTCCCGGATACTCCGAGATGTTCGCGCATGCCATCTCGACTACCTCTTTGATGTCAAAAATGCCCATTACGCTGGTATGAGAACACTGGGAAAGAACGAGGAAGTCGTTTATGATGTCCTGCATCCTGGTGGCGTTGACCTGGATCCTCTGTGCCCAGAGCATGAGATCGTCATGCGGCGGCATTCCGCCGTTCTCGCCTGACTTGAGGATCGAGAATACGGAATTATAGACCGAAGTAAGCGGTGTCTTGAGTTCGTGCGAGACATTTGCCGCCAGATCCTTCTGTCTTCTCTCGTCGTCTTTAACCTGTGTGATATCGTCAACTATTACTATCGCGAGATCTTCACCTGCGAAGAACTTGCTCTCATCAGTAGCCTTCTTCTTGAGTATCTTTATCTCATATATCCTGTTCTCATTCAGATAGTTGACCCTGATGGTATTGATGCCGTTCTCACAGCTCAGGATGTAGTTGGATTTGAGCTGATTGCCGTTGTCGAAAGCCTCGAGGAATGCATCAAGGCTGTCGGGCAGACCGCTCTTAAGAAATCCGGGAAGCTTGAAGATGCTCTCGTTTACAAAGATGGCTTCCTTCTTGTCATACACCACGATGCCCAGGCCGACATTATCCAGGACGGCCTTCTGGATCATCTTCTCGCGTTCAAGGGCATCCATGCTCTCGGTAACGTGAGATCTGAGGGAAGTGTTGCCAATGAGATAGCCGGCTATTACTCCGATCAAAAGGAGTATAAGCCCGAAAACAACGACAAGAACCCAGTTCTCGCCAAGCTGTTTAAGTAAGTCCTGTATTGAAAGGCAATATATCAAGTCAGATCATTCGGGAAGAAGTACCCGAAGCCTCTTCTGGTAACGATATACTTGAAGTTCTTCTGATCGGGTTCGATCTTCTGTCTTGTCCTCTTGATGGTGACATCGACCGTCCTCTCATCACCGAGGAAATCGAATTTCCATACCTGCTTTAAGAGCTCTGATCTGGAGCATACTCTGCCCTTGTTCTCCTCAAGATACTGAAGGAGCTGGAACTCACGGTTGGTAAGATCGCAGGATTCATCATGCTTGAAAGCCTGCATTACGTCGCCGTCGATGATGAGCTCGCCGTCGCAGTATTCATGTCTCTTTGAAGCGCCCTTCTTGCCGGACTGGGAATACTCACTTCTGCGGATCATCGCTCTGATCCTCTCGATGAGAACGCCCGGGTCGGAACCCTTTGACAGATAACTGTCAGCGCCTGCACTCAGTGCTTCAATCTGATACAGAGGCAGATCTCCCTTTCCCGTAAGGAAGAGAACGGGGGTCTGATAGCCCTCTTTTCTATAGTCAGTGATGAACTGAAGTCCGTTATAATCAGGCATCATCCAGTCAAGGATAATGATGTCCGGCTTCTCTTTTACAGCCATTCTGTAACCGCTCCTGCCGTCAGTCGCGGAGATTACTTCAAATGAAATAGCCCTGAGCATATCAGCCGTTGAGTTAACTACTGTCGGATCGTCATCTACTATAAGGATCTTCGCCATATTCACACCTCAAATTAAGAATTACCCTTATTAATTTATTAATAATTGTACCAATAAAACATGTCTTGTAAATTGTAATATTACATTTTTATTTCAAAATCCGAGCAATAGAAAAGTCCCTCCACGTTACTCCGTGAAGGGACTTGTAAGATCCGGCAGCAACCTATCTTCCCGGGCCGTTGCCAGCCGAGTATTGTCGGCACCGGCGAGCTTAACTTCTGTGTTCGGGATGGGAACAGGTGTGGCCTCGCGGTAATCACCACCGGAATGGTTGAGAGTCTTATACCCTCA
>JAILMZ010000010.1 GCA_024692105.1 Saccharofermentans sp.
GACATGGGTCTTGAACTTGATGCCGCCTGAGTACTGGTTGCCGTCAAGGAATATCTCTATTCCTTCGAGTCTCTTGGATTCGCCTGATGTTCCTGCCATAGCACCGTTGGATGCATAGGACTTCTCCCAGCCGTAATCCTGAACATGTACTCTGTACTTAACTGACATTGATGAACCTGAGTTTGCAGGAACGATCTTTATCTTGAGTTCTTCTATTCTCTTAGATTCACCTGTGGTTCCTGCAAGCGCGCCGTCCTTTACCCAGCCCTGCATATCGCCGTAATCCTGGATATGTACGCAGTACTGTACTGAGTAATAGTCTGCGAGTTCGCCCGTAAGACGGATCTCGATTGCCTCGATACGCTTAGACAGGCCTTCCGTACCGCAAGCTTCTCCTGCTTCTACCCAGTCCATCCAGCCGATATCCTGGACATGCACTCTGTACTCGAGTGTTCCTGAGTAAGGCGTATTGTTCTCGAAGTTGATCGTGATCTGCTCGAGACGCTTACCCATACCGGTTGTGCCGATGGTAAGCATTCCGGAAGAATCTGCAACCACACTTACGTCACCGATATCCTGAACGTGTGCGATGCCCGTTGTGAGCTTAGGTGTCTCGATTACAGGTGCGGGCTTTGCTGTCCATTTCGCGTAGACAGTAATGTTTGCAGTTACTGCAGAATTGAAATCATATGCCGTAGTGCATGCAGAGTTCGAATACCAGCCTTCAAATGTATAGCCGTCCTTGGTGGGATCAGCGGGTTTTGTAGCCTTGCTTCCGTGAGCAACCGTCTGTGCTGCTACTGCGCTTCCGCCATTGGAATTGAATGTAACCGTCTTATTTGCAGAAGTCGTAGCAAACTTCAGGCTAATGTCTTCGGTGGGCATAGTAAACGTTCCACGATATGTATTGCCGCTGAATTTGGTCATAGTAACAGAACCAACAACTGTTGTTCCGTCAGAACCAATTAGATCAACTACTCCATTGTTATCGAAGACATAACCGTCAAGAAGTGATATCTCAAGAGTAACAGGTGCGCTCGGAACCTCATCGATCTCGCTGTTGGTCTGCGGAATGACTCTGATCATATCGCTGACACCATAATCTGCGACAGCTCCGGCACCGGTATCAGTCCAGCCTGTGATCCAAGTGCTAAAGTACGGAGTAAATATGGCATCGCCTTCAACTTTATATTTATAACCGAATTTGATCTTGCTCATGTTGATGGACTCGTCTGTAACATTTCCATCTGAGAGATACCAACCGGCTAAATGTTGACCAGTGGGTTTATTAAAATAATCCTGATAATCAATTATGGAAATATACTTATTGTTAATACAAGAATAAGTTAATGAATAAGAATTGTAAGTTTCAAATGTAACCTTGCTAGTTGAGAGATAACTTGGAGCTTTAAGTCTTATATCCACCTGTATCTTGCCTGTTACGGATATATAATCAGTCGGAACTGTGAACATAGTTGATGTAGTGTTATAAACGGTATCGCCTGTGCCCATACCGGAAGCACCGTCTCCGATAGAAATCTCTTCTACTGTATACCCTGAATCAGGATAAACGTTTACAATTACTGAATCACCGGGTTTAAGATAATCTTTGCTGACAGTAGCTTGGCCGCCGGTTCCTGCAGGATAAATGCTTAGACCGTTTTTATCATATGACCAAAGATTGATAACAACCGGATATTCCGTAGTATTCTGAGGCGCGCCCATAAAAGCGGGATCAGTAATCGGTGCATTGGAGCCCGAAGTATAGGTTATTGTAGCCGCATTTGCCGTGATAAGCGGGATCAATGCGATAAAACAAACACAAACAATAACAGCTGATATGAACTTAATACAACTAGTCTGCGATCTCATATGAATACGCCTCCTTATATTCTTATATATAGAATATAATTCAAGGCCAATTCTACAATCACCCATTTGTACCATTTATTTGATAGTTTATTTGAATAGTTATTAATATGTAATGGTTAATTTGAATCCGGGATCGCTATCCAGTCTCATGGTACCGCCAATGGCTTCTATCTCACGTCTGAGAGACAACAGACCTCCGCTTTCAGTAATAGTCCCTTTGGGCGGTTTTCCGTTATTGGTGATAGAGAATTCATTATCGCCTATGATTATCGTAATTTTGTCGCCTTCAGCGTGCTTTATTGTATTTGCAGCACACTCCGTAATAGCTTTTGAAAGTATCTTCCTGACATCTTCATTACTGATACCTGCTCCGGAGATCTCGACTTTGACGCCGATACTTCCTGCCATGGTCATTGCGCGGGAAATGCTGTCATCCTCACCTTCATAGGGGTCTTTGGCCTCGCCGAGAAGGAAACGGTTCATCTGCATAGTAGCTGCATAAACGATCTGCGGGTCAGTCGTATCCTGATGCTCAATGTAATGACGGCCCATAAGCAGCACCTGGCCAAGCTGATTGTGAAGAGCCGCCCTCGCGTCAGCTTCCTCCTGAGCAATGAACATGTCACCTGAAAGGTCGGATACAGCTTTCATACGCGCTCGGATATCCTGAAGGCGTTCATTCTTTGCTTCGAGTTCCTTTATGATCGCATAGCGGGCTGTGACGTTCATTGCAGTAATCTGCTCATGTTCTTTTCCGTCTATGCTCAACTTCTCTTTCCCGAAAAGCCACACCGCCTCACCGGGAGTATAGATCAAATACTGTCCGCCCTGCTCTTTGCCTTTGGTTACCACATAAGACCAAAATTCATTGGAATCCGTTAAGATCCTTCCTGTTAAAGTCCTGACGAGATTACTCATCTTAAGATTTGATAATCTTACCGTTCCGTCCAGGCTGCAGACAGCAACCGCTTCAGGAAGAGCGTCAATGGCCTGCTGGATTGCATCCGGGGTTATATTCATTGAGCGGTATTTGGTGCCCTCTATGCCGAGAAGGAGGATTATTATGCAGCACAGCAGTTCCATCAGAACATACGCGAAATACGGCAACTCGAACAAAGCATATTGGAACGCGGAATATTCCAGATTCGGAGATGCGCCTATGGAATGACCGCAATCCATCAATATCACGACAGTGACGGATATCAGCAAAAGGTTAAGAATAGCTATAAATATCGGCACGCGGTTTCTCTTATCACGGAAAAACCTGAATACTACTGCTAATGATCCGACAAACAAAATGAGAGCGATGATACAGATCGCGTACCAGGTACCGGTATCGGCAATAGATGACAATCCGTTCATGCAGCCTCACCTCCTTTGCCGTTGTTGATAGTTAAGAAAAGGATGCCGTCACTTTCCTTGCACTCGACAGGAAGTGATGTTTCCGGAAGAGAGAGAATTTCGCGTGCTTCCATGGCTATACGGACACCTGCGGGAACGATGGATACCGTCATGCGCGAAAGGTAAGGCAGATATGTCTCCACCACAGTCTCGAAAGTATCGTACAGATCGTTTACGGCTTTAAGAGGGATGCTGGTATATTCATCGCCGACTGCAGCTGCTTCTATACCGCAGCACTTGAGGAAGCGGCAGGTCTCTGCAAGAGCTAAGAACAATTCTCTGTTGCTCTCGGGAAGCGATTCTTCGGAAAGAAGGAGCAGATTTGTCTTTCTCTTGGAATAAGCGTTGAAGACGCAGGCTTTTCCGAGTGTTTCCGGGAATTCTCCGGCGGAAGGATCTGTAGGTTCCAGGAGTTCTTCGATCTTCTTTTGTTTCGGGAAGATTGCTGCCGTGATGCGTTCATAGACACGGTTCTGTGCGGCAAGATGAGCTTTCTGTTCTTTGAGCCTGTTCTCTACCTCGATAAGGTCGTTTTCTTCACTAAGGAGTTCATTGGCATTAGCCAGTCTTTTCCTCTCCTCCCTGATCTCGTGTTCATTCTCGGTCCAGAAAGCATAACCTCCTCGGATCTTCAAAGCTGCAAGTCTTGTATCCTCATCAATATAGACCGGAACATTCTTTGCTTTTGTCAGAACATCTTTTGAAGCATCGATGTTTATTGCGGTCGCATTTGCCGTATCAAGCTGGTTGTTTGTTATGAGGATCGGCAGCTTCAGGTTCTCGAAGAATAATTTGTATTTCTCATTATGAGGGATCAGGCGAGTCCTGATGCTGGTCTCGAGTATGAGAAGCATGCAGAAACAGTTTATCTCGGGGTAGAAATACATTCTCGGAAGATCGTAAGGTTCGATTACCAGGTAATTGATCAGCAAAGCACCTATCCAGACCATCAACGCCAAAGACATATACAAAATACTCTTCTTATCTTTCCTGCTTGTACTGCGGAACAGCAAAATGATACCGAGTGCCAAAGCAAGTATCATCCAGCCGTATATTCCATAGAACAAAGTTCCCCAGGTATATGTCCCGCTTGATATGTCAAATTCTGCAATATCCACCGTCGGAGTGTATATGAGTCCGTGAATATCATTTGTCAGGGGTAAAACTGCGATGATAATGCCTAAGAACAGAATTATCCGTTCAATCATATTTCCCTTGCTTGAATTGCCCGAGACCAGATTAACGGACATCATGAGAAATACCGTGGGAACCAAAACCATGGGAACAAAATACGAATAACTCAAATAACGAGTCATGGTGACAGAATAATAGACCATCCTGTATTTGAAGACCCGTTGGAGCAGGTAGATTATCATGAATCCTGAAGATACGAGCATATATGCTCTGGTTTTGGTCGGCAGGAGTCTGAAGATAAGATGCTGAGTCCAGAATAGAATCAAACCTATATAAATCATGAAGTTCGCGCAGAACATCAATGAATTAAAGAGAGTGCTGCCAGTTCTTGTCAGAAGATTGCAGATGCCTGCCAGTATAAGCATACAAATGAATGTCTTTGTGATCTTGTGACTCTTAAAGAAACTCATGATCAGACACCTTGACTCTTTGTCATCCTTACACAGTCGAATGTTCCGCTCCGTATTACCGCATCATCAAAATGCGAATAGCCGAGTTTCTCATAGAATCCGACAACTTCAATCCTGCTGTCAACGATAATCTCTTTGTATCCAAGCTCAAAAGCCCATTTCTCGGCTTCTGTTACAACGAGCGCACCCAATTTCTGTCCTCTGTATTCAGGAAGTACGACTACGCGGCCAATTACAACAGTATCTGTAGCTTCTTCGTAAAACCTGCAAGTTGCAACTGGATATCCGTCATCGAGCAGTACGATGTATCGCGTGCCGTCACAGTCGTGATCATCGAACTCATCCCTGAGAGATATGTGATGCTGGCGGTTCATGCCCTCGATACGTACAGAATACGCACCTGCACGCTGCCATTCTTCTGTTGCTCTCATTATCTCCATGCAGACTCCTATACTTTAACAGCCGAAGGTTCAGCCTTATGCTTTAATCTCTTCATGGCTATCGTAGCAGTTACCGCTCCGACAGCACACACAACGGTACCGATGATAAGCATCTGAGTTATGCCGAGATTATCCAGCACGATTCCGCTTATCAGATTGGAAAAGACTCCGCCTACAGTAATGGCGCTGGTTACATAAGCCTGGCCCTTTACCTGATCTGATTCATCCATGGTATTTGTAACGTAATATGCAGCAGCTGGAATAAATACGGCATAAGCAAATATCTGGAAAGACTGGCTGACATACATCATGAACATATTTGTTGCAAAGATGAGGATTGCAATCTTGATAAGGAAGGCAAAACCTGACATTACGAGCAGATTGGAAGACGATATCTTCTTTAAGACAAAGCCGATAAGAGCCATTATAGGTAATTCCAGTATAGCCTGAAGGAAGTTCGCGTATCCCAATTCCGTCTCTCCTCCGCCGAGATGACGGATGATCTGGATCATGAAGTCATTGATCATGTTGTGTGCAAAGAAAAAGAAGATCGTGGCAACAAGAAAGACTGCAAAAGCCGGATATGCCCTAAGAAAAGCAACAAAACCCTTGCCTTCAGTTTTCTTAGCTGTTTCTTCCTTGGTTGCACTTTCAGGTTTTCTGAATGTCAGTGCAACGATAAAAGAGATTGCCATTGTAACTATATTCACCCAAAGAAGGATGACAACGCCCTGCTCCTCTATGATTCCGCCGATGAACCAGGCAGTTACGGCAAAGCTCGCAGATCCCAATCCTCTTGCCAATCCGTAATTGATCTTGCTTCCCGCCTTCTGATACTCGAAACAGAGTGCAGTCATAACCGGCTGGTAAGCAAACTGGATCATGTATATCAAGGCAAACACAACGAAAATGACTGCTTTAACATCAGTTACGAAAAGAAGTGCAACCGAACCAAGTAAGATAACCACTACCGATATAAGAATGAATCTTCTGTTGGTGAGTTTCCCCTTTTTATCTATTATGCCGGCAATAAAAGGTTGGAATACTGCAGAGATGATATTTGCCAACGCAAGCAATATACCGACTTCGGTGTTTGAGAAACCTCTTGCCAAAAGGAATGCGGCAGCACAGGCATGGATAGTACAGAAAGCCACAAAATATGTGGAGTTCAACAAAGTATATCTTAAGGTCCAAAGACCACCTGGCTTATTGCCTTTGGGCACGATAAATCACCTCAAAAATAAGAATAGCGTCACATAATGGACGCTACTCTCAATAGTACACTAAAATCGACCTTCTAAGTAGATATTCTTACTCGACCGGGAAGCATACTTCCGTTACATATTCATCAGGATTCTTGGTCTGTGCCGGACTTACATGGTAGATGTTGAACATCAGTCCGTTCATCTTATAGCCGTTGGCACTGATCCATGTAGTAACCGCAACATATGCATCGCTGATCTGCTCATAGGATCCTTTTACGACGCAGCTTGCCACCTTAACGGCAGGAATGGTCTTGAACTTAACGTATTCAGAGTCCTTATACTTACCTTTTACAGACATTGTTACTTCAATATCCACATTTTCTTCCTTGAACTCATCGTCAAAGAATACGGCTGTGGCATAGCAGGGATCAGCAGGTACCAGAGGCTGGCCTCCCTCATACATCTTCTGCCAAAGCAATCCTTCGTCCTCATAGTGAGGTACGACCATGCGTACTGTTGCAGCATACCTCTCGGGGATAGTCTTTACGTTTACATCAAAACTCATGTTTTGCTCCTTTCTCAGCCTCTTACGGGCTGTATCCAGAAGCATCAGCTTATACTCCGTCTCTTTAGACTGCTCTTCGAGTTCCTGCTGTCTTTTGAGCAGGAAATCGTCAAGCTTATCCTTGTCTTCGTAGATATCCAGTATCTTTACGATATCTGCAAGCGGGAACCCCATATCTTTAAGGGCAGTGATTCTGCCTATAACGTATAACTGGTCCTCACGGTAGTAACGGTAACCGGTCAGATCATCAACCTCTGCAGGCTTGATCAGTCCGATATCGTCGTAGTGGCGAAGCATCCTGATGCTGACTCTGGACAGTTTTGAAAATTCTCCAATCTTAAGCATCGAACTTACCTCCATGGATGTTTATTCTTGAGCTCAACACTACCTTAATCCCTGACATAATGTGAGAGTCAATACCCTTGAGATAATATCATTAAAATTCTGACATAGGATATAAAATAAACTCTTCCCGGATCTCGCCCCAGCACTTGGCATCCTGATCATAATCCTGATAATAATCGTTGGAACACTCTCCGCCCCACATTTTATAATACAGACTGAGATTGCCGTCATTGAAACTTATGACCCTGCCCTGGATATTCACACCGGTTATCTTAAGAGATTCATCGGCTTCCACATCTTTGATATTGAACGTTACGATTATCTTTCCGAATTCCGCTTTTACTGTTCTGGTAACATCGTGAGTGTTATCTGAATCTTCCAGATACACATTAAGCGGATATATATCTTCATTATCTTCATCTTCAAGTCTTCCGTACTTCGAATTATCACTGGTCCACATGTCGAAAACAACCACCACGCTGTCATCCATGACAACGACTTTCTCAAGGCCGAACATATTATCCTTGGAACATGTATATACCGCATTGGCATCAGCCTCGCCCTTAATATACGGGCATCCGGTAAATGCGCAGATACAGATTATAATTGAAGCAATTCCTATAACTGTCTTTTTAAAACCCATCTTCATAACGTAACTCCTCTCGGGTCAGTTACCATTAATACAGTTCTGGATTCAAATTGTTGCAAATATCAGATCTGATGTCTTACAGTCGTCTGATATTCATCGCCGTTCTTGTAATACGGGCATTCCTTACTCTTGTTTTCCATGAATCTGATGTATTCATCTTCATCAAGATTAAGGTCACAGACCGGCTCGCCGGTGACTTCATCGATATATGCGTACTGACAAGTCTCACAATTACTCATTTGCTTCTTCCCTTTTCTCTTTATATTGCTCCAGAAGGTTATAGATCCCATCCTCTGAGAGTACACCCCTCTTAATATCAGTGAGGTTATATTCCTCATCTATAGCAAGGTCAGCTTTCCACAGAGGTCCCGTATAATAAGTCTCCAATTTTGCCATATCGCTTTTTAAAGCATCAAGAGCCTGAGAGTCTTCGGCTTCTTTGAGTTTTGTTTCTGTTATGCGGAAGATGTTCTCCATTTTATTAATTCTTATAACAGACAAAAATACTTCAATCGAAGAATTGACCAAATCAGGATTGTCATCATTTGAATTGTGGGCAGCATTATAGATCCATGTAATCTGTTTGCCGAGATCTTTTGCCCACTCTTTGTTATATTGGATGACCTTGCCGGTCTTATCATGCTCACCGACGAGCAAGAGTACCGGGCATTCTATCTTGATATCACTGTTGTCTTCAAGAAAACCGGCAAATCCGATTCCCATCAGATGGCATAACTCCTTCTTATCGTAAACAGAAAGCATGTTGAGCATATTCTGATAAGAACGCTCGGTTCTGGTACACTGCCCCGCTACGGCTTTCCTGAGAGATTTATCGGGATACAGAGAAGACATCCACTCAATCTGTCTCAGCCACCAACGGTCAGAACGCGAATAATACTTCTCGCCAAAAGGTGTGCTGTCTATGGAAACAAAAGCCCTCACGCGCTCCGGGAAACGCTTGATGACGGACTGGGTTATGAATCCTCCCATTGATTGGCCGATAAATGCCGCCGAATCGATACCGTTATCATCAAGTATCTGTACAGCAGCTTTTGCTGCTTTCTCATATGTAAAATCTGCAAAAGGACGGGATAAGCCGTGTGCGGGTGCGTCCCAGGTAATGATGTTGTACAGTTTCGCGAAATACGGCACCTGCTCCCTGAACAGATCGTGGCTCGCAGTCAGACCATGCAGGAAGAAAAGCGTCTCCCTGCCAAGTTCGAAATCATCGGATATCCAATAATGGACATTACCGTATTCAGTAACTGAAATCTTCTCCGTCATAATTCCTTGAGCCTCATGTTTACTATCTCAAAAATAATAAATCCCCTGCGAATAAGCAAGGGATTCGTTATGTGGTGCAGATGGCGGGACTTGAACCCGCACGGGATTGCTCCCACTAGCACCTGAAGCTAGCGCGTCTGCCAATTCCACCACATCTGCGTGCCCGTTGATTTTATAACAAGTCATCAGTTTTTTCAACACCGTTATTATATAATCAAATAATGATAAACATTAACGTCTCAGTAACCAATCTGGCAGAATTCGTATCACGCTCGGGAGATATCGCGGGCGGCTCTTACGGGTCTGTCTCAGGCATTGAAGGTACGAGACTTCACAGGAAGATATTTGAAGATCTCAGAAAGCAATATGGTGATGCCGTAACAAGCGAAGATACCATGAAATGGGATTACATCTCACCTTCCGGTCTTTGCATGTGCGTAACAGGCAGGCTTGATGCACTTCTTCTCGAGAAGAATAAACCGCCCAGGATATTTGAGATCAAATCTTTCAATACTCCCAAGACCGGCTATAAGAATCTTGAACGTCCGGAGCATCTTACACAACTTAAGCTTTACGGAGCAATGTATCTGTTTCAGAACACTGACGTACTCGATGTTGCGCTTACTCTTCGTTATGTATCCGTAACCACCTTAGAGTCATACGAGGAAAGTTTTACCATGTCCTGCGAGGAAGCCGAGACCTTCTTCGAAGAGATCTGCAAGGAATACGCCGAATTTGCTCAGCTTATCCTTGATTACAGATCTTCGATGTTTGATTCTGTTAATGCACTTAAGTTTCCGTACACCAATATCCGAAGCGGACAAAAAGAGTTCATGCAGAGAGTTCTGGGCGCACTTACTTCAAAAGAAGCTCTGTTCGTTGAAGCTCCTACAGGCATCGGAAAGACCATATCCACCCTGTATCCTGCCATAAAAGGCCTTAAAACCAACAAATACGACAAGATATTCTATCTTACTGCAAAGGCGGCTACCCGCGATGTCGCGTGCAAAGCATTGGATGACATGAGGGATAACGGCCTGTTCATCAGGTCCATCCTGCTTCGCTCCAAGGAACAGATGTGCCCGTTCGAGACCAAATGCGATGCGAAATACTGTGCTCTGGCAAAAGGTTACTACAAACGCCTTAAGCCTGCACTTAAAGAGATCCTTATGCATGACAGGATCACACCGGAACTCATTACCAAAGTAGCTGCAGAGCATAAGATCTGTCCTCATGAGTTCATGGTCAACACCATGGAATACTGTACGGTCGTAATCGGTGACTACAACCACATCTTCCATCCCAGGGTAAGCCTTATGTCTGACGAGCTTGATGACGGCAGGACAATCGCTCTGGTGGATGAGGCTCATAACATGGTCGAGCGCGGCAGAGACATGTTCTCGGCCTCTTTCTCGCTTGAACTGCTGGACAGGATGATAACCGACTTCAAGGGCAAAGACGAGAAGGTCATGGCACGTCTTTATGACTTAAGGCACTATTTTGCCACCATCTCGAAATGCTTCGACACGAACACATCCTGCTTCGCCACGCTTGAAGGTGCCAACGAACTCCGTTTGCTCAAGACGGAAGGCTGGGAAGGAATGCGCGAGAAGCCCAAGAACCTCAGGGCTAAGATCTGGATCGCACTCAACACTCTCCTTCCCGTGTTAGACTCGCTTCCCAAAGGGCAGGCAAGACAGACCGCCATGGAGTTCTATTTCGAGGCGAGATATTTCCTAACCGTGTTAGAGCTCTACCTTGATGATTCGTATATTATCTATGCTGAGAAGAACGGCGAAGATATCGTTGTTACCCTGTACTGTCTCGACTGTTCTTCCAAGATGGATAAGATTGTAAAAGACAGGCTTCCGGTCGTATTCTTCTCGGCGACGCTGTCTCCTTATGAGTATTACCGCAACACGATTCTTGGTAAACACACTGACTATGCGGAATACCTTAATCTGCCGTCACCGTTCCCTCCTGAAAACCTGGAGATCATCATAGATGATACGATCAGCACTTCTTATGTGAACCGTGCTTCTTCGATCATTCCCATAGCAGAAAAGATAACCGAAGTCCTCAAGGATAAGACCGGGAATTATATGGTGTTCTTCCCTTCTTTCGAATACATGGGACAGATAATGGCCGAGACATCCAAAAGGCTTAAGGCGGCATCTGAAGAGTCTGGTACCGACTGCAAGATAATTACACAGATACCTGAGATGAATATCACGGAGAAAGAAGACTTCCTCGGAAGTTTTAACGATAAGTTTGATGGATTGCTTCTTGGCAGTGCCGTATTGGGTGGTCATTTCGGAGAAGGCATAGACCTTGTCGGAGACAGGTTGTCAGGCGTCATCATCGTCGGCGTCGGCCTGCCGAAACTCAGTCCCATCAGGCAGATCCTGAGCAACTACTATGCAGAGAAGTTCGGAGACGGATTTGCTTTCGCATACAGATTCCCGGGCTGGCAGAAAGTTCTCCAGGCAGTCGGACGTGTCATCAGGACCGAAAGCGATACGGGATTTGCCCTTCTTATAGATGCTAGACTTGCAAAACCTGAGTATATAAAGCTATTCCCCGGTCATTGGAGGATCTGATCAGATACCAAGGTCATCAAGCGTGGACAGCGCATTGTAATCCTTATCGAACTGGACATTCAGATAATCTGTAGTAAAGCGCTTGAGTTCACTTATAACCTTATCACCTGCTTTTGCCGTAAATAGATCCTTCAGATCGCATGAAGCAAAGTAATTGAGAGCCATCACGCTGTCACCGCTGATGCCCGAAGAAGACTCATTGATGCTTCCGCCCGTAAGGCTGAGAACATACTTACCAGTTCTGGTCACAGGTTCTCCTGACATGTCACAGTTAAGATATTCGACGGTAAAACCAAGTATGGTCAGAAGTCTCCAGTTAAAAGCAGAATATACCGTCAGATAGGATGCCGGATTGTTGGAAAGCACATAGAATGCATATACGGCAAGCTCATAAGCCTGTCTTGCATCTCCGGCATCATAAGATGAATCGATAAGACATTCGGATATATGAGATGCCACGGTCATAGCTTCAAGGCTGTTCATGATCCCGGTGTTGTTCTCGATTACGGAACCGTCCTTAAGATAGTAATAACCGTGAGATATGGTAAGCACAAGATCGCAAAGGATAAACGGCACGGAAGCAAAACTGTTGCGGCTTCCGGGTTTTGCAGTTCCTTTGGCGCAGACTGTAATAAGACCCAGATCAGGTGTAAGTACAGATACAAGTCTGTCCTTCTCTTTATACTCTCTTGAACGGAGGATGATACCTCTGCAATTAACGGGATCCATTAATCTTCGTCTTCTTTATCAAGACCGTATTCACGCAGGAAACCATCATTATTAAGCCAGTCAGGTCTGACCTTAACGTAGAGATCCAGATAGACCTTACAACCGAGCATTCTCTCGATGTTCCTTCTGGCAGCCTGTCCGATACGCTTGATCATCTGTCCGCCCTTGCCGATAATGATCGCCTTGTGGGATTCCCTCTCGCAGATGATATCAGCTTCGATCACGACCATGTCGCGGTCATATTCATCAACGGCATTGTCACCTGTTCTCTCCTCAAACTTGTTGATAAGAACAGCAGTACCGTGGGGAACTTCCTGATCGATATAGTGAAGGACCTGTTCGCGGATAAGTTCTGCAGCTATCGCTCTTTCGGTCTGATCCGTCATATATTCCGAATCAAAGAGCCTGGGGCCTTCAGGAAGGTTGTTTCTTATTACATCGAGCAGAACATCAACGTTATGGCCGGTCCTGGCACTAATGGGCACGACATCAGCGAAATCATACAACTCAGCATAAGACGCGATAACCGGAAGCAGGCCGTTGCCCTTAACATCATCATCCTTATTGATGGCAAGGATCACTTTCTTGTTGTTCTCCTTACAAAGTTCGATCAGTCTCTTCTCAACATTTCCGGGCTTGTCGAATCTTCCGTCAGCCATAAGAAGCACCAGATCACTGTTAATGGCACTTCCGAAAGATTTGTCCACCATGATCTCGCCCATTCTCGTATCAGGCTTATGTACCCCCGGAGTATCGACAAAGATTATCTGGGAATCTTCGGTATTAACGATGCTCCTGATATTTGTTCTGGTCGTCTGTGGTTTGTGAGACACTATGGCTATCTTCATTCCCGTTATGTAATTGACCAAAGTGGATTTACCTACATTCGGTCTTCCGAGCAGAGCCACATAACCGCAGTGGCTGCATTTGGAGCCTGCAGGGAAAGACATCTCCTCTCTGTGATCATCGATGTCTTCAAGATCTTTTACCTCATCCTCGAAAGCAAGGCCTGCTGCAAACATCATGCTCTTCTGCTTTTGGATCATCAGCTTTTCATCACGCTTTTCGATGTGATCGTAACCTAAGAGATGTAAAAGAGAATGAGCGGCAAGGAACCCTGCTTCTCTTTCAAAACTGTGGCCGTAGTTCTCAGCCTGAGTCTTGATGGCAGAAAGATTAAGAAGGATATCACCGAGATTGACAACCGGGTTTCCGTCTTCATCGAACTCGGTATCAAATCCTGATTCAGGATCGACAAGCTTGCCGTCATTTATGTTGAGCATGGGGAAAGACAGGCAGTCGGTAGCTTTATCAATGCCGCGCTCTTCCCTGTTGTATTCTCTTATCGTCTCAGCATCAACAAAAGTGATGACGGCATAAGCTGTGCCAAGGCAGCGTTTGATTGCCATGTCGGTATAGTCGCCTGCTTCCAGTTCTTCCGAAAGTCTGGGCAGGATTTCTGTTAATGAAGCTTTGAGTTCAGCCGGAAAAACGGGGTCCCGATCAACTGTTCTTATTATCATCCGGATATTTGATCCTTTCGTGGAAAACACCTGAATATACTTGCTTGAATGAGATTATTATTTTCTCGATATCATCAAAAGACAGTCCTGAATTGATCAGCTGATCCTGTTCGATCTTGTCTTTTATGAGTTTCCTGATGAGTTCTTCGGCACCCTCAGGGTCTGTCTGTTTCGTAGAGCGTACTGCGGCTTCGCATGTGTCCGCAAGCATGATGACTGCAGACTCGCGCGTGGAAGGAATATGCCCGTGATACCTGAAATTGTTTACATCAGGCTGCTCGAGGCCTTTTGCTTTCGCCTCTTCACAAGCCTTGTGGTAGAAGTATCCCGGATAAGTCGTACCGTGGTGCTCGTCAATGATGTCGATTATCGGCTGAGGGAGATGTTCTTTCTTTGCGATCTTAACGCCGAGATCAGGATGCGCTGTAATGATCGCAACGCTGTCCATGATGGGAAGGTTATCGTGAGGGTTTACTCCGTGCTGGTTCTCGGTAAAGTACATCGGGTTCTCCAGCTTGCCGATATCGTGATAGTAAGCGGCAACCTTACAAAGCAGCGAATCTGCGCCGATGGCTTCAGCTGCAGCATCCGCAAGATTGGATACCATGATCGAATGCTGGTAAGTACCGGACGCTTCAAGGAAGAGTCTCTTGAGAAGTTGCTGACCCGGCTGGCTCAGAGCGATGAGCTTGATGGGTGAAGCATTGTTCGTAATTATCTCGTAGATCGGAGTAACACCAATTGCCGCGATCAGGGATGCCGCGCTGCTGACGAGCGCAAACGATACGGAAGTGATGTACTGATCCTGCGCATAGCCGTTAAGGAATCCGAATGCAAGAGCCGCGATGAGGCAGGCGATCGACGGGAACAAAATGATCGTAGCCGAAGACGATACTTTGTCCTTTCTGCCTGCGATCGAAGCGCATACGATGATGCCGATAATGTTGATAAAGAACAGATCCGTATCAAACGAGAACACGGGCCACATTAACAACAAGTCCACGATAGACAGTACGATACTGTCGAATGTTCCCAGATACGATGCGCATATCGCCGTAAAGAACATTACCGTACAGAAGTTGAAATTGAAGTTGGATGCATACAAAGAGATTCCCTGAGGGATAAGGAATGTCAGAAGCATCATGTAGAATACCCTCTGGCCGAAACGCACATTCTTATGCGTTACTTTGAAGTAAACGAATGTGCAAAGTAAGATGACCAGAACATAGCAGATATCTCTTAAGAGAATGACGAGATTGAATGTCCTGTCACGGATCAGCTCGAGATCGATAAGATTCTGATACTGATGCTCGGTAATGACGTCGCCGGAAGTAACGATCCTGGTTCCCTTCTCA
>JAILMZ010000034.1 GCA_024692105.1 Saccharofermentans sp.
GACTCGAAGATCTTGGACTCATAGTAAGCCTGGAGGAACTTGCCTGCGTCGTCTCTTGAGAAACCGAATGTCATCTGTGTAAGGTCGTTTGTACCGAAGCAGAAGAACTCAGCTTCCTTGGCGATCTCGTCAGCTGTAAGAGCAGCACGAGGGATCTCGATCATGGTGCCTACCTTGTAGCCCATGTTGACGCCTGTAGCCTTGATCTCTTCGTCAGCAACCTCAACGACCACCTTCTTAACGTTAACGAGCTCCTTGATCTCGCATACGAGCGGGATCATGATCTCAGGTGTAACGTTCCAGTCGGGGTGCTTGCCGTTAACGTTGATAGCAGCGCGGATGACAGCTCTTGTCTGCATCTTTGCGATCTCAGGATATGTAACTGCGAGACGGCATCCTCTGTGACCCATCATCGGGTTGAACTCGTGGAGGGAAGCGATCAGAGTCTTGATCTCCTCTGCTGACTTGCCCTTCTTGTCAGCGAGAGCCTTGATGTCAGCCTCTTCTGTAGGTACGAATTCGTGGAGCGGCGGATCCAGGAAACGGATGGTAACCGGGTGTCCCTCGAGAGCCTCATAGAGTGCTTCGAAGTCGGACTGCTGCATCGGGAGGATAACCTCGAGTGCTGCCTCACGCTCTTCTACCGTGTCGGAGCAGATCATTTCGCGGAATGCGTCGATCCTGCCCTCGCCGAAGAACATGTGCTCTGTACGGCAGAGACCGATACCTTCAGCGCCGAGCTCTCTAGCCTTCTTAGCGTCTGCAGGTGTATCAGCGTTTGTACGTACTTCTAGTCTCTTGAACTCGTCTGCCCACTTCATGATGCGGCCGAAGTAACCGTTGTTGGGGTCAGCGTCGATCTGAGCGATAGCGCCGTCATAGATCTTACCTGTGGAACCGTCGAGGGAGATGATGTCACCTTCCTTGAATGTCTTGCCTGCGAGTGTGAACTGCTTGTTAGCCTCGTCCATTGCGATCTCGCCGCAGCCCGAAACGCAGCACTCACCCATACCACGTGCAACAACTGCAGCATGTGATGTCATACCGCCACGTACCGTGAGGATACCCTCAGCAGCCTTCATGCCAGTGATGTCTTCAGGAGATGTCTCGAGTCTTACGAGGACAACCTTCTCTCCTCTGTCGTGCCAAGCAACTGCATCGTCAGCAGTGAAGACGATCTTACCGCAAGCAGCTCCCGGAGAAGCGCCTAATCCCTTACCGATTGCCTCTGCAGCCTTAAGTGCAGCGGGATCGAACTGAGGGTGAAGCAGTGTGTCGAGGTTACGAGGATCGATCATTGCAACTGCCTCTTCAGGTGTTCTCATGCCCTCGTCAACCAAGTCGCATGCGATCTTCATGGCAGCCTGAGCTGTTCTCTTACCGTTTCTTGTCTGGAGCATGTAGAGCTTACCGTGCTCAACTGTGAACTCCATGTCCTGCATGTCTCTGTAGTGTGTCTCGAGTGTAGAGCAAACCTGTGTGAACTGAGCGAATGCCTCAGGGAACTTCTGCTCCATCTCTGCGATCTTCATAGGAGTACGAACGCCTGCAACAACGTCCTCACCCTGTGCGTTTGTAAGGAACTCACCGAAAAGGCCCTTCTCGCCTGTAGCAGGGTCTCTTGTGAAAGCAACGCCCGTACCGCAGTCGTCACCCATGTTACCGAATGCCATGGACTGAACGTTAACAGCCGTACCCCATGAATAAGGAATGTCGTTGTCTCTTCTGTATACGTTTGCTCTCGGGTTGTCCCAGGATCTGAATACGGCCTTGATAGCGCCGATGAGCTGCTCCTTAGGATCTGTAGGGAAGTCTGAACCGATCTTAGCCTTATACTCAGCCTTGAACTGTGAAGCGAGTTCCTTGAGATCGTCAGCTGTGAGCTCGACGTCCTGAGTAACTCCTCTGTCAGCCTTCATCTTGTCGATGAGCTCTTCAAAGTACTTCTTACCGACTTCCATAACAACGTCGGAATACATCTGGATGAATCTTCTGTAGCAGTCCCAAGCCCATCTGGGGTTATTGGACTTTGTAGCGATGACATCGACTACCTGCTCGTTAAGACCGAGGTTGAGGATCGTGTCCATCATGCCCGGCATGGAAGCTCTTGCACCGGATCTTACGGAAACAAGGAGCGGGTTCTCGAGGTCGCCGAACTTCTTGCCGGTGATCTCTTCAAGTTTTGTGATGTACTCCATGACCTGAGCCATGATCTCATCGTTGATCTGGCGACCGTCCTCGTAGTACTTGGTGCATGCCTCTGTGCTGATCGTGAAGCCCTGAGGAACAGGGAGACCGATGTTGGTCATCTCAGCGAGGTTTGCGCCCTTACCGCCAAGGAGTTCGCGCATGTTTCCGTTGCCTTCGGTGAAGAGGTAAACGTACTTTGTCATTCTTTTATCCGCCTTTCGTTTTTGGATTTTATATTTATTACTTTTTTGTCCGTTCTATTGTATCAGATACAAGCCTTAAAAATCGAACTTGCCGTCAAAAAACTCATCAAGTTTGTCGATCGGGAATCTGATGTTGCCGGGCTCGTACTCGACGTTCTTCATCGAGTCTCTCTCCCTGATGGTTACGCAGCCGTCTGTCTCAGAATCGAAATCGTATACAACGCAGTAAGGAGTACCGATCTCGTCCTGTCTTCTGTAGCGCTTACCGATGGACTGTCTGTCATCGAGCTCGCACATATACTTCTTGGAAAGCTTCTCGAAAATAGGCTGTGCCTTGTCCGTCAGCTTTGCAGACAGCGGGAGGACGCCGATCTTGATGGGTGCGAGGAACGGGTGGAAATGCATTACCGTTCTGACGTCGCCGCCCTCAAGTGTCTCCTCGTCGTAAGCAGAGCACAGGAATGCGAGTGTTACACGGTCAGCACCGAGAGAAGGTTCGATAACGTAGGGAACGTACTTCTCGTTCTTAGCTGGATCAAAGTAAGTAAGATCCTGCTTGGAGAATTCCATGTGCTGCTTGAGGTCGTAGTCCGTACGGTCTGCGATGCCCCAGAGTTCGCCCCAGTCCGTGAACGGGAATGCGAACTCGAAGTCCGTTGTTGCTCTTGAGTAGAAAGCGAGCTCTTCTTTCGCGTGATCTCTCGTGCGGAGCTCCTCTTCCTTGATGCCGAGGCCGATCAGCCAGTCGTGGCAGAATGTCTTCCAGTAGTCGAACCACTCGAGGTCAGTGCCGGGTTCGCAGAAGAACTCGAGCTCCATCTGCTCGAACTCACGTGTTCTGAAGATGAAGTTGCCGGGAGTGATCTCGTTACGGAAAGACTTTCCGATCTGGCAGATACCGAAGGGGATCTTCTTTCTTGCAGAGCGCTGAACGTTTGCGAAGTTTACGAAGATACCCTGAGCGGTTTCAGGACGTAAATAAACCTCATTCGTAGAATCCTCGGTAACGCCGATGAATGTCTTGAACATGAGGTTGAACTTACGGATATCCGTGAAATTGTGACCGCCGCAGACAGGGCAGGGAATGTTCTTTTCTCTGATGTAAGCGACCATATCTTCGGGGCTCATACCTTCAACAGGCACATCCTCGACGCCGTTTTCCTTGTTCCAGTCTTCGACAAGGTTGTCGGCTCTCTGTCTTGCCTTACACTGCTTGCAGTCGATGAGAGGATCAGAGAATCCTCCGACGTGACCTGAAGCTACCCAAGTCTTGGGGTTCATGATGATTGCAGCATCGAGTCCTACATTGTAGGGGCTCTCCTGGACGAACTTCTTCCACCATGCTGCCTTAACGTTATTCTTGAGCTGTACGCCGAGCGGCCCGTAATCCCATGCATTAGCAAGACCGCCGTAAATGTCGGAGCCGGGGTAGACAAAACCTCTTACCTTGGCAAGCGACACGATTTTTTCCATTGTTTTCTCAACTGCCATATTGTGTTACCGCCTGATCCTTAGTTCTCTTCTTCCTCGACTGCTTCAAGATCTTCGTCGGAAGGACCTTCTTCGTCTTCCGCATCCTCGAATCCATCATCGGAACCGAGAACGGAATCCAGGAGCTTATCCAGACCTGCATCCTCGCTCTCTGCGGGCTGCTCTTCTGCTGCCTGAGCCATGCTGAGTGCATCAGCGAGTTCTTCCTCGCGCTGCTTTCTCTTGTCCTCTTCTTCCTTCTGTCTTCTAAGGCGCTCTTCTCTTGTGATCGGAACTACGGGGGAAACATCGCCTTCTACAGCGACAACCTTCTCGTCCATGATCTCGCGGCATGCAAGGGATACGACGTTTGCGACGCCCTTGTCCTCTACCATCGGCTGTGCGCCGTTGACGAGCTGTCTTGCTCTCTTGCTGACCAGTACCGCTACGTCGTAGGGGGACTCGCCCTTCTGCTTAAGCTTCTCGATTGAAGGATCTGTTAACATGTTTTTACCTCTTTCTTTTTTTATTCCAAATTCTTGATTGCCTGTGTCTGCCTTATAGTCTTGAGCATCTCGCTCTCGATTATCTTCATTATGTCTGCGGCTGCCTGTTCGACTTCGTTGTTCTGCACCGCATATTCGAATTCGCCTGCTCTTGCCACCTCTTCCCTTGCCTTGGCAAGTCTTGCGGCAACCTTGGCGTCATCTTCCGTTCCCCTGCCCTTGAGCCTTGTTTCGAGTTCTGCGTAGGAAGGCGGAAGGAGCATTATTATCACGCTGTCATCGCCAAACTTCTTCTCGATCGCAAGGCTTCCTTCTATCGTTATGTCGCAGAGGATTATCTTGCCTTGTCCGACCTTCTCAGCGAGGGGCGCCGCTGGAGTTCCGTAGTAATTGCCGACGTACTGGTCGTACTCAAGTATCTCCCCGGTCTCGATCATCTTCTCGAACTCTTCTTTGGTCCTGAAGTGATATTCGACTCCGTCGGTCTCGCCCGGTCTCGGGCTCCTCGTCGTGGCTGAGATCGAATACGTCGCTCTTCCCGGCCACTTCTGTTCTATCATCTCCGAGACGCGCTTAAGGACCGTGCCCTTGCCGACGCCCGAAGGTCCCGATACCGATACGATAAGTCCTCTGTCAGCCATCGAGTCTCTCCTTGATCTCCGCAATCTCGAGTGCACTCATGATGATCAGGTCTGTGTCGGTAACAAGCACCGTTCTGCACTTCTTGCCCGCACAGCAGTCAACGCACGCACCTCTGTCCTTGGACTCCTGGATCATACGCCTTGCCGGAGCCGAATCAGCTCCCGCCGCACACACGATGCGGCTCTTTGCTGCGATATTCCCGAAACCAATATCAATGAACTCTGCCATATATCAAACCAGATTCTGGATCTGCTCCCTTATCTCTTCGACCGTGTTCTTCATCGCAAGCACGCGGTTGGTTATCTCGATGTCGTTTGCCTTTGAACCGCAGGTGTTGACCTCACGGTTGATCTCCTGTACGAGGAAATCCATCTGCTTGCCGCACGCACCGTCTCCTGCAAGGATCTTGTCTGACTGCGCGAAATGGCTCTTCAGCCTGGTAAGCTCTTCGTCTACGGCACACTTGTCCGCAAAGAGAGCCACCTCTGCAGCGAGCCTGCCTTCATCGTAGAACTCCTTCTGCTCGGAAGTGAGCAGCTCGTCTACTCTTGCGGAGAGCCTTGCCCTGTAGCCGTCTATTACGGCGGGGGAACGCTCCTCGATCTCGTCTCTTATTCCTGCGAGGGTGCTGATCTTTGTGAGGATGTTGGATGCGAGCGCATCACCTTCTCTCTTTCTCATCGCATTCATTCCCGCGAGAGCTTCTGCAACGGTATCAGCAAGTTCCCTGCCCATGACTTCTTCGTCAACGGCAGTCTGGCTGACCTGAAGAACGTCGGGATAGGAAGCAAGTCTGGAGACTCCGAGGTCATCTTCCCTTCCTGTGATCGCAGCGATGTTAGCGGCTGCGTCGGAGTATGCTTTCGCGAGACCTTCGTTGATCGTTATGGTCTCGCACTCGCTGGAAGTGTCCTGGTAATTGATGAATACATCGACCTTGCCTCTGATCAGGGCATCCGTGATCTGCTTACGGACAGCCGTGTCCGCGAAGTTCAAGATCCTCGGCATTCTTATGTTGAGATCGCAGTATCTGCTGTTTACTGATTTGAGCTCCACGCTGTATTTACGGGTAGCGAATATCTTCTCGGCTCTGCCGAATCCGGTCATGCTGTATGGCATCTTTGTCTCCTTGGATAGAAAGAGCCTGTCCAAGCGGTTTTTACCGCCTTCTCAGGCCCGTAAAGTATTATAAATACTTATATTAGAAAGTGCAATCAAATATATTTTATCTGTCCCCGTAACGCCTGAGTTTATTGGCTTTGCGGAGACGAAAAAAATTTTATCCCGTTATTTTCACAGGAGCAAAATCAATGTAATCCGCAGCCGTGCAGACATACCTCACGCCGCCTTCGTCTGTGCCCTCCCAGGCCTGACCTTTTCCGCGGCCGTGAAGATGCCCGTAAACGCATGTGTCGATGTGCCCTGCAAGAAGCTCCGTGAACCCGGTCTTTTCCTGCCCCTTCATGATCGGCGGATAGTGGATCATGAGGATCCTTTGCTTTGCGTGACCGGGGTCTGCTTTTTCAAGTTCTTCGATGCAGAGTTTTACTCTTGAGATCTCGCGGTCGTATATCTTTCTGTCGTCAGCGGTCTTAAGCTGGCTTTCGAGCATCCAGCCCCTTGTACCCGAGATGAAGCAGCCTTCGGCTTCGACGACGTTCGTCCTTACGATCTCGATGCCCGGGTAATCATGGCCTGCGAAGAACTCATCGAGTTTCTTTATGGTGGTCCACCAGTAGTCGTGGTTGCCGCGTGAGATGAGTTTTCGGCCCGGCAGTGACGCGAGGAACTCGAAGTCCTCTTCAGCCTTTTCGATATATGTAGCCCAGGAGATGTCGCCTGCGACAAGAACGGTGTCTTCAGGCGTGACGGTCTCCCGCCACCCCTTCTCGATGCGCTCTATATAGCCGTCCCAGGCGCTTCCGAACACGTCCATTGATTTCTCGGGATTAGACAGGGACAGGTGCAGATCCGCCAGCGCGTAGATTGCCATTTAAGTCCCTCCCTTAATGAAAATACCTGTAGATGTTGGCGGCGTCCGCTTCCGTGATGCCCTTGCATTCGCGAAGTGTCTCCTCGCTTGCTTCCTCTACCGCCTTTATTGTACCAAAATGCGCAAGAAGTCTCTTTCTCTTGGCGGGACCGATGCCTTCTATGTTCTCGAGTTTGTATCTGATGTTGCGCTTGCCCGCGAGCTTTCTCTGATAGGATATCGCGAACCTGTGGACCTCGTTCTGGACGGTCGTGAGGAACCTCAAAAGGCAGACCTCGTCGTCGGTCAGGTTCTTGCCTTCCAAAGGTATCTCGGTGCCGTCTTCCAATACCAGTCCCGATGTCTTGTGACGGTCGTTCTTGTACATGCCCGCAAGCAGGATCTTCTCCGTGCCGGGAGTGCTCCTTACGACCGATGCCACAGCCGAGAGCTGGCCCTTGCCGCCGTCCACCAGGATGATGTCGGGGTAAGTAAATCCGTCCTCACCGCTGTGCGAGAACCTGCGCTCCAAGGTCTCCCTCATCGACGCGAAATCGTCCTGCTCAGCCACTCTCTTCATCTTGAACAGGCGGTACGACTGCTTGTCCGGCTTGCCGTCCTTGAACACGACCATGCCCGAACAGATGTCGTCGTTGCCGAGGTTGCTTATATCGAAAGACTCCGCGCGGGAGATCGTGTTCTCCTCTGCGCCCATGAGTTTTTCCAGGTATCTTAAAGCCAGCGAAGGATCCGCACCGGCAGCGCCGCCTCTCAATATGCGGCGTACCATCATCTCGCGTGCGTTGTTTTGCGCGAGCACGGCGAAATCGTGCAGCTCGCCTCTCACCGCCACATGCAGGCGGACCTTTCTTCCTGCCTTGGAAGAGAGGTGCTCTTCTATCGTCTCCTGATCTTCCGGCATGAATGGTACCAGGATCTCAGGCGGGATGTACGGCGCGTCCTCGTAGTACTGCATCAGGAAATTCTCTATTATTTCCGGCTGTTCGGTGTCCGTTCCCGAGACGAAATAAGTTGACGAACCGACGACCCTGCCGTCACGGAGCTCAAGCTTTCTGACGCACGTCTCTCCCGCATCGGAGTAGAGTCCGATCGAATCCGCGTCGCGCTCTATCGACAGGAAAACGCGCTGGTTTTGTTTAATGTTCTCGAGTGCAAAAAGCCTGTCTCTCAGCATGCCCGCACGCTCAAAATCGAGAGCAGCGGAAGCTTCTTCCATCTGCGCTCTTATGTCCTTTTCGATGCCGTCGTACTTGCCGCGGAAGAACATCACTATCTGCTCAATCATATTGCGGTAGCTTTCTTCGCTGACCGTGCCGAGACAGGGCGCCATGCACTTGCCGATGTAGTAGTTCAGGCAGGGACGCTCCTTGCCGATGTCTCTCGGGAAGACCTTGCGGCAGCGCTTGAGCGGAAAGATGTCCGAGATGGACTGCAGCACGAGTGCGCAGTCACCGGCCATGTAGGGGCCGAAGTATACGGCTCCTGCTTTTCGTGCATCGGGATCCGCGCGGAATGCCTTGAACACCCTCGGGTACTGCTCGTTCAAGGTTACGCAGATGTACGGGTACCCCTTGTCGTCCCTTAAAAGGATGTTGTAATGCGGCTGATAACGTTTGATGAGGTTTGCCTCGAGCAGGAGCGCCTCGGGCTCGGTACCCACGACAGTGTACTCGAAGTCGGCAACGTGCGAGACCATTGCAGCAACCTTGGGGATCGCGATCGGTCCGCCTCCGAAATAGCTCTTAAGTCTGTTCCTGAGCTTCTTTGCCTTGCCGACATAAATAACAGCCCCGCTGCTATCTTTCATAAGATAGACGCCGGGACTTTGCGGTACTGTATCTAGGCGCGCGTCAAACTTGCGTGCCATTTTTATACTGCGGGATTCTTAAGGTGACTCTTGAGGGTCTCGATGGCTTCTTTCTCGTCGTCGCCGTTAGCTTCGATCTCGATCTCGGCGCCGCTCTGGATGCCTAAGGACATGACTCCGAGAAGGCTCTTGGCATTAGCTCTTCTGCCGTCTCTGATAAGGTAAATGGTGCTCCTGAAAGCGGAAGCCTTCTGGATCAGAACTGCGACTGCCTTCATCTGCAGGCTGTCTTCGCACTCAAACATTATACTCTCACAAGTCATGGCATAACCCCCATTTATATTCGACATAAGTATATTTTTGGAAAGGGGTAAAATCAACACAAAAAAGGGGGTCTGCGGCATTTTCGACAAAACTACTCAAATGCCATTGATTTACTTTTTTCTTTTGGGTAATTTCACAATCCTGCAGGTATGACCGCTCTCTTCATGAGGATCGCATCGCGGCCTGCGCCGTAATAATCCCTTCTGCGGTTATACTCGGCAAAGCCGCACTTCCCGTACACGCTCCTGGCGGGTTCGTTGGTGTCTTCGACTTCAAGGAAGATCTCCTCCGCGCCGCGCGATTTGAGTTCTTCGATGAGCATCTCCACCAGCAGCGTCCCGAGGCCTTTGCCCCTTTGATCCGCGCGCACAACGAGGTTTCCGACCGATGCTTCGCCTGCCACGACGGATACTCCGATATAGCCTGAAAGGCGCCCGTCTTCATCTTCTTTGACAAGAGCAAACTTGTCGTCGTCGGTTATGAGTCTTAAGATGTCTTCTTCAGGCCACGGGTGTGCGATGGAACCTTGCTCAAGTCCCATTATCACTGTCACGTCTTCTTTTTCCGCGAGTCTTATCCCCTCAGCCATTTTGCTGTTCCTTCAATGTCTTTACGCGCGACGCCGCACAGTAGGAAGCCTCGATGTCGCGGCCCGAAATGATGCACGCTTCGCCTTTCGCGAAAGCCGCCGCCGCTATTCCCTTTGGCAGTATCGCCGCGCCCTTGGCGTAGTAGACATTGATGTGCGCACCGGCCCTCTCAAAAGCCTCTTTCATCGTATCCGCGCCGCCTCCGACCACCAGTATCTGCGTCCTCGCACCGTACACGATCTCCGGAGTCCCGAGTATCTTTGCTGCCAGGTCGTCCGCGTCATAAGCGTCCTCTTTAACGATCGTCTTGGCGGTATCGTCTTCAGCCGCTTGTGCAAACACGCGGTTATTTCGTGCATCAAAAGCGGGGACTATCAGGGTGTCTTCTTTTCGTGCGGCCGTGACGTTATCAACGCTCCTGGCAAGCGCCTCGGTCGAAGATACCGGGATGCACCCCTTGCCTGCAGCCAGCGCCATGGCCTTTACCGCCGACAGACCGATCCTCACGCCGGTGAAAGATCCCGGACCCACCGTCACTGCATATGCATCCAGGTCCGCGTGGGTGATGTTTGCCTCCTGCATGACCTCATGCACCAAGGGCATGAAAGTCTCCGAGTGCGTGCGCTTCTCGAGAGAGAGCTTGTATGCTATCTCTTTGCCATCCTCATACACACCCGCACAGCATGTCGAATTCGATGTATCGCACACAAGTATCCTCATAAGATCTCGCACCCCGCTTCCTGCGCAGCTTCTTTTGCGGCATCATCCGCCTCGAAAACGCGCTCATCTCCGCTTCCGGTTATCCTCATGCGGATCGTGCCCCGTGGCAGGACGCCCGAGATGACGTCACTCCACTCGATCACGCATACGCCCTGTCCGAAATATTCATCAAGCCCCGCATTTATGAAGTCCTCTTCATCTGCCAGCCTGTAGGTATCAAAATGGAACATCTTCAGGCGCCCGCCCTCATACTCGTTCACGATCGTAAACGTCGGGGATGATACAAAGGAAGTTACTCCCAGCCCTCGCGCAATGCCTCTTGCCAGGCAGGTCTTCCCCGCCCCGAGGTCACCGTCCAGCGCGATCACGCTTTCGTCCGTAAGGGCGCTCGCGAGTATCCCGCCGAACTTCTCGGTCTGCTCTTCAGATGTGGATTTGAACTTAAACATAGCCTATACATATTATACCCAAGGGCTGGACCCGCCAATGCCTTGTCGCTGGAAATTCGCTGAGATTGTCATTTTCAGCGACAAACCAGAGAAATTCGCTGAAAAGTCGCTGAAATCACCATTTTCAGCGACAAACCAGCGACCGGGAGCGGAGATCCCGCCACCCAGGCAACAAAACCTGCTAACAAAAATCAAGAGCTTGTTGGCAGTTTTCTGTTTTGAAATAACTGGGCATAGCAAACAGACCGGAGTCAAATCCGGTCTTTGTTTTAGCATTAATGGATTTATGCTGCTTGGTAAACCTCCATCACTC
>JAILMZ010000097.1 GCA_024692105.1 Saccharofermentans sp.
CCACCAAGATCAGCCATATTGTGACCAAAAAGGCAGCCTGCGGTGAGCTGGAGTGGAAGAAAGTGGAGAAATGCCACATACGGATTAACAATTCATGAAGATTTGTGGTTTTGCTTAAGGATCCTTGATAATCTGTTATAATTAAATTGGGAATTGTGCTTAGTGTCATATTGGGAAAATGTGTATGAAGCGATTTAACGATATGTTAAGGCGTACCGGCGCTGCACTGACAGGTGCGGTGTTGCTGGGAACGGTCCTGGCTGTGGGGATCGGCACGGCGCTTCTGTCGAAGCATGTGCTGGCAGACGGTGAGGATCAGACGGGCAGCGAGACCGAGGAACTTGTCGATCCGCTCGGGGCGGCGGAAGGCTATTCTGCAGTCCTCTATGACAATCATAACGGTCTGCCTACATCGGAGGCAAATGCGATAGTCCAGACGGATGAAGGATTCATCTGGATCGGAAGCTACAGCGGACTTATCAGGTATGACGGCAACACTTTCGAGAACCTGAGTGTCAATGCAGGTATCTCGAGCGTCGTAAGCCTATACGTTGATTCACAGAACAGACTATGGATAGGAACGAACGACAGCGGTATCTCCGTTATGGAGAATGGTCAGTTCAGGACGTTCAACAGGAACGACGGCCTTAATTCACTGTCGATAAGATCCATCTGCGAAGACGCAGCCGGCAATATCATAGTCGGTACGACGGAGGGCATTATCTGGATCGATCCGGAGATGACCGTTCATACGCTCAAAGCGGAGAAGATCGAGGACAAGTACATAAGACAGCTTAAGGTAGGTGCGGAAGATACCATCTACGGCATTACGCTTGACGGTTGCGTGTTCATTATTAAGGATCTGGAGCTCGCGGGTTTCTATGACGAGAGCAGTCTCAGCGGCATAACGGGGGCCAGGACAATAACACCGGATACTGAAAGACCGGGATTCGCGTACATAGGTGACTCCGGAAACACCATCTACTACGGCAAGTTCCAGGACGGCGGGTTCAGCAGGTCACAGAGATACTATACGGATGACTATAACTGCATCAATTCGATGAACTATCAGGACGGCATGCTGTGGGTATGCACGGACAACGGTATCGGGTATTTTGCAGATGTAAGGAATGATACGGCGTTCATCAAGATAGAGCCCGTCCCGATGACGACATCCATCGAGGATATACTATACGATTACAGCGGCAACGTGTGGTATGTCTCGTCACAGCAGGGCGTAATGAAGATCGTTCCCAACCAGTTCACGGATATATTCAACAAGTACGAACTCCCTGAAGGCGTCGTTTACACTACCTGCGTATATAAAGATGAGCTCTATATCGGCACAAAGAATGACGGCCTTATCGTTATAAGCGGCGGTGATGTTCAGAGCTATGTGCCGGTAGACAAGATGGTCACTGCAATCGGCACGGGGACCGGTTCGAAGAACCTTATCGAGCTCCTCAAGGACTGCAAGATTAGATCCATTATCGAAGACAGCAGGGGAAGGCTCTGGATGTCGACTTTCAGTGATTACGGACTCCTTGTCTATGACGGCAGTACGCTGACTTCTATCGCCGAAGTGGACGGTCTTCCTTCAAACAGAGTCAGGACTGTTCACGAGTGCAGTGACGGCACCATAATAGTCTGCTGCACCGGAGGTCTCGCGGTGTTGGATGAGGAATTCAATGTTACCGAGGTATATGACGATAAGGACGGCTTTACCAATACCGAAGTGCTCACGGCAGACCAGATGGACAACGGTGATATCATTGTCGGCACGGACGGCGGCGGGCTCTTCGTTATAACGGGCAGCGGCATAAAGTCTCTGAATGTAGATAACGCGGGCCTTACTTCTGACGTTGTAATGAGAGTGAAGAAGGATACCTCGAGAGACTTAATGTGGATCGTGACGAGCAACTCTATAGAGTATCTTGATGCGGACTACAACGTAACTTCTGTATCGAACTTCCCTTACCTCAACAACTTTGATATCTACCAGAACACCAAGGACGAACTCTGGGTACTGTCTTCCAACGGTATCTATGTTGCCAAGGCAGCCGACATGCTCAGCGGCGAGGTGTTCAATTACGAATATTACAGTATATATAACGGTCTGCCCGGTATCTCTACATCCAATTCGTACAGTGAACTGACGGATGACGGATATCTGTTCATGGCATGTACATCGACCGTCACGAAAGTGAATATCGAAGAGATCTTTGAGAATGTGTCCGAGATCAAGGCGGCAGTGCCTTTTGTCGAGGCGGACGGCGTTTACATCTATCCGGATGAGAACGGTAACTTCACGATCCCCGCGAGCACGCAGAAGCTTACGGTCTACGGTTATGTCTTCAACTATTCACTCATAAACCCTAACGTATCCTGTCAGCTCAAGGGCTTTGATACACAGAGCGTTACGGTCCCCAGGAGCGATCTTAAGCCTGTGGTTTACACTAACCTGGCGGGAGGCAAATACTACTTCGAGATGGGCATTGTCGATCCGCAGACCGGTGAGACCAAGACTGTGTTGGTGGAGATAAACAAGCAGAAACACATCTACGAAGAGCTCTGGTTCATATGCGCCATGTTACTCCTTTTAGCCTGTGCGATCTTTGTAATAGTCAGGCACATTATCGAGAAACACACTGCAAAGCTCGAAGCCAAGAATAAAGAACAGAAAAAGCTCATACGTGAGATCGTCGAGGCCTTCGCGAAAGTCATCGATATGAAAGACAAATACACAAGGGGTCACTCTGTACGCGTGGCACACTACACGGCTATGCTTGCACGTGAGATGGGCTGCAGCGAAGACGACATCGAGAAATACTACAATATTGCTCTCATGCATGACGTCGGCAAGATAGGCATCCCGATGGAAGTCCTCAACAAGCCGGGCAAGCTTAACGACGAAGAGTACGAGATCATCAAGTCGCACGCTGCCCTCGGTTATGAGACTCTCAAGGATATCAGCATCATGCCGGAACTTGCGATCGGCGCGGGAATGCACCACGAGAGACCTGACGGCAAGGGTTATCCAGATGGTTTGAAAGGCGAGGAGATCCCTCTTGTAGCGCGCATTATCGGTGTGGCGGATACTTTCGATGCAATGTATTCGAACCGTCCGTACAGGAACAGGATGCCCTTCAGCAAGGTAGAATCGATAATCAGGGAAGTAGCCGGCTCGCAGCTCGATCCTGAGGTCGTAGCTGCTTTCCTGCGCCTGGTGGAAAAGGGCGAGTTCAGGGCACCGGACGATAACAGCTGAGGTCCGTATGAGGAAAAACATTACCGCGATGATCATAGCTGCCGGGCTGATCCTTACAGGATGCGGCATCAGGTTAGGCAGCGCGCAGACTGACAAGGACCCTTTTGATTCCGACTTCAAGGATGCGCATGAGTTCGCGGAGTACTGGTGCGGTTCGTGCGAAGAAGTTGATTCTTATGAAGTGGGAGACGATATCATCCACGAGATGGAAGATGACGAGTGGGGATTTGTCTACTTCGTTGAAGAGCGTTATGTTGAGCGCGGCGGAGACTCCGGAATATATGATGTGTCTTATTCCGCTTCGCAGTTTGCTTACTACTATCTTCAGACATTCATGGAAGAAGCAGAACTGGATGGCATCAAGGACAAGTACGGTATTACTCTGGACTGCGGAGAACTCAGTTATTACAAGGAAACGGACATTGCATACTACGGCGGTGCCAAGCTGTATGTCACGACCGAGATGACTCTGACGGACGAAGAAGCAGCTGAGATAATGGCTTCCGTCAAAGCAGAGCTGGCCGACTTCGATGAACGCGGATATTTCACGAAGTCCGCCAATACGAATTCTCCTGAGGTCTATATAGTCATCTGGTCAGCGCCTTGGAAGCAGGATACTGCTAACGGTTCGAACTACCACACCTGGACCGAGATGTACGGTTATACGATGGGCTTCTATCAGGAGTGACAGTATAGGAATGAACTATGTTATCTCCGACCTTCACGGTTACCCGCACGAACGCTTTCTGAAACTTCTTGATAAAGCAGGATTCGGTCCGGATGATTCTCTCTACATCTTAGGCGATGTCATAGACCGTAACGGCGACGGGGGCGTGGAGACGCTTCAGTGGCTGATGTACCAGTACAATGTGGATCTTATCATGGGCAACCAC
>JAILMZ010000040.1 GCA_024692105.1 Saccharofermentans sp.
CCGCAGCCACGGCGTGCCCCGAAGCCTGCAAGGCTTTCGTGAAGATGCTCGTTGGAGATGACATGCAGTACCTTTTCGCCAGGTATGACGGTCTGTGCGTAAACAGTGCCGCACAGGCAGAGGCGTGCATTGAATGCGCAGAAAGAGCAAATGCAAGCTATGAGATAATGATCCAGTACTGGAAAGACTATCAGATAGACGCTCTTGACCAGTTCCTGACTACCTCAGACCCCGATCTTCTTGTATCACAGATAGACGGTTACATCCGTTCTGCCAGCGGACTGCACGTCGTTGACACGGCGGTATCCATCATCGTCAGAGAAGAGATACAGGCGTATTTCGCGGGCGACAAGACGATAGAAGAGGTCATGGAGATCATCCAGAACAGGGTCGATCTGTGCATGAACGAGCGAGGCTGACAAGGCAGTTCGAATTTACATATTCATATTATATTCACTCAATGTTAATTGCGGATTGACCCCTTTGAGCATATTATTTAAATATGACAAACGGGGTACGCAAAAAGATAGCTGTCCTCATCGGACAGCCTGAGGAATATTTTCAGACCTACTTCCTCAACGGGTTCCTTGAGGAGGCCTTCAAGTGTGATTACGATGTCGCCGTTTTCGCGATGTATATCAAGTATCAGAATACCCAGGGACGTGCCATCGGCGATTCTTCGATCTTCAAGCTCGTGAACTACGACAGGTTCGACTGCATCGTGGTCCTGGCTGATACCATTCAGACCAAGGGGCTTGCCGAGCAGATAGAAGAAGACCTTCACGCGAGATACACCGGGAACGTAATCTTCGTCAATCAGGAAAGCAAGTACTTCCCTTCCATCCATATCGATAACTACACGCCTGAGAAGATCGTCATAGATCACCTTATCGAGAAGCACGGTTTCAAAGACATCGCTTTCCTTACGGGCAAGTCATGGCACCCGCATTCGATAATAAGACTCCAGGCTTATAAGGATTCCCTTGCAGAGCACGGCATCGAGTTCAACGAGAACAGAGTCTTCTATGGCGACTTCTGGTATACGAGCGGCGAGAGTCTTGCCGACAGCCTCATCAAGAGCGGAGACAAGCTCCCTGAAGCGGTAGCCTGCGCGAATGACTGCATGGCTCTCGGGTTTGCCAAGATAATGACAGCGCGCGGCTATAAGATCCCAGACGATATCGTTG
Source organism: Saccharofermentans sp. (assembly GCA_024692105.1). Next base: position 1,188 of record JAILMZ010000040.1, read on the forward strand.
TGGTCGGTTTTGATTCCAACGAAGACGGAAGGCATGCACCCGTGCCGCTTACATCCATTCCGCTGGCCTCCGAAGAACTTGGCAGGAACTCCGCACTTATGGCTCACGCCCTCATAACAGGCACTGAACCGCAGAAGGTCAAGGCACCTCCCGAAATGTTCATCGGCGGTACCTGCGGATGCAACTGCGACAGCGCAAAGCCTGTATACTACACGAGAGATTCCTGGGACACGGAGCAGTCTCTTGCTACGATGTTCTCACCTTTCAACCACCTGGAAGATGACCTTATCGCGCAGACGACATTCTCCGGATTCATCGGCAACATATTCGGTTCCATACACCTCATCCGCGGATTCGACAGCTTCAATCTGTGCGTGAACCCCACACTGGGTGATAAAGAGGAACTCTTCGAGAATAAGATCATGCATGTCATCAAGTGCGGCGCAGAATATGAGAACAACGACAAGATCCTGACGGATGTCCTTTTCGACAGGGATGCGATGCTGCCCGAGCTCTATGAGGCGCGCGAGAAGCCTGCTGTCTACTATTTCCTGCCGCTCTTCTACGATATGAGCGTGTTCGGTTATACGGCAGTCAGGTTCGATGATAAGGTGGTCGTTATCTCGGCAGAATACCGCGCATGGCTTAAGAGCATCTGCAGAGGTTTCGAGTGCTACAGAAGAAGCGACAATGTCATAAGCAGTTCCAAGATAGCACGCCGCGGCATCACGACGGATAATCTCACCGGCCTCTTGAATTACAAGGGCTTCCTTGAGCAGGCCGATAATTTCCTGCACATGATGCACAACAACGGCGACCACATGGGTGCTCTGGCGATAGACATCAAGAATCTGTCCACCATCAATGACACATACGGCAGACAGGAAGGCGACAAGGTCATCGTCACCGTCGCAAGCCTGCTCGAAAACGTCTTCTCATCACGCAACTGCATCTGCTTCAGACTCGCAAACGATGAGATGGTCGCACTGCGCATAACCAGATCTCCCGACGACCTTGAGCTCCTTGAAGAGAGGGATAAGCTCATTGCCCTGATCGAGGAGAGTTCTGCTTCCACCGAATACGGCATCGAGGTCCATTGCGGAATAGAGAGCGGAAGCCCGGCTTCTTCAGAGGACATGGAGCGTCTCGTCAACATCGCGATATCTCACAAGAACATGAACAAAGTTGCTGCTTTCAGGACCCGCGGAGTCCTTACGGACGAAGAGCAGAAAGAAGCACAGGTCGTATTGCAGGTTATCGTGGACAATTAGATTTCTTACCACTTCCAACCCATCGTCGATGCAAGGACCGGTAAGATCTATTCCTATGAAGCTCTCATGAGAGCGGATGCTGTCCCCTACCTCCCGCCTCCGGTCATACTCAGATATTCCGAATTCTATGACAAGCTTGACGACGTCGAGAAACTCACTTTCTCCAACGTCATCAGGGAGATGGAAAAGCACAAGGCTATCCTTTCTGACGGCAGGAAGGTGTTCATCAACTCCATCCCCGGCCATATGCTCCCGGATGCGGATATCAAGAAGCTCGAGGACTTCGTTAATTCAATGCCCGACTCCGTCGTAGTCGAGCTCACGGAGCAGTCGGAGATATCCGATGAAGAGCTCGAGCGCATGAAGGAGATATACAACAGGATTGGCATCGAGACGGCTGTAGACGATTACGGCACCGGCTATTCGAACGTATCCAATCTCTTAAGATACACGCCTAATTACGTTAAGATCGACCGTGCCCTTCTGTCAGGCATACAGGACAGCCCGCAGAAGCAGCATTTCGTGAAGGACGTAATAGAATTCGCGCACAGCAACAGCATCGTCGCCCTCGCAGAAGGAGTCGAGACGAACGAAGAACTGCGCACGGTCATCATGCTCGGCGTGGATCTTGTTCAGGGTTACTATCTGGCGATGCCCGATAAGGACATGATACAGTCGATCGACAACAACGTTGCCGACGAGATAAGAAGATACGCAAAGTTAAGAGACAGTTCCCTTTAAGCCCTGTCTTACTTCTCGCCGTATCTCTCGGTGATCTCCTTACATGTATTGTAGAAATCAATGGTGAGCGCCCTGACGCGGAATGACAGGTGGCGCAGGATCATGTCGACCTTGACAGGGCATGAACGCACCAGCGCTTCCAGGTCGTCCTGGCGGACTCTCTCGATGCAGCAGTCGTCAGTCTCAACGACTACGGTGCAGTCTCTGGGCTCGCCTGCGATCATTCCCATCTCGCCCATGAACGAGACGGCTTCAAGTTCGCTTACTTTGTTGCCGCTCTGATCGTAGATGCCTACTTTGCCTTCGCGGAGGATGAACATGCAGTCATCTGTCTCGCCTTCGCGGAACAGCACGTCGCCGCTCTCATAGACATTTATATGTCCCGTGCCTTCATCCGTGATCTCGGCAAAGGCCTTAAGATATGATTCCGAACTCGGCGGAGGTATCTGATCCTTGACGTTCAGATAGATCTCCTGGTGCTTCTTTATCCTGTCGAAGAAAGACTTTTTCTTGTTCGCGTCAGCCTCTTTGAGCTCGCTGAGGAGATTCAGCGCATCCTTGCAGTCGGCAGCCATGGTCTGGATCCTGCCGCCTAAGAGTTTCATTAGAGCGATCGCACTGTCCGGATTCTCCTCGAGATACACATTCAGCTCATCTCCGGGGATCTCGGCCACGACAACATCGCCGTTGGCAACTACCGTGGCGCTTCTGGGATAATCGTCCAGTATGGCCATCTCACCGAAAAACTCACCGTAGCCCAGGATGGCGAGATTAAGGTGATCCTTCTTCTGGTAATCGGCATATACGCCGACCTTGCCTTTCAGGATGCGGTAGAAATTCTTGCCGCTCTCGCCTTCAGCGATTATGACTTCACCGTTTCTGTATTCCTTCTCGATAAGACCCATAATGCGATCCCCCTTTCTTCCTGCATTTTATCACGGGAAGATAACAATGTGTCCGTGTAACAATGTTACTTCTTGAGGAAATTGTACGTTCGAGATGCCTGTGGCCCTTGGATTCAACAAAAGCATCCCTGTTGCAGGGCACTATTTGTTGAATAATCGCGGTTTGAACCGAAAATTCAACAGAAACATCCCTGGCGCAGGGCACTATTTGTTGAAAAAAAGCCATTCAAAGCCAAGATTCAACAAAAACGTCCCTACTATAGGGCACTGTTTGTTGAATAATACGGGCAAATAAACCTGCTAACAAAAATCAAGAGCTTGTTGGCAGTTTTCTGTTTTGAAATAACTGGGCATAGCAAACAGACCGGAGTCAAATCCGGTCTTTGTTTTAGCATTAATGGATTTATGCTGCTTGGTAAACCTCCATCA
>JAILMZ010000044.1 GCA_024692105.1 Saccharofermentans sp.
GTCTTTGGGAAAATATCGGCATAAGACAGGTGCACAAATGTCGACTATAATATGATACATGAGGTATAGATTTATGATCCTTGCAGACAAGATTATTGATGAACGTAAAAAGAACGGCTGGTCCCAGGAGGACCTGGCAGACAAGCTCGGCGTTTCGCGCCAGTCCGTGAGCAAGTGGGAGAGCGCGCAGTCCGTGCCCGACCTCCAGAGAATATTGGAGCTCAGCAAGTTATTCGGTGTTAGTACTGATTATTTATTGAAGGACTCCGAGATCCGCGAGGCTGTCGGTGATGCCGATGATGACGAATCCGAAGTCCGCCGCATGTCCCTGGAGGAAGCAAACAGCTTTCTTAACTTCAACAAGACTTTCGCGGGCAAGATCTCGCTCGGTGCGCTGATCGCAATCCTCTGCCCTATCCCGATGCTCGTTATTGCCGCACTCGCCAAGATGGGCACCATTCCCGTCACCGAGGACCAGGCAGGCGCATTAGGCGTCGTCATGCTCCTTGCCATCGTGGCAGTCTCCCTGATCTTCTTCATCCCCGCAGGCATTGCCGCTTCGAAATGGGAGTGGCTCGAGGAGGAAGTTTTCGACAGCGAGTACGGCGTTGACGGCATGGTCCGCGAGAAGAGCGATAAGTTCCACCCTTCATTCGTAAGATCGATCACCGGCGGCACGGTCATCATCCTTCTGGGTGTCATCGCGCTCCTCAGCGGTGCAATCATCGACATGAACAATGAGCCCCTGTGCATGCTCCTGTGTGCCGCAATGCTGGCTTGCATCGCCTGCGGCGCGTTCCTCATCATCCATGCCGGCATCACCAAGGACGGCTACGAGAAGCTCCTTCAGGAAGGCGACTACACAAAAGAGAATAAGTCCAACAAGCTCCTGAAGGTCATTACTCCCGTGTACTGGCTCGTTGCTACTGCGATCTATCTTGGCTGGAGCCTGCCGACGAACGCATGGGACATCTCCTGGGTCGTCTGGCCGATCGCAGGCGTGCTGTTCGGCGGACTTGCCATCGTGCTGAAGACTGTTGGTGAGCAGAAGAAGTAAGTTGTAATTATCGATTAGCAGATTTTTAGCGGATTCCAAGAGAATCCGCTAATTTTTTGCGAAATTCGCGGATTTTTCGCAGATTTGAACCAAATCCGCGAATTTTCATCGAATGCCCGGCCGTGGTATAATAAATATGTTGCAGATCAATTAGTTATTCGCGTTCTGCAGCCGCGACGCCCTCAGGGGCGGGGTCAATAATGATAAGAACCCGAGAATCTCATCATGAATGACAGGTAGGCCGCTAACATGCGGCAGGCTTTGCTGTTCGTGAAAGGAGGTTCTTTTTTATGTCTCACGAAAGCTATTACGAATACTACGAGAAGATGGCGCACTGGAGTTTCGACGAGTTCGGGATCCACTCCGAGTGTCTGACGGACTGGGATCTGTACGAGATCCTTGGCAGGCTGGCCGGCAAAGATTCGCGGATCCTGGACCTCGGCACGGCAGGCGGCGAGAAGATCTTCGAATTCTTCCCCGACTGCGCTGAGATCCTGGGAACGGACTTCTCGCCTGCCATGATCGCGACCGCGCGGGCAAACCTTGCCAGATCCGGCAGGCAGAACATCTCGTTCAAGGTCATGGACAATCTCAAGATGGACGTACCTGACGGCTATTACGACATCGTCGTCGCGCGCCAAACGTGCACGGACCCCGGGCAGATCTTCCGCACGCTTAAGCCCGGCGGACACCTGTTGATACGAGGCGTCGACAAGTACGACTGCTGGAGCCTGAAGATGCTCTGCGGCGGCGGACAGGGCTGGAATGATGCAGTGCCTGTCTCCACTTCCGACTACGAGCGCGTTCTGAAGGCAGGGTTTTCTGATGTGGAGCTCGTGCCGATACATGCGAGGGAGTATTTCGAGGACTGCGGGAAGTTCAAAAGATTCCTGCGGACAGTGCCGATATTGGACGGCGTGCAAGCAACAGACGAGGTGCTTGACCGCTACATCGAAGCCAACACGGCAGGCGGAAGGATCGTCCTCTACCGCCGTTACTACGGGCTGAGCGCGAGAAAGCCGGAATAAAAAAAGACCCGCTCATTACGAGCGGGTCTGATCGTCTTTTGGATGATCAAAGATTACTTAGCGTAAGCACCGTCAACGAAAACAACTTCTTCGTCGTTCTTGAAAGGCTCACCGTAAACCTTCATGAGGCAGATGATCCAGTCAATTGCACCCCAAATGCCGCAGCCACCAACAGTGATGAGCTTGAGGATGCCGAGTCCGATCTGTCCTCTGAGGAAACGGTCAACGCCGAAGCAGCCGAGAACCCAGCAGAACAGCCAGCAATAAAGATGCTTATTAAATCTTTTTTCCATAATAAAAACCCTCCGTTTGATTTTGGAACTATAACTAATATATATTTTTTTAGTTTTTATTCAATACTTTTTGCTGAGTTTGGTCGGATTTTGCGGTCAGGATGCGTGTGTAACAATGTTACAAAGTCAATAAACAAGCGTGTTTGTGGCAAATCGTATAATATAGACCGTGAGGAGCAGCAAAGCTGCGATAATCAGGATAATGTTGTTGATCTTGGCGGGGATCTTGAGGCCGCCCATCGCGTTAAGGACTTCGACCAGGACCAGCGGGACTGCCACTATCCACAGGGGGTGGTATCTGAACGCGCCCGCGAAATCTCCCCTGCAGGCACTCAACACGGCTCTTGTCATGCCGCAGCCCGGGCAGGGAATGCCCGTGATGGCCTTGAACGGACACCTGTAGATATCGAGCAGCATCAAAACGGCCAGTACGCCCATGGCCGCGACGAATATGCAGATATGGATGATCTTTGTCTTTTTGCTGCTCTTCTTACTCATAATGCGAAAGAAAGACCCGCCCTTGCGAGCGGGTCTGAACTTCTTTTTGGATGATCTAAGTATTACTTAGCGTAGTTACCATCGATGAAGACAACTTCTTCGTCATCCTTGAAAGGCTCACCATAAACCTTCATGAGGCAGATAACCCAGTCGATGAGATCCCAAACGCCGCAACCACCAGCTGTGATGAGCTTCAGGATACCGAGACCGATCTGGCCTCTGAGGAAACGGTCAACACCGAAAATTCCGAGGAACCAGCAGAATACCCAGCAATACAGATGCTTATTAAATCTTTTTTCCATAATAGAACCCTCCGTCAAATATTGGAACTATTATTAATATATATTACTTGCGTATTATTTCAAGAGTTTTTTACTTTTTTCGGCGTTTTTGGTGAATTCGACAATATGTCACCTGCAGATGATTCCGCCGCCTATTACACGGCCTTCACCGTCATAGAACACCGCCGACTGTCCGGGCGTGACTCCCTTGAGCGATTCTTCCAGCTCAACGCGCACAAGGCCGTCCTTCATTGCCTCGATCGTCGCGGGGCGCTCGAACTGGTGGTATCTCGCCTTCACCAGGCAGCTTACCTTCTCCCCTTCCGCAGGCTCCGGGATGCTCAGGAAATTCACATCGCGGCAGACGAACTCATTTACCATCAAGGACTCCTCCGAGCCGAGCACGACGGTATTGTCCTCCGGGTTGATCCGCGTAACGAACGCCGGATGCCCGAGCGCTATGCCGAGGCCCTTTCGCTGGCCCACGGTGTAATTGTAGATACCCTTGTGCCTTCCAAGGACATTGCCCTCTTCGTCGACAAAGTCTCCTTCGGGGGGAAGCTCCTTGTCCGTATGCCCGCAGATAAAATCCGAATACCTTCCGTCCGTCACGAAACATATCTCCTGCGAGTCTTCCTTATGCGCACAAGGCAGCCCCGCCTCTTCCGCGAGCTTTCTCACCTCATCTTTGGTGTACTGCCCGAGCGGCATCAGCGTGCGCGCGAGCTGGTCCTGCGTAAGCTTGTACAGCATGTAAGTCTGGTCCTTGCCGACATTCGCCGCCTTGCGCACGGTGAACCTTCCATTCGGCAACTGCTCGACGAAAGCATAGTGCCCGGTGGCAACGTAGTCTGCCTGGAAGATGTCCGCGAGCTCGAGCATTTTCGCCCACTTGACGAACTTGTTGCACTCGATGCAGGGGTTCGGCGTAAGACCGTCCAGGTACGCGTCCACAAAAGGCGTCACGACGTTCTCTTCGAAAAGCATCGTGCAGTTGTGGGGGTGGAACCTGATCCCGAGGATCTCGCAGACCCTGCGGGCATCGTCGATCTCGCAGCAGCGGCTTTCCTCTTCCCCACTGTCTCCGCCCCACGTGCGCAGCGTCACACCGATGACTTCGTAGCCCTGGCGCTGCAGCAGGAGCGCCGCGACGGCACTGTCAACGCCGCCGGACATTCCGACCAAAACCTTCTTGTTCGTACCTTCAGTTTGCATACGGGGATTATATCACCTGCCGTGCATTACGCGAAATTCGTTCGTACGCAGGTGCTGCTGCAGAGGCAGTGAGTAAAAAATGAGTAAATGACTTATTTTACTACACTTTTTACTCATTTTTAAATCACTGCACCCGGGGCATGCGCAGAATCAGCCAAACTACGCACGATTATTGCAACGCATTCGATATAACGAGTGCGCGGACCGATGATATATTAAGAAAAAACACGGAGGTACGCCGCATGAACGAGACATTGAAGGTTTTAAAGACAAGAAGGAGCTGCAGGAGTTTCAAGCCGGACATGGTGAAGGACGAGGAATTGAAGGCCATCATCGAGGCGGGCACTTACTCTGCGACGGGCATGGGCAAGCAGAGTCCTGTCATCATCGCGGTGACTGACAAAGCCTTAAGAGATGAGATTTCGGAAGAAAACCGCAAGATCGGCGGCTGGAGCGAAGGTTTCGATCCTTTCTATGGTGCGCCGGTCATCCTGATCGTGCTCGCAGACAAGAGCGTTCCCACTCACGTTTATGACGGCTCGCTCGTAATGGGCAATCTCATGAACGCGGCCGAGAGCCTCGGTGTGGCAAGCATCTGGATCCACCGCGCAAAAGAAGAATTCGAGTCGGATTTTGGCAAGAACATCCTCGCAAAGCTCGGTATCGAAGGCGATTACGAAGGCATCGGACACTGCGCGCTCGGATACAGCGCCGCACCCTCAAATGATCCCGCACCCCGCAAAGAAAACTATGTCTACTACATCTGATACACGCAAGATCGAACTTCAATGGCTCGGGCAGATGGGACTGCTGGTCAAGACCGGCGGGATGACACTCTGCATTGATTATTTCGCGTCGCCAATGGAAGGCAGGCAGACACCGCCGCCGCTGGCAGAAGAAACATTGACCGGCATCGATGCTTTTCTCGGGACACACGATCACGTCGACCATATCGACCACGAAGCATGGAAGGTCTGGGCGAGAACGAACCCGCAGGCTAAGTTCATATTCCCGAGAGCGCACATGGAAGCTGTTCTCGCAGACGGCGTGACGGAAGAAAATGCTGTAGGACTTAACGACGGCGAGACATATCAGCTCGGCGATATCACGATACACGCGGTCGCGGCTGCACATGAGTTTCTTGACAAGGATGATGCGACCGGGCTCTACCCTCACCTGCAGTACATCGTTGAAGCGAACGGCGTGCGGATACATCACGCAGGCGATACCGTAAGGTACGAAGGCATGCTCGCGAGACTGACAGCGCACGGTCCGATAGACGCAGAACTCCTGCCGATCAACGGGCGCGACGCCGAGCGCTTGAAACAAGGTCTCATCGGTAACATGACATACCAGGAAGCGGCTGATCTCGCAGGCGAAACAGGCACAAGGCTCGTCATCCCCGGGCACTGGGACATGTTCGCAAACAATGGCGAGGATCCGCAGCTTTTTGCAGACTACGTCGAGACAAAATACAACGGCAAAATCGAATGCAGGATACCTGTAGTAATGGAAACAATCGAGGTGTATGCAAGGTGAAGATAATAGTACTCAGCAAAGTGTTGGAGCAAAAGCACGTTGACCTGATCACGAAGGCAGCGGAAAGCGTCGGTGCGCAGGTCGTGTTCGTGGAAAGCGAGAATGAGATACCCGAAGATTTCAGGGATGCGGAAGTGCTGTACGGGTTCGGCACCGAGGCGGCAAGAACGAGCAAGGCACTTAAGTGGCTGTGCGTTCCTTCCGCGGGCGTGGATTATCTCATGGGGCCCGGCAAGTTCGCAAACGACGACTGCATTCTCACCAATTCGTCAGGCGCTTACGGCGTGACGATCGCAGAGCACATCATCGGTGTGACACTCATGATGATGCGCCGCCTGACGGAATTTTATGCCGAGACGATCCGCGGCGAATGGGGCATGCCGAGAGCGCAGAAGTCCATCAAGGACTGCCGCATCACGGTGCTCGGCACGGGCGACATCGGAACGGAATTCGCAAAGCGCGTAAAGGCATTCGAACCTGCGTGCATCACCGGTATCAACAGGAGCGGTGCAGGCAAAGAAAGTGTCTATGACAAAGTAGAAAGCATCGACGCTCTTGATCAAATGCTGCAGCGTACAGACCTCCTCGTAATGTCTCTTCCCGACACGCCTGAGACCAAAGGCATCCTGTCCCGCGAACGCATTAACCTGCTTCCCGAAGGCGCGTACATCGTCAATGTCGGCAGGGGTTCTGCGATAGACGAGGAAGCACTCGCGGACAGTCTCGATGAAGGCAGGATAGCAGGTGCCGCGCTGGACGTTTTCGTGCAGGAGCCGCTTCCCGAAGAAAGCAGACTTTGGCATACGAAGAACCTTCTTATCACGCCGCACATCGCGGGCAATCAGACACTCGCGCACACGCTGGACAGGAATGTCGAGATGTTCCTCGAGGACCTGCATAACTATGCAGCAGGACGCCCGCTCGCGCACGCAGTCGACAGACAGAAAGGCTACTGACATGGCAGACATCGTAATGGTTACGGGCACCGGCAGGTCGTACGCACTCGGGTACAACCTCGCACTGCGATATCTCGAGGCGGGCGACACGGTCATCGCGACGGTAAGAAAGCCTTCGCCGGATATAGACGGACTTAAAGCAAAGTACGGTGATCAGCTCATCGTCACGGTCATGGATCTTCTCGATACGGTGTCGGTCAAAAAGGCTGCGGAGGAAGTCGCGCAGAAGGTGGACCACATCGACACGCTCATCAACAATGCGGTCGGGGTATCTCCCGATGTGGAGAAGGGATTCTTCGAGGCGGACTTAGACAAGATCTCAACCACCGTCGACATAATCGCAGTCGGCACGATGCGCGTCATCAAGGCATTCTATCCCCTGCTTATCAAGGCACCCGGCACGGCGCTCATAATGAACATCTCTTCCGAGGCGGGCAGCATCTCGAAATGTTACCGCACCAACCTCATCGATTACGGCATGGGCAAGGCGGCGCTCAACATGGCGACGATGAACCTGTACAACACTTTCAAGGATGAGGGTAAGGTGAATATTTTCGCCGTGCATCCGGGGTGGATCAGGACTGACGGCAAAGAGGACAATCCTGCGCCGCTGTCATCGTACGAAGCTGCCGGGATCCTGAAGGATCTGTTCGCTGCAAGGCGCGGGGATTTCACGGGACACAGATTCATCACTAACGAGGGCGAAGATTACCCGTTCTGATCACGCAATTGCTTGGCATTTGCAGATGCCAGTGAGTAAAAAATGAGTAAATGACCTATTTTACTACACTTTTTACTCATTAAACGCTGGTTTTGTATAAATCAGTGAGTAAATGGCTGGATTTACTACACTTTTTACTCATTTTTAAATCGCTGCGCAATAAGAAAACCCGGGATGTTTCCCGGGTTACCTTTGGAGGGGTGTTTATGAAGCTTGTTAGTAGCCTGATTATGCCCCAACAACCAATTTGTTTTGCGTGAAACCTTGGTTAAAACATAGGCAAAAGTGAGGTAGTCACCCGGCGGTCTCTCTCGTTATCCTGTTGATGCTCCAGTCGAAGCCTGACAGATCGCCCTCAGCACCGCAGAACGGGCATTTGCAGGAAACCACCGCATCGTACGACGCGCCGCAGGTCGGGCAATTGAGACTGTAAGCGGTGAATGTCGGGCTCGTCTTGACCGACTTGTGGCGGACGAGATTAACGGTGAAGTTCTCCCTCTTCTGCGTGAAATAATCGCCCGTGTAGTAGATGTTATCAAGATAGACCGTCATCGATATATGCAGGTAATCGCCGACGAGTGAGGAACTCTCGAACTTGGAAGCGCCGCGGTAACGGATGTCGACCAGCTCGTCCATGAATGACAGATCGTCGTCGCCTATGTAGAGGCTGCAGTTACTGCGGTCATCGGAATATGCGATGGTGCGGATCGCAGATAGGATCTTGCCCTCGAACACCTCGTAGGAAAAAGCGAGATCGTACTTTCTGACGGCGGCCTCGGTCCTGACCTTGGCAGAATACATGCCCTTCATGTCCAGAGTATCGGCAAGGACTTTCATGCCGCCTCCGACCGACCTAACAGCAAAAATAACAGTCAGGATCGCATACACAACCAGTATCAGTATCATGCTTCCAAAAACGAAGTTGCCGGCACCTATGGTAATGCTTTGCAGGATCCTGCCGGCGGAAAGAAACTCCGAGACCGCGCTGTACACGCCCATGCACACACCAAGTGCTCCGCCGATCTTGATCGCGAGCTTGAAACGGTTCACCGTCGCATCGTCCGACTGCGAAGGCAGCGGGTACGGACGGTGGTAGTAAGTGTTGACGCACGGGTAGAGATCGTCGATCTGAAACTTAGTGCCGCATTTCGGGCAGCCGCCTGCGAGAGTATCCGCATCAGCCTGGCTACCGCAGTTAGGGCACACGAGCATTATCTCGCCCTCGTCGGTTTCGCCTTCCTCTTTGTCCCTCCTGTCGATGACCTGGAGGTGCAATATGTCGTCTGTCTCGTCGTTGCAGCGGATGCCGCACTTGCCGTCCGTCATCTCCGTCGCGATGTCGAAATGCTCCGACACATCCACCGTCGGGAAGGCATAGGAAACAACTTTAAGTTCCTGCACCCTGGGTTCTTCCACGGGAGTATACGTCTCTTTGTATGTGATGCCCTTGCTGTCGAGGCGTTTCTTGTGCTCGGTCAGGGCGCGGCGCATGTTGATGGATGCGCGCGGAGGCATCACGTTATTCGAGTAGAAACCGCTCAGGCCGCTGATGAAATCCTCACGCAATCCGTCGTACATTCGTGAAGATTGCGCATCTTTATAATCAGCACGTTGCCGGATGATATTCTCTTGTGTCCCGTCCATGCGCGCCCTCCTTTACACTCCGATCTCAAATGGGTAGAAGCCGATGTATTTGGTAGATCCGTCAGTGCTGTCGCAAACGAGCAGGCCCCAGCAGGAGTTGCCGTCATCGTCAGTCTCCTTTGTAAGGAACGTAAAGTTTGCACCCTGCACGGCGCATCCGATATATGCCTCGACATCGAGGTCAGTCTCAAGATCGCACTCAGCGAGGGCTTCTTTGATCATGCTCTTATAGGGCTTGGTCTTATAGTCATCGGGGATGCCCTTATATGCATTGGGAGAGATGTCATCCGGGAACCCGGCCTGCGAGACGAAGCCTGATGAAGTGGGTTCGTAGTTCCACTTGAGAAGGCTGGTGTCCAGCAAAGAACAGTTGCCGTCCGGGTCTTCGTAGATGTACACGAGTACCCAGAAGGTGTCTTTGGTGCCGTCGTCCATTGTCATGTTGGCGGTCGCCAGATAGCAGTGTTTCGTGCCGGAGACGGACTGGCTTGCAAGATAGAAACGCGGGCAGAGCCACATGTCATTGGTGTTTGTCACGGCCGTGTTGAACTTGTCAAACATATCGGGGTTAACGTCAGTGTCAGAGCTTACTTCCCAGCTGCCAAGCATGGGAACGTATGACGGTTCTGTCTCAGCCGTGGTTGTCGCCTCGGTGGTGGTCTCCTCTGTTGTGGTCGTGGTCGGCTCTTCGGTCGTCTCAGACTCCGAGACCTCCGAAGGTGTTTCCGGAACTGCTGAGTTTACGGCGCAACCTGCGACTGAGCAGGCCATGACCGCAGCAAGTCCGAGCACCGTGAGTTTCGTCTTAAATCCGTGCATTACCAATATCCCCCTATATGTAGTCAATTATAACAAACGCGCCAGATCTGTTGTGTGGCGACAAAAAGGCAGTTGACAAACTCTCCGGGATGTTTTATATTGAACTTGCGTTCATTGAACGAGAATTCAACGAACGAAGAAAACGATATAAAAACAACGGAGGATATAAGAATGGAAAACTCAAAGAAGAAGGTAATCATCGTTGGCGGCGGCATCGCAGGTCTGTCTGCAGGAATCTACGCGCTGAAGGCAGGTTTCGACGCGGAGATCTATGAGAAGAACCCTATCGCAGGCGGCGAGTGCATAGGATGGAACCGCAAGGGATACCACATCGACAACTGCATCCACTGGCTGACCGGCACAGACCCCGACACAAAGCTCTGGGAGGTATGGAAGACCTGCGGCGCGATCGATGAGAACACGGAGTACGCAGACACCACAAGGTTCTACGCTTCAAGGCTCGGAGACAAGGAAGTAAGCCTCTGGAACGACCTCGAGAAAACACAGGCTGAACTCATCGCAGCAGCACCTGAGGACGAAGAAGAGATCAGAAAGTTCATACAGCACGTCGAGTACGCGAAATCCTGCATCATCCCTTCCGACAAGCCGCTCGACATGATGGGCATCAAGGACTACATCGAGATGGGAAAGGACATGGCGGACTTCCCCAAGGTCACCAAAGAGTACGGCAAGATCAGCTGTGCACAGCTCGCCGAGAGGTTCAAGTCGCCCGTCATGAAGAAGCTCATGACAGACTACCTCCCTGCTGACTACACTGCCTACTCCCTGCTCGTCTCGTACGCGACGATGGCATCCGGCAACGGCAAAATACCGCTCAAGGGTTCGCTCGCGATGAGCCTCCGCATTGTTGCAAGATTCAAGGAAATGGGCGGCGTGCTGCACACAAACGCACCCGTAAAGAGAATCGTCATCGAGGGCAGGCGCGCGACGGGCATCGAGCTTCCCGATGGCACGATCGTAAAGGCAGACGAGGTCATCACGGCAGTTGACACGGATTTCCTGTTCGGCCGCCTCATCGACCGCAAGTACATGCCCAAGGACCTCGCGAAAGCATACGAGGACCGCAAGGCTTACCCCGTTACGAGCGGTTTCCAGGTGGCATATGCGATAGACGACGATTTCAGCGCAGAGGACACGATCTTCTTCGACTGCGAGCCGCTGTCCATAGGCGATCAGAAGTTTACGAGGATGTCTGTTAAGTCATATGCGTATGACAAGAGTTTCGCGCCGGAGGGCAAGGCCGTGCTGCAGGCAAACGTAGTGCAGACAGACGCAGACTACGAGTACTGGGCAAGCCTTTCCGAGGAAGAGTACAAGGCACGCAAGGCGGAGCTCGCAGACGAACTGACCGCGCGCATCGTATCAGAGTTCCCCGAGCTCGAAGGCAGGATCGAACTGCTCGATTGCTGGACGCCTCTGACGTATAATAGATACTGTAATGCGTACCACGGATCGTACATGGGTTTCGTTACGACCGTCGGCAACAGGCAGATGAGGTTCAAGGGCGTCGTCAAGGGCGTATCTAACCTCTTCATCGCAGGCCAATGGGTAATGAGCCCCGGCGGACTTCCCATCGCGGTCGTCTCCGGCAAGTTCGCGGTACAGAGGATCCTCAAAAGGGACAAAAGGAGCATCGAGATCTGAGGCATGGCTACTCGTAAGGAACAGAAAGAAGAACGCAGACAGGCGATCCTGATGACGGCGCTGCAGCTGTTCGTCGAGAAGGGTTACCACGACACCAAGATCACCGACATAGCAGCAGCCGTGCCGATGAGCACGGGCCTGATGTTCCACTACTTTGAGTCCAAGGAAGACCTGCTGCTTGCGCTCGTAAAGATGGGCGCAGATGGCACGCGCGCGCTGAGCTCGGGTCCCGCTTCTGAGGCAATGGCATACGTTCCCGCGGACAAATATCTTGAAGGCTTCCTCGCGCAGTTGTTTTCCTTTGCAAAAGAGCAGCCGTGGGTGTTCAACATGTTCGTGCTGATGGGCCAGGTCAGGCGTCCCGGCATGCCCGAAGAAGCGCGCAAGGCTGCGATGGAAGTGGATTCCATAGAGTTCACTGCGGGACTGATCAAGGCAGGCCAAAAGGCAGGCGTGTTCCGCAAGGGCGATGCTGTGCTCTTGTCCAGGTGCTTCTGGTCGGCGGTCCAGGGCATCATGGAAGAAATGGCGCTCGACAAGGACATGAAGTCGCCCGATCCCGCGTGGCTCGTGGGGATGCTGAAGGCTTAAAACCGCGTAAAATAAGGCTTTTTGACTGAAAACGCGTTCCTTTGAGGAGCGCGTATTTTTGTCGGTTTTTGTCGGTTTTTGTCAGGTTTTTCGAGGGGTCTACGCATATACAATGAAGACACCAACGAAAGGGGAGTTGTATATGCGTTTACCAATGAGAGTTCATGCTGTGAAGATCAGGTACAGAGAGCAATTATTGCGCCGGATGATCCACGGCAGGTTCGGAAAATATCAGGGCAAACCATGCGTGTATATCCACTATGACCCAGAAGGACGCAGAAACGGTACTTTCTGGACAGTGCACTGGGCAAAAAATACACACCGCATGTCGAGCGGTTCTTAAAAGTCAAAGCCGAGTATGACCTGCTCTTGGTGGATTGGCGTTCGACGTATAGTTTCGAGCCGCCTATGGTGAGGTTCCCGATCTGCAATACCTACGATCCGCATCACATGGATAATGATTTCTTTGCTTCAGTTGCACATAAAGTCAATAAGATACCGGTCGAAAACCCGGTATACAGCGGTGACGATGTTTTGAAATCAAAGAACGAGCAGTTTGCCAAAGATTTCTTCAAGGATAACGGTATTCCGTACAAGTATGAACCTGACATTGAAGTAGATAATCCCGAAGGTTTTGTTCCGGATTTTCTTCTGTCGTTATATGAGATTGACCGCTGCATTTATGCTGAGGTCTGCGGCATGGCCGATTCTTACGAGTATTCTGCCAGGACCGCCCACAAGATTAACTTTTATTCGA
Source organism: Saccharofermentans sp. (assembly GCA_024692105.1). Next base: position 13,065 of record JAILMZ010000044.1, read on the forward strand.
AAAACCGCTACCGTCCGGGGCGCGAGATGATCTATGCATTCATGTATGACAAGAATAACTTCGACGAGGAGTATTTCGCGGCGCAGGTATGGGGCGCTTTTGACACTTTGATCCCCGATAGTGCGCTCGATTGGGACAATTGCGTGCCGCCGTGCATTACGGGCAAATAGATTCAACGAAAACATCCCTGTGGCAGGGCACTTTCTGTTGAATATCCGCAGGCAATGCATGCCCCGATAGTTTACAATTCGTTATCGGTTCATTAATTACACTTCAAAAGTCATATTTTATTATTAACTTGTAGCAAAACGATACCCAAGGGAGACGGACTGTGGAATTGGACTATACATTCTTCTATGTAGAGGCGAATGTCGTCTGTATCATACTGTTTGCGATCATGCTGTTCCGCGAGATCGGGACGGTCGGCCGCCAGACGAAGCAGATCTTCTTCATCAACAACGTCATCTGCTACATGCTGTATTTCACCAGCGACATCTTCTGGGTAATGATGCTGCATAACGTATTGCCGCGCACGCAGTTCTGGTCATCTATAGTTAATTTCGCGAATGCCGTGTTCCTCACAGCCATCGCAGTATTCTGGTTCATATACATCGAGATCTCGCAGAATGCCAAATACATCAAGAACGTCAAGAAAAGGATAATCATTTCGATCCCCGTGGCGCTGAATATAATCACCATGGCAGTGCTGTTCCTCTTCTTCCCCTCGGCCGTTCTCAAGGAAGACTTTACGCTGACCGACACTTACTACTATCTCTTCATCGCAATACCCACGCTGTACATCATTGCAAGTTCAATACGGTCATTTTCCCGCGCGTTCAAAAGGGAAAACTACGCGGTACGCAGGCAGTACTTGGTTTGCGCCGCATACCCGCTGGTGCTCGTCTTTTTCGGCGTGGTGCAGACACTGTTCTTCAATGGAGTGCTGTTCTGTTTCGGCGTCACGATCAACATGATCTACATCTACATCATCTCGCTGGACGACCAGGTCTCGATGGACGAGCTTACGCACCTGAATAACCGCACGCAGCTCAAGAAATATCTTGCCACCGAGCACGGACGTCCCGGCGGTGACCGCGACGAGCATTACGTGCTCATGATAGACCTCAACAAGTTCAAGCAGATCAACGACCAGTTCGGTCACGTCGAAGGCGACATGGCACTGCGCCGCACTGCCGATGCCCTGAAAATGGCCTGCTCTTTCCTGTCGGTCCGCTCGTTCATCGCGCGTTACGGCGGCGACGAGTTCATCATGATAATCAAGACCGACGACGAAGAAGCGATCAAGGCACTTTGTGCAAACATCAAGAATACTCTGGTCAGGCTCAACAAGGAAGCCAACCCCGGATACGACCTCACTGCGAGCATCGGCTACGCAAGCTACAGCGGCGACCTCAAGAGTTTCCAGGGCGCGCTCGCCAAGGCGGACGAGGCGCTGTACGAGGACAAGAAGGCTACTCACTGATTCGGTCTTTCAAGTGTTACAATAGTTAAGGGAATAATATTGCAACACAGGAGACCTACCATGAATCAGGAATTCACTAGTAAACTCGAACTTCTCGCGAACAACAAGAAGGCTGTCGACAAGGCGTTCTCTATGGAGATGGGAATGAGCACTGCAGTCGCGGCGCTTTTGTATGCGATCGCGGGCCAGGGAGCAGACATTGTAAGGATGCAGGAGTCCCGCAAGATATTAAGGATGAAGAAGAATTTCTTCTCGGCATTCCGCGATGCATCCGAGCTGTGCGTTCTTGCAAGGATGGCGATGACCGTCGATCCCGAGAGGTACCTCGACGACCTCACGGAAGTCTACAACGTTTTCTCGCAGGGAAGTTTCTTCGACAACTCCTACATGGTTCTCACCGCCATGATCATCTGCGACAGCGACCGCAAGGCCGACGCGAAACAGCTCAAGGCGAAAACAGACGAGATCATGCGCCGCATGTCCCAAAAGCACCCCTTCCTCACCGACTCCGAAGACCTCGCACTGGCAGCGCTCCTTGCCATGACAGGGCGTGACGTAGGCGACATCATCGACGACATGGAAGAGTGCTACAACTACACAAGGAAAGAGTTAAGACTCGGTGCTGAGGCAAACTCGGTACAGGCACTCTCGCAGATTATCGCCCTCACGGACGATGACGTAAAGGCGCAGTGCGACAAGGTCGCAGAGATCTTCAACGCATTCAAGGCACAGAAGTCCAAGTTCGGAACATACCTCGAGTTCCCTGCCCTCGCTACTCTCATCGACGTCGACATGCCTGCTGACCAGCTCGTAAGCGAGATTATTGAGGCTGCGGCATACCTCAAGGACAGCGGCGCGTTCGCAGGCATCGAGATAGATGCCAAATCGCGCCTTATGTTCGCGGCAATGCTCGCAAGCGACGTATACGCAACAGGCGGCGAAGGCGTGAACTCGGCAGGCGCGGCAGTGGTCGCCAACAGCGCCCTTGCAATGATCATCGCAGAGGAAGTCGCGCTCATGCTGCTCATGATGTGCACGACGACAGTGATCAATACTTAAGGTTTTAGAATATGGATTATGAGTCCCCGCCACGCGCGGGGATTTTTTTGTGAGTCGCTGAAAAGTCGCTGAAAACACCAATTCCAGCGAATTATTAGCGAATTTCGGGTCAAGTCCTAAATTGTGTGTAAATTCATTTTCCTCAAATGCTTTTCCCATTTGTTGGTTGTTATGCTATTTCTTTCATGTTTTGTAACCAGACGGTTCTGTTTTCACGGTATGTCGTTATCGCAGTAATTCTTGCACT